>JAFLJO010000025.1 GCA_022712975.1 Desulfocapsa sp.
CTCCCAGACAGCAACAAACTGGCCTTCTTTTGGTATTTCGCTCACTTGCTTCATTCTTCCTCCATCTTTTTAATAGCCCAAGCCAGACCTAATACGTATTTGTCGCCTACAGGGTCTCCTCTTAGGAGCCTAGAAAGCGTCCCTTCCATACACCTCATTCGAGAATCGCCTAAAAGTCTTGAGTTAAACCCACCCAAAGAGTCACCGCTTGCTGTTTCTTTCAAATAATGCTGTGCTAATTTCATGCCAACTCCTTCAATTCTTCTAATAGTTCCCGTAATTCCAGACGTGTTAGTTCGTCGTAGCCTCCGCATATTCCCATGCTGCCCCCCAGTTATTCCAAAGCGGTATAACGAAAACACGAACTAGATTGCCGTCCCATTCGTCACTAACTACGTCCTTCATTACATACCCATTCCACGGGAATTCAAGCCTTCGACTTAAATCATCTCGCTTTGGGTATCCTAGCGTCACAATCACCTTATCAAATGATTTTCCTATAATTCTTTTTTGCCAATATTCATTATCAAGACGATACTCTTCTGTTTTCTCGCCAGACTTTATTTGCTCAAACCATTTTCTTTTTAAAGGTAGAATTAAATTCATATCTCCTCCAGCTCTTCCAATAGTTCCCGTAATTCCAGACGAGTTAATTCGTCATATCCATTACAGACACCCATGCGACCTATGATTGATTTAATCGTTGCCTGCTTAACCTCTTGCTCACTCATTTTTCTCTCGTTTATATGCATTCAGCACGGCCGTTTTAGATACTCCTCCCATTTGCTCGGCTATTTTAGCCCACGTCAATTTTTTGACATCCCGTAGCCGTATTATTTTTAGTCGGCGCTTTTTAAATTTATCTAAATACTTCTGACGTTCCATTATATGTACCTTTAAATTACTTGTTAAATGTTATTATAACAGTTGCATTTTATATTGCAACATGTATACTTTGAATTGTGGAAGGCGGCTGCATTTCAAAGTTGCTGAGGCAGATGACCGTAAGGGGTCGCGTCCCATAGGTGGAAGGATTAAGCAAAGATAGTATTTGTGACTGTTGTTTCCAACGAAAACCGGATTGATGACCGGACAGCCGCCCTCCATTTAGTTAATGGAAAGAGCTGACAAGAGGAGAGAAGGAGAGAAGCAATGAGTGGTGGCAAATTTAACTATCCACAACACACTATAGACAACATTTCTGATGATGTTAAAAGTCTAGCTGACAGATACAGTGGCGACTGTAGTAAAAAAACCTTAGAGAGAATCAAGAGGACTGCTGACGTGCTAGAGCTGGCCGGAAAGATGTTGGCTAGAGTTGATTACTTTGCATCAGGCGACGATGGGGAAGAGTCATTTAATAAGCGGTGGGATGAAGAAAAACTTGATGAATGGCTTTAACCGACAAGAGGAGAGGGTGAATGATTCACGTTAACGATAAACAGGGTCAAAGCAAAGACAGAAAGATGAAAAGACGGCTACTTGCAGGAACTATAAACAAACGCTGCAAGTGGTATAAAAATTTCAGCCCAAGAAGTAAATGACAATCTTAGTGAAAAGAACTTAACGAGAGGAGAAAGCAATGAGCGATAGAGGTATATTTCGTGAAGAAATAGATAAAGTTTTAGGTGAACATTTAGATAATTCTTATGACGAAGTCGCAGGAAAGATAAAAGACTTGATTGACGGCCTTGAGGCAAGAGTTAATGATGTGAAAGATTTGCTAGAAATTGATTCTGTTTTTGATATAGGTGACATCAAAGACGCTTATGAAAAAGTCGATACTCTTGCCGGTTATCTATATTAACCTAAGAAGTGAATGACAATCACTGAGGTAAATAGTATCAGAGGAGGCATAGAGAGCTGGCCGCTCTATAAGTTTCAGTTTGACGGCTGAAGCATAATGATTCTTCGTTTATCAGCGGTGGTTAGCCTCCTACCTGCGAAGATAAACATAAAGCTGAAGGGTGCTGACTGTCAATCGGCAAGGAGATATCCTTATGACTGCCCGGTCATAATTTACGCGGACGTGGTGAAACTGGTAGACACCATTTACTGGATATTCTAGTAACAAAAAGAGGATTGGCAGGCAATAAATCGATCTCACCTGCTACTAGATTAAACTAAATGATGCGACTGAGGCTAAGTCGCTGGGGGTTCGAGACCCTCCGTCCGCACCAATTTAATGCGCTGGTAGCTCAGTTGGATAGAGCAACTACCTTCTAAGTAGTGGGTCGCAGATTCAAATCCTGCTCAGCGCGCCATATATATAGCAGGAGAAGGTAATGACGAAATCAGAATTCTGTAAAGATATTCTACAGCTAGTGGATAACTGTCGGTCTATTGATGGCATGAGTGATGACCAAATTGGGCGCGCTATTGAATCATTTATTGCTCCGTTAGCGCCAAAGGATATAAAAGGTTTTGCCAAATGGGGCCACAAAAAGCAACAGTCAACAGTTAATGATTGCTGGGATACTGACTTCTCAACATATAACAGGAGCTAGAGGATGAGTGATTTAATGGAACAAGAGGAATTACAGAAAAAGCTAGACTTGCTTGGTTTGACCGACGATCAAAAAATAAAAGATATTGTTTGCTCTCTTATTGGTCACTCGAAGATACAAACCGCTTGCTTTGGGTATTTTTATTGCGCGCGATGCGGAGACCAGCTAGGAGATGCTTTAGCGTCAACATACGAAGATGCGCCTAATGTGGTGATCGTTGGGCATAAATGTGATGTTTGCGAGGCTAATTATAGTAAATGCACCTGGCAGGATAAATTTATGTGTCCAAATCCTTTTGAAGAAAGGAAGGAGAAAGGATAATGAATAACGTCACATCAATATTCAAGAACAGAGCGCCTGAGAAGCCTGCTACCCTGATTGAGGATATTTTACACATAGTTAGGGCTCAACAACCAAAGACCTCTAAGTGGGGCCATATGTGTCACAAGAGAGGCATGGCTCACGTCATGCTAAATGAAGGTGAAATATGCCCTCAGTGCTTTAATGACCAAAATGGCGCGTTTCATGGGCGGAAGGATTGATGGTGGAGACTATAGCCTGCTTAATACATATTCCGCTTATCCTTCTCGGCCGCGTTGTTGGAACGATATGGGTCGGACTGAAGAGTGGGTTTTTTGACGCTGTAGATTTCTGGGAGGAAAAATGATTGATTATGAACGGAAGGATTAGGAGGAGATATGTCATCTATAGATAAAAACGATTTTGGTGCAATAGAAGACTGGCTTAATTATCTAATAACTGAAAGCTTATCAAAAGAGCGTGCAGAATACATAATAAAGGCTTGTAATATGCATGAAGAATTGGTTGATATGCTTGAAAAAACAGAGCGTATGGTTTCACAGAATATCTTGCTGGCTAACCTTTATCAGGATGATACGGATGACGCGGGCAAGTGGGTTAATGACTTAAGAGAACTGCTAATCAAGGCAAAGGTATGGAAAATGACTGATTATGATAAACCGGTAGGAAGAAGAGACGGCGGCAAGGTGGTGATATGGACTACTCAGGCTAAGGGTGGAGCATACCCCGTCAGAGGAGAGTATGAGGCAAATGGGAAATGGTTTTCGGCTCGCTGGACTATTGAGGGGGAGTACCGTGCCGACAGAAGGCCCCACCCACTTGACCTCATTAACCCACCCGAAGAAATAGAGGGGTGGGTAAATCTTGACGACACCCCTTTTTTAAATGGCATTAACTCAGCTGCTCAGGTGTGGGCGAATAAGCCTCTAGCCGACAAGATGGCGAATCCTAGCAGAATAGCCTGCATTAAAGTTAAGTTTAAAGAGGGAGAAGGGTTATGACTGACAAAGAATACCCGCTATACCCTACGCTACCCGATGCGGGAAAAGTAGAAGCTCAGGAGCTAATAAACAAGTTTAAGTCGGACTTAATAAAGATGGCTGAGAAAGTTATCGGAAATTTATATTGCGATATCGTCCCTCATATTGAAAGCGACTCTTGGCTTAATTACCGTAGCGCCTTAATGGATGGATTTCGCAATTACGACAACAAGGTTGTTCAGGGAGAATTTGATTTTAAAGTGATTAGGCAGGAAATTTTCAAAGAGTACAGGGTCGAGCTAATAAAAGACCTAGATCAGGATATGGTAAAGGAAATAGAGGAGCTGAAAAGGCAGGTTGAATGGTTTCAAAGATGCGCGAGGGACAGATGATAGACCCAGTAGTTCAAGATACAGACGAACACCACGAAAAGCTGGCTAGGTTTAATCGGGCAGTAGAGGTTATGGTTCCGATAGTTCGTGAAGACGTTACGGTGTTTGAGGGTTTTCTGATGGACGAATACCCTGATATTTTTAAAGATACCAATGATACCGAGAAATTTATGTGCACTTTTAATAATCTTTCTAGAGACAGCCTTCCCTTTGAGACGCTTCTATTGATTGATGGTTGGGATAATTACGTTCTTGAAGAAGCAAAGAGACGGGTAGAGGGGTAAGCTATGAATAGTGAGTTGATTGAAAACGATAAAGAGCCGAAATTTCCTAAGCTAATGATATCGAAATCTAGGAAAAGTGTTGTTTTATTTACTGGGCCCAGAGAGGGGATGGTTGTTTATGGTGAAGGAATGGGCCTCAGCTCAGTGATGTATTGCTCAATATGGGATATGGGGTATTTTAAAGACTTTGACGGCAAAGTAATACTTTCAAATAAATAGGAGAAGGGTTGTGAGTTATGAAGATTATGAAGATTATGAAGATTATAAGCCTACAGAGGTAGAAGGCTTAGAGAAAGCTATCGCCTTCAATGTTAAAGCCGCTATTGATGTTGCCAGTATTCAGGTTCTGATTAGACGCCATATATCGGAAAACTACCGTCAGCTAATACAGCAGTATATTCAGCAGGAGTCTATTAAGTGCATTAAGGACGCGTTCCAGTCTAAAGCATCCTTTGAAAGGGCTCTTCACGCTGTAATGAGGGAAAAGCTAGACGAGGCTTACCCTGGCCTTGTTGACGACAAGATTGATGAACTAGCAAAGAGAATTAAGGGGTTTGAGTTTAACTGGAACGACAGAAGGCAGAAGGAAAACATGCAGAAAGTCGCAATGGAAAAAGTTGACTTATACATCGAGACAGAGCTTGCTTCGTCGGTCAAACGGTCTACCGACTATGTTGAACAGTTTTCCAGAAACTACTTTGCCAATAATCTTTTTCGCGCCATGGGAATGATGGATAAAATGTTACCTCAGGCTAACTCAGACGATGTTGTTAAATAATTTAATTTAAGGAAAAATAGGATGAGGCTTAAGAAGATTATATCCCAGCATCGTCGAGACTTTAACGCTTTATACGAGTGCGAGCATTGCGGAGATACGCACGAAGGGAGCGGATACGACGATTCATATTTTCATAACAATATTGTCCCTAATTTGGAGTGCGTCAAGTGCGGAAAGAAATCGGACAGCACTTACCGGCCTCTTGCCGCAAGATACGCCGATAATATGATAGTGTAATTTAAAAGGAGAAATAGGATGTTGATACTAGCAAGGCGCGTAGGTGAAACGATCATGATTGGTGATGATGTATCCGCCACTGTTCTGGGAGTAAAGGGCAATCAAGTAAGAATTGGGATTGAAGGGCCTAAAGAGGTGCCAATTCACAGACTCGAGATCTATGACAAGATTTTATTAAAGAAAAGCGATGACGCAAAAAATAAAGAAGTGGCTGTTCATAGGTCTGAGATTTTTGAAAAAATCAAGAATGTGGAGGTTGAGTGGCGTGAATGACAATACGGGCGATACATTCAAAGAAGTAAGTGATTACGCGCACTCAGACGTTTGTTTTGAGCAGCTACAGAATAAATGTCTTGAATTGGCGTGGTATGTTGACGAGCTTGTGGAGGAAAACGGTGAGATTTATGCTGAGACAATCACCCTTAAGGCAAAAATAATCGTTCTGGAGGCAAAAGATGGCAAATAACATAGCAACGGTGAATGACGGTGACTCATTGGGTGATCATCTTGATCCAGAAGAGCATGCTTACACAGAGGCTTATAGGGCTGTTTCAAATATTTATACGGCTAATCCGTTAGAATATGAAACGTTTGTTAAGATGTTAGATCAAACATTCGGAGAACAAGATGAATCTACAAGATCTAAAGACGCCATTTCCTTCTGATAAGATATCATGGCGTGTAGGCTCTACAACGCGGGACAAGGATAAAGGCATTGCCTTGGCCTATATAACTGCAAGAGACGTTATGGATAGACTGGACGAAGTGTGTGGCCTTGAAGGCTGGCAATGCCTTTATCCTTTCGAGGGGTGCTGCCAGCTAGGAATTAAGATTGATGGAGAATGGATATGGAAGTCAAATGGGGCCGGAGTAACAGACTATGAGGGAGAGAAAGGCCGGTACTCTGATGCTTTTAAACGTGCGGCTGTGTTATGGGGGGTAGGCCGGTACTTATACGGCCTACCTAATGAATGGGTTCCTATAAAACAGAAGGGTAAAAGCTATGTAATCAATGGTAATCCGACGCTTCCAGACTGGGCGCTGCCAAACCCAACCGTTAAGCTGACAAAAGAAATTAAAGACAAGGTATTTAGTCAGACCATTGATTGTTTGGCGGCAAATGACGAGCAAGGCTTAAGTCAAATATGGGACGAGTTTGAGAACGAAGAAAAACTAGTGTTATGGGGATTATTTAATTCCCAGCAACGAACAGCAATGAAGAAGCTAACCGCAAAGGAGATTTAATATGCCAAAGAAATACGATGTTGTAGCAATAACCGGAACCTATCAAAAAGATGGGCAGGACAAACCTAAATACCAGAATGTTGGAATTGTTGCCGAGAAGGACGGAAAATTCTACCTAAAGCTAAATACTGTTGGCGTGTTTCACGATGACGGCCATGTTATCCAGTGGTTTAATTTATACGTACCAAAAGATAAGCAGCAACAGGCTCCTAATCAGGTAAACCATGCAAAAATAACACCTGATTTCAACGACGATATCCCTTTTAGTTGAATCCCCTTGTAGGCACTGGCAAATAGTGATACGCTCTTGGGATGTTAAATATAAAGAGCAATAATATGAAGACTTGCTTTAAATGTCAGAGAGAACTGCCTCTCTCTGGCTTCTACAAACATAAGCAAATGGCTGACGGGCACCTAAATAAGTGTAAAAAATGCACAAAAAAAGACGCCTATCAGTATAGGCAGGATAATCTTGAAAGGATCAAGAAATACGACAGAAATAGGCCGAATGCAGCAGAAAGAAACGGGAAATTTAAGTGTGCCGAAAAAGAAAGATTAAAGGATCCTGATGCTAGAAAGCGGCGCGCCGAAATAAAAAAACGGTGGATTGAAAACAACGTAATCAAAAGAGCGGCTCATATTATTGCTGGCAATGCAGTTAGGGACGGAAAATTGATAAAACAGCCATGCGAAGTATGTGGCGAAGTGAAAGTTGAGGCCCATCACCCGGATTATGAGAAGCCGCTTGGGGTTAATTGGCTATGCACCAGTTGCCACGTAGAGATCCATAAGAAGGCAAGGGAATCTGAGCGTATTAAAATAGAGGATTAATAATATGACTATCTACTACTATACAGGAATGAGGGTTTACACAGAAGAAAGAGGACGCCAAGGTTATTTAGACAAGCAGTGGAGCGATTAGGAAAAAATTATGACTGAACAATATCCAGCAAGAGTATGGGAAACAACAGGCAAATACATCGACAAAGATGGAAATCGATGCAAGTACGATGAGCTTGAAGCTGTGTCTTTATGGTCAAGCCACCCACTCACGGACGACGACATGACAAGACGAAGAGAGAGTACGGCGGAGCAGGAGGAGCGAAGGGAGAATAAAATTCTCTTGGTTGAGTTTAAGCACCCAATACCACTAAGGAGGAAAGGATGAATAAACTACTTGAAGTGTTCAATATTGCTATAAGGCTGGTAGTTTAAAGAGCGATGGAACAATAATGAAGTCTTTATTAGATAGATTTAATGAAAAATGGGAGTCAGTCCCTGAGTCTGGTTGCTGGATTTGGATAGCGGCATGTGACTCTTCTGGTTATGGTGCTATTGGTGTTAATTATTCCATGAAAGGAGCGCATCGTGTTTCTTACGAATTATTTATCAGAGCAATCCCAGATGGGATGCAGCTTGATCATGTTTGCCGAGTAAGATGTTGCGTAAACCCTAATCACTTAGAGTCAGTAACGCAACTAGAGAATGTTAGGCGCGGTAATAGTGGTAAATTTTACGCAGATAAAACGCACTGTCCGCAAGGGCACCCGTATTCAGGAGATAATTTATGCATAGAAAAAGGCGGCGGGCGCAGATGCAAAATCTGTAAAAAAGAAACCGACCGCAAACAAAAGGCGAAAAACGCGCCACCCATTAACAAAGAGGATAGAGATATGCGTGATGTAATGACTAACCAAGAAATTAATATTGCGATTGACAGAGGTAAAGGTTTCCCGCAGATAGCTAATCCTAAAACTGGAGAATGCGGCGTTCATTGGGAATACTCTCCTGACAGTATCGAGCCTGCCTATATCGGGCCAGACTATATTGGCGACTGGAAGCTGCTTGGGCCTTTGATACTGGATTTGCCTGCCGTTGAACAGCGTCTTGAGAGACCTAAATATGACGAGCGATATGAGTGGAGCCTGGAGAAAACAACAGATGATGGAGTTGAAGGTACTTATATTATTGATAAAAACTTCGGTAGAGCCACAGGTTTAGCTTATATAGAGGAGTTTGGTGATGAGTAAAGGTGAAGAGTGGACGGATGAATTCTTAGACAACAATTACAGCTATCAGGAGTTCGCAAACCGGCTTGCAAAAATGGTGATTGATGAAAAGCCGCTATCACAACGCGAAGCTTACTTAAGGGGTTATGCTGCGGGAAGTGATGAGCTGCGTAAATACAATCTTGACTTGGCAGCGGAGAATCAGGAAATAAAAGCATTATATGACAAGCTGAGAGAGGACATACATGCCGATGTTTGTGATTTGTTAGACGCCCTTAATCTGCCGGTGTGTGCAAGACCCTACAGCCAGCATGAAGTGATTACTAGGGATATCATTCCCGCTATTGCAGATATAGTGTACCAAGCACGGCAGTAGGGAGGGTGATTACTCGGCGTTACGTTTAACCATTTCAACCAAAATCTTGTTCAAGGTGTCTCTAAGAGTTATTACAAGCAGGCAGCCGCCTAGCATTACCCACGCTGCTGTTGAATTTGGATCATTGGTTAAATGGTTGATAGTGAAACCTACGATTGTCATGGCTGACATGTTGGTTTTAGATGTAACCAGTTCGCCAATGTTTTGTGATAAGCCTGTTTTTGCTTGACCAACGGGCGAAGCTTTGAATGCCGAAATTAATCCGGTGATGATTGATGAAATTGGTAATGCCATTATCCTTTCTCCATCATTTTTGAAAGCTCTATGGCACGATTGCCAACTTGAGTGGCCCATTTTGAATCAAGCATCTGACGGGCAGCTTCTGGGTAGTCCTTGCTTTCGAGAGCTTTAATCATGTTTTTAAACCTAGAGAAACGGTAAAGGCCGAGATTAAATATCATGGAAACAATAACATCTTTACGGACACTCGATAGAGCTTCATACCAAAAAAACCGCGAGGCTTCTTGTTTGCATGTTTCTATGTCGTTTCTTAGAAGAAATAAAGCCTCTTCTTTTGAGATACCATTATCATCAAGGTTTCTTCCTACTCCGATTGTTGTTTTCCCGGCAGTGCAAAGATATGTCTTTAGCTTGAGTCCTTCGTGTCTTATTAAGAGTTCTTCTAATGCTACCATTGCCATTTCTCCCGCGAGCCTTCATCCTCTTCGATTGACTTTACGCAATGATTGTTATCTATAGGGTGTAATATTTTGCATACGAGGCGGCACATTTTGCACCTTGGCAATGCCTTTCCCATTCGACTTGAAATAGTCTCATCTGGGTCTCCCGCTAATAAAGTATTAGCCAGTTGATCGATAGAAATTAAAATATTCCAGAAATATTGTTTCATTTTTTTACCTCGTCGTATATTTTATCAAGCCGGGTGGTCATGACGTTCTCTAACCGGCCTATATCTCTTTGGAGCGGGCGAATGGAACGGTCTACAAGGGACTCTACTTCTGGTTTTGTGTAATGGGATTTAGCAATCTCAATACGGATTGCTTCAAGGACGGTAACTCTAGTGTTTAGCTGGGTTATAGAGTTATTAACATTTAGGAGCGTTTCTTGGAATACGGCGTCATTTTTATCACCCGCCAGCACGGTGGTAAATAGCCATACTAATAATGCTAGAGTGCAGGCGGAAGTTAGATAGTGTGCACGATCTAACCAGATTCTAGCGACGTTTCTTTGGTCAGTCATTTAAGATGCCTATTATGAGATACTTACTATTGTCGTTTAATGTTTATGGTACTGCGTTTATTATAGAGCAAGGTGATCCTAATCTAGGCGCAAACCGGCTTTTCCGGGTTTTTTATTAGTTGTCATCGCCTTTCTCTTGCAGTGTGGAGACTGTATGGGCAAGCATCCACCCCTGTAGGACTTTATTAGCAACGACCATTCCCGGCCTATTGGTTGGGTCTGTTAAAAGCACTTTATAGAGCGCCGGGTCTTGGATGGCGTCTTTTATGAATTGCTGGGCTGTGCCGGTGTCTATCTTTTCCACAAATTTCTTAGCGGCTGATGAGGCCATAGAGGCGGCTTGAAGGGACGATCCAGAGCTTCCGCCCATTGCCCCGCCATGTTGGGCTGCCGCAAATCTAGCAACGTAGGTCAGCAGCCTGTTGGATGGGGCAAGAACCTCTCCTATATTGGGTAAACCATCAAAGTCGTCATTCTTTTTAAGGGTCTGGATGATCATTTCCAGTCGTTTGACTTCACCCTCATTTAGCCCGGCTTTCAATACTTTTTGATTTGTCTTCCATGCGTGAGACATTTTTTGCCCGGAAAGGATAGGCATATCATGATCGTCAAACTGACCAGTCTTAGCTTTCCCTAAAAGAAAGTCTACAATATCGTTCTTGATCCCTTTCTTCCCTGCGGCATTAGATCGCCTCATTGCGGCTCTCATTTCAGCTTGAGGATTCCTTGCGGACATAATGGCTGACATCACTCTCTTAGGCTTACTCTCAGCAACTTTACTAGCTGTAGATGCACCAACCCTTGCCAGCCTTCCCTTTGCCGATATTACCGCTCCAGCGGCTCTTTCCTCCAGCCCTATGGCCTGTTCAAGGGCGTTTCTTACATCAGGGAAGATGTCTAGCGTGTCCTCATTTTTTAACAGGTACTTCTTTGCGGCAGAAGGAATGATTCGACCAGACTTATCCACTATGCCTGACTGTTTCAGGTTTAATTTAACCAGCTCTTCAGTCATCCCAAAAGACTCAGGGGAAGCGGCAAGAACTTCTTTGATTTGTACAGCGGCTTTAGGCCCTCCCTTGATGGACTCTAGTGAGATTTCAGGGGCAACCCTTCCTCCCGTTCTTTCATGGCCTAGAATAGTGTCCATTATCCCACCACGGAATTTTTCGTTAAGCGTTCTGGATATGGTAAGGGCTTCGCCAAAGTCTTTTGCGGCTGGAGAGCTTTCCATGTCTTTTAAGATGGATTCCTGAACATTATTTAATATTCTAACTTTATTCCAATTGGGAACCTCCTTGCCCTTCTCTTCCCTGACTGCCGTTGTGATCCTGCTACGAAGGCCATGCAGATTCTTGACGGTTTCTGTCCTACCTATTTTTCCGCCCTTTAAGGCTCCATCTTTGGCAGAACCAAGAAATTCTTTAAGGAAGACAGGCACCTCTGCTGGGTCGTCAGTTGCGGCGCGCTCGGTTAGCATTTTTAAGTAGGCTGCCTTTGTTTGTTCGGTAGAAGAAAATACTGACTTGTTGACTTTTAGCCAAGCCTCATTCTCGACTTTTCTCATTTCTGATAGGGCTGCGCCCACTTGTTTGTTAACTGTTTTATTGACAACGCTTCTTTGTGTCGATGGGGAGAATTCCACTAGAGATTCCTTTGCCTTCATTAAGGTTTGGTCTACTCTTGAATTAATAAGCCCTTTTGTGTGTTCAATTCTAGCCCTTAGATAGGCTTGGGTTTCTCTAATGGATCCACCTCCTCCAAGCTTTTTCATTTCTTTCCTTGCGAGAGAGTTTGTGGCTTGCTGTTCTAGCAGCATCTTGTGGGATAAGGCGGGATCTGTTTCTAATACCTTATTATGTAGGGCGATCAGATGTCTATCTCCAGACAATTTGGCGGGGGGTATTTTTGCTTCAGGGAGTATTTTTGTTTGTGCTTCGGTGATCGTTTTTCCTACGTGCTTAGTTTCAGCCAAGGCTTGAAATCTTGCGGCGGCTTTAGGTTTTGCGCCAGCGGCAGTGAAAGGGAATAGGGTTTTTTTGGCGGCGGCAGTTAGTTGTGGAACGGCCACTGAAACCAAGGCAGAAGGCAGCGCCCCGACCACTCCCCCGACAATTTCACCAGTTTGCCCGTATTCTTTCTCGCCATAGTACGCTCCAAGGCCGGAGCCAGCACTGGCCGTTACCTCTGTTGCTAAAGCTGTCTTCGGGGCAGTGATAAACGGGGTTGTGGCGCGCTGGGCGATACCTTTTGTGACCCCGACAGATGCCTCAACAACCTGCCCTCCTTTGACTGCCGTTAAGGCACCTTCGCCATATTTAAGCATGGGAGCCAGAAAGCCTAAACCTATGCCTGTATACTCACCAGCCTTATAAAGAGCTGAATCGGGTTCCTGTCCTTTCTCAAACCCTATTCCTGCCTTGGCTCCCAGTCCTCGGATGGCTTCGCTCCCATAAACGCGCTTATCAGTACCCATCTTCTCTAGGGCGAAATTCATTACGTCTCCGGGAAGCCCTAATAGATTAAGGAGAACGTCATTTGCGCCTGCTGCATACCGATTAGCCCCTGAAATAATGTCGTCTAAATCAGACGAGGGAGGTACTTCGATCTCTTCAACTTCTGGTTCTTTTTGGTCAAGAAAGTCACCCGCTTTTGTTTCATCAAAGGACGTTTCTTTCCCGTCTAAAAAGGCGGCAGCGGCTTTGTCGTTAAAGCTCATTTGAACTTCTCTGGATAATATCTCTTGAGAAGTCTGATTTTTTCATCCCTTGATATTCCTTGGTGATCGCGGATGTCTTCAGGGCTTTTGGGGGGAACAACTTCAAATGGATCGTACCCCTGCTCTATAGCAAGATTACGGTATTCGGTCTTTAGTTTGTTAACCCCCGGTTTAACGTGAGCATCCCTGAAATTCTCAAGGGTTTCCTTGATTATAGCCTTGTCTGAATCTGTCCTAGCGCCGCTTACGAACCTCTTTATCCCTCCTAGCGTTCTTTCTGCTACATTGCCGTAGGATTTGTCAAATTGAGTAAACATGGCCATAGCTCTAATATCGGGGTCTGTTATCTGGGATGTCACCGTTGCCAGTAAGGAGTCAGACAACTGATTGTCTCCAGAGTCCATCAGCGCCAAGGCTTTGCTTATGTTTGTCTGCATTGATGAAAAATGCTCAGTGCCGCTCTTTGCCTCCTTTCTAAGTTTTAGTGTGAATTCTTCATTTTGTTTTTTCCTGCGGTGGCTAAGGGATTGTCTTGGCCCTTCTCTCATTTCCGATCCAGCTAGAACGCCAACCCTCTTTTCTTCTAAGGGATTCAGTCCTTCAGATTCACGCTTCGCATTCAGTCGTTCAAACTCAGAACTGCCACGCGTCTTATTATAAAGCCCTTCAACAAAAGTCATGGCGGCGTCTGTGTCGCCAGACTGGAGGTGTGCTTCAAATATCGCTTTTTGACGTGGATTCGAGAGAGTCTTCATGACCTTCTGATACCCTTCCTTATCCTCTGAGAAGGTGCGGATTTGCTGGCTAGAGCCGGGGAATACCCTTTCAAGGCTGGGAGAGACGTTATTAAGGAATTTGGTTCTTTTCTCTCCTTCTGGGTAGGTTTGCGCTTTCTTAATAACTTGGTCAGAAAGAGCGAATCTATCCTTTAGCGCCTGAATATCTTGTTTTCTTCTGGCAAGTTTGATTTGCGCCCTCTCAGCGCCTGTGTTGGCGCTGAAGCCCAAAAATGTAGCATCCTCTGGGAGTTGCTCGGGTTCCTGTCTTGGCAAATCCGGCGTGGGCGCAGTGAGATCAAAACCTTTCGTCTGCTCACCCAATAGACGCAGCCCTTCTTCTGTGCCTTCTTGTATTATATCTGCCATACTTATAAACCTGTCGGTGTCGGTGTCGGTGTCGGTGCAGTGCCTTCGAAGTCTGCTTTATACCGGCGCTCATCTTCTTTTGTTTGAGTACTAACGCTTGGTTGTGCGAGGCGGTCACTTAAGAATAGCTTTTGCTGTCCGTATAGGTCGCCCTGTCCAGACAAGCCAAGCCCTAGTTCTCCTGCTGTTTGAGTCAATCCCAGCCTATATCGGCGGGAATTCTCTCTTAAGCTTTCTTGGAATTTCTGTCTCTCAAGCGGGTAGTCGAGTCGTTGCTTTGCGCCTCTACCGTAAACATCCCGGCCTAGTTGGGCTTTTTGGCGGACGCCCTCTCCAACAATTTCCCCTCCGCGATCAAGTATTGGTGTGTCACCAAAACGGAGCCCTCTGGAAGGGGCTGTTCGTTCTTTAAGAAAGTCTAACCCTTCGGTCGTATATCGGTTGATATCGCTCTCACCGGAGGCAAGGGAGTATTCTTCAATCTGTCTGATCATGGCCTCTTCGTCACTCGAGATCTGACCTGCCGACTGAGCAAGGGCTTCTGTTTCCCCGAGAGCTTCTGGGGAGAAGAGGTCTTTTGATTGCTGGTTCAGAAAGTCCTGAAAAGTAGACTGGCTTTGAACGTTGCCAAATTGGAGTTTTGTCAGGTCAATGCCAAGGCTTTGCAATAACTTCTCAGCCTCAGAGGCTCCTTGTATGGTGGTTTGTTTGTTCTCGCCTGTCTCGGTGGTGGTGTCTTCCGCTTCGCCTTTAACTGTCATGAGATTTTACCTATCATAATGTTACCTTGGCCAATCGTCCAAGCGCCTCTTTTTTTAAGGAGTCTTTTGAAGTGTTTGTTTTTGAATAAAATCATCATTGATGCGTACTGAGAGCCGTTCATGTTTAAGACAGCACTTGCTGCCACAATTAATCTCCAAGCCACCTGCGCCCTTTTAAGGTCACTTAAACTAATGCTGGTCGCTAACATCTCAACCCGTCCGATAGGCTTCCCTATGTGGACTTGAAGGCAGCCTATAACCTTATTCTTGTCCTTGGCTACGAGCCAGCCGGGGACTTCCGACCAATCAACTTCTATATTAAAGCCGTTGCTCTTAACAAGCTCACCAATAAAAATACCTTCTTCGTTTGTGGCGAATTCTATTGTAGGCGCAAACCGGCTTTTCCGGATATTTTTAGTGGTTATTTCTGCGGCATATTCCATTGAATTTTAGCCTTTGTTACGTTACATCGGGTTTGAGAAAGGGGCGGAGGGGTATGGAGCCTGCATTCTCGGGGTGCGCCGTAATGCTATATTGAAGTCGTATAAGCGTTAGTTTTTATACAGTCTGACTTTTGTCCCTATCCCCATAGCTAAAGCTGCGGACGATACTATATCGAGACGAGTAAGATTTGCCGCAAGTTCTGCTGTTTTTCCCATAGCATAAGTGGTAACGCTAGGCGCTGATCCACTGCTTGGCGGGAAATTTCTCCCCTCTTTGGCTAGAACAGCATAATTTCTACCGGTAGCGTATGTTATATCGGCAATACATAATACATGCAATGAAGAAACTATTGCCGCAATACGTGCGGTATTATATTCATTAGCTCCTGCTGTTGCCCCCACCCCTTCAATGTTTTGAGACCTATAATCAGTCAATGTTGTTAAATTATTTGCAAAAAGCTCAATACTGACTCCGGTGCCTGTGCTTTTTAGTTCTAGCTCAAGTCGGTAAGATTTGTGTATATCTAAATCCAAACCATTTATAGTTATGGTGGTTGCAGCAGAGGTTAGCTCTGTCTCAAAAATAAGATTCCCTCTATCTGGGTTTAATGACTTAGAAAAAATATCTCTATTCATGCCGTATACCTATCCACGCCACCCGTGATTAAAATAACATTGGCGGTTCCAGCAAAGGCCGTAACCACTTTTGCATTCTGAAGCCGGAGTCTTGGGATAATTAAAACTATCCCATCCTCTGGTTGAATTGTCTGCTCAATGTTCCCGTCAGCCGCCGTTACTGTTCCCCATTCAATGGTTAACTTAACCGCTGAGGCTGACGTATTGTTGGCGTAAAGAAAAATCTCATCCATGTCCGACGTACCCGTCACAGCGGTATGAATGGGTGTGCCTAATGTGGCGGTGGGAACAACCTTAATAGCCAAACCGTCCGTCGATCCGCTCAGTAGTCTAGGTGTAAAAGTGCTCATGCAAAAAACCTCGATTTAATCGTTTCGTTCGCGCTAACCGTTGTGGAATAAAATTCACCTACGCCTTTCGGTGTTATGGTAATACCAATGTTGGTATCCGTCCCTACCGCATTAATATTTATCGAATCTGTGGTAGCGGAACCGATAAAATTAAAACCATTGACCGCCGTGGCCACCGTTTTAAATTGAACAATGTCCGTACCGCCTAACTTGAAATCTATTTGATCGTCAGTGCCCGCCTGAATAGACGTATCTGCATCCGCATCAAGAATTAACTCTTGTCCGTTCAAATCAAGGTTGCCGGTCAAAGGGGAAATTAAAGTAAAAGCATTTGAAAGTATGTTATTGAATTCTGTGTTTAGATCGCTTGCGGAAAGGATTTCAGCAGCAGACCAAGTTTTCACGCGTGAGAGAGCAATGGTGTTATCCTCCTTGTTTGGCTATAATGTGTGTATGAGAACATGGAATGCCAAACTTACTGATGAAATTGATGTTGAAATTTGCAGACTCTATAAATCTGGCAAAACTCAGATTGAGATCGCTTCGATTTATAAGGTTTCACAAAGTTCCATTCGTAAAGTATTGATTAAATATCAGATTAAATCTAGACCTAGAAGTGTTTCTACTAAATTTAATGAGCATTTTTTCGATCAAATCAATACCGAAGCCAAGGCTTACTGGCTTGGTTTTATTGTTGCCGACGGATGTATTCAAACGCCAAAAAATAGACAAAAGACGCTCTCTATAGGTCTTTCCGCTAAAGATTCTAAACATCTCGGTAATTTCATAAGCGACATAGAAAGCGATCATAACCTTTATTTCTATAAATCCAAAGACTCTAAAGGCAGTTACCATGAATCAGTTAGAGTTACCTTTTGTAGTAATACTCTGGTTGACGCTCTTCTCAAGCTCGGTGTTGGGCCAAGAAAAACAAATACTGTATCCTTCCCTAAATTGCCAAATAACTTTACCCATCATTTTATGAGGGGCTATTTCGACGGGGATGGCTCTGTTTATCTAAAAACGCCTGATAAAAGACCAAACCGTAAAACAAGACAATTAAGGGTTGTGGTTGTTGGGAATAATAAATTAATCACCCAGTATGCAAGCCTTCTCTCAAAGGGGGCAATGATAAAGCCACCATCCATCAATAATAAAATTAATTTATCTCGCCTTGACATACAAGGCAACAAGCAAGCAAAAAAGATATATGCGTTCTTATATAGGAATGCAGCAAGATTTCTTGAAAGAAAAAAATCAATTTTTGATGAAAATATTTAGTTCTCCGAAGATTCAGCACCGGGGGTAACGGTTACAGTAAAGTTATGGATTTCTAAGTCCTCGTTTACGCTATTATTTGTAAATTGGTAAGCTACAGATCTAAACTCCCCACCCTCTTCCAATTCCATGTATCGATCAACATATCTAGCGCCGCCTAATTTAGAGGTTCCTAGCGTGAATTGATTAGTGGCGGCAGGAGCCAAGACATCACCGCCAGCTTGGGAGAAGGTCTGGGATTGCTGGGTTTCGTCGTCTCTTTCCCATGAAAAAGTCCCGTTATACTCACCCTTTGGTTTAATGCCAACAGCCGCCCTTTCGATGGTTTTCATCATCATAGGGTTGCCATAATTCATATGCGGCGTGGTAACTTTATAATTAATAGATGTTACACCATCAAGAGACCGGGTAACGGCATTTGAGCGTCTTAAAAAACCGTCCGTGCCGCCAAGAAAGATTCGATCAACATTGTTGGTGTCGGTAAATAACGCCATAGACTCCGCATTGTAAGCAGAGATATAAGACCACCGTATAGGGTTGAATCGGTAGTCCATCAAAAGAATGGCGTTATTGGTTGCGTTTGCGTCGATAGATATTGAAAACATAACCCATCCTTCCAGTGGGTTATTTACTGCCCATGCGTGTTTTAGTCTATCACTGTTTATGTGGTCTTTTATCCATGTCTGGATGGGCCTGCTTAGGGCCGCTTCGTTGAAGTCACCATAGGCCGATGTGGCGCTAAGGCTGTGAATGGTTCCGAATTGGCTTACAAATCCAAGGTCGTCTCCAAACTTAAATATAGAATTATGCCATGCAACACCAAGTCCGGTAATAAAGGGGATGACGGCAAAATCATCAGAGGAGCTTCCAGATATTCTATGGATAGATCCCTTGTATGGGCCTTTAAATATCCACAAATCATCTTTATGAGAAGCAATGCCGGTTATCCGGTCTCCGTCGTTTGGGTTTATCTGGATCGTACCAGAACCAGAGCCAATCCAATCTTCCGGGTCTTCGGTGACAGAGTAGTAAAGGGTTGAGGGGTTAGCGTCCACTCCAGCAGCAAAGACTCTATTCTTATGAGAAACAGAGAAAGCGAAATTTGGCGGGGTGCCTGCAAGGTTCTGAGCGGTGGATTGATCGTAACTCTTAGGCACGTCTGAATTTGAAGAGCTTGAAATTATAAGGAAATCATCAAACGTCGAATAAGAGGGTATTGCATCACTCTCTAGGCCGGTGAAGATGCTAGCAAAAGTGTTGTCGTCGTTATCGGCCAATACCACAGTCCCGGCATGGAGTATCTTACGTCTTGCTGGCGTCCCGCCCGTCCCTTGCTTCCAATAATCATAGCAACCCCTGACAACAGCGCCAGAGGCTACGGCTGAAGAATTTAATTTAGAGGTTCCCCCTATCTTATGGGGGCCCCCATCCAGCTCGAAGAAGACGTTTTCAGCATCCCATAAAAAAGGTATGTTTATCTTTCCTGTTTGGTCTGCCGATACGTCTGTTGTTGGGCCTAAGTCTGAGGCCCAACCGCCGCCAAAGTAATGTCTTATATTAGGCATTATCGGTAAGGGAAAACAACATCATAGGAGTTAAAGTCAAAACGCTTCTTCACTAGCTTATGGTTTTCCACTGGAGTGTCTTGTTTCTTTTTCTTTTTCTTATCCATAAGGTCGTCTCGCTTTTCGTTTGTAGTGGTCTAATCGTGGCCTTAGAATGGGCCTTGATGCGCCAATTTCGGTGTCGTCTGCTGTTCGCCTCATTATATCGATATATTCACTCTTGGCATCCTTAGACCTGGAATCGTTCTTTTTGTCTCTGTACCAGTTATAAAGTGCATGGAAAACAATAGCGTGGCGATATCTTAATGGAACGATAGGCTCATCAGTGTCGGCAGAGAACGAGGTTTGCCCCGCACCCGAAGAACTCACCGCCAACAGAGACGTAATGTAATCATAAGGCAGGCTGTAGGCTTTATCAGGAGGATGGTAGAAGCGTATCTTTCTTATCGGTGTCGTGTTGCCGATAGGGGCTTTGTCCACAATCGTAGCGACGATAGGCTTTCCTGTGATATGGTTTTTTGGGTATGAGCGACGGAATTCTGTTCTTCCGATTAATTCAATATCCGAGGCATTTGAAAACCGTCGAATATCTAATGGCCTCAAGAAATCATCAGCTAAAGTGTATTCGTCTTCAAAGTAACTATAAGAACCACCAGAAACGGTAGCCTGGACGAACATGCTTGAAATTGTGGCAGAAGTATCAACCGCTACAGCGGAAATCTCATAAACCTCATCACCACCGTTAATTTGGATCTTTCCGCCAACCCTCATATTATTCACTGAGAAATCATTAGCCGTGCTCCAGAGCGTACCTGCTCCCGTCAAGGTTGTCCCTCCCTTTGAAACAGAAAGGGTTCCAGTCGTATACTTAGGCTGGGTGACTAAAATTGATTCACGTTCGGCCCAAGGGAAACGATAATCAAAACCTAAATGCATATCCTGAAGAGCAATATTTATATACCGTTTTGCCTGATCTTCAGTCGCGGTTACCCCAGTAGTCACCCTTACGGCATTTTGCAAACCAGTATATAAATCAGAAAAGTCAGTGTATTGACTGGTTGAACTCACTGCATTCTCGCCAAGGACTCTGTTAGAATTTTACGCTTTTCTTCAATTGCGCTTTCAGTCTTTTTACTCTCTTCTTGCCTCTGCTGAGGTTTGGCGCACCAGACGTTTAAGTCTTGTTCTTGCGTTTTTAGCGATTCAGCCTTCTGATCAAGAAGGTTCTCAGTTGCCACCTTACTTTCTTCAAAGGCTTTTTCTTTAGCTTTCAGTATTGATTGCTGTTCCGCAATAAGCGCGGCATCCTTGTTAATTTGCTCGTCTGCTTCAGACATGATCTTGCTAGAGACTTCCTTGGCCTCATTAAGGTCGTGCGCGGCCTGAAGTCGGTCTGCCTTGGCCTGAGAGTGCATTGATTCAATGTTGCCAGCCAATCCCATATTTTCTATGGATTGGTTGACTTCAAGACGCTTTCCTTCCAACTCTTCAAGAATAGACTGATACTTTTCCTTGTTGTTGATAATATTTAACAGGGTGTAAAGCTCCCTTGTCCCCGGAAGTTCTTGGAAGTGATGTGTCTTAGCCATTATGCGTTCCTCACTGCGGCAGGCGATCCGAATCCAACTACATTCTTCAGCTTAACACGTGCTCTCGGGGTTGTACCAGAAAGGACGACATAAGCCCCCCTTACGAGATCTACAGGCATGCCTGCTGGATCGACAAGCTCATTGTTAGCCGTATTTTTAAGCTCTGCTACCGTGTTGGTGGCGTCAAGGGTGTTAGCTGTATTGGTGTCGTAAACAGTCGCCACACAGTCTGTACCGGCTCCTGACATAAGGGTGATGTTGTCTATCACGCCTCGACCAACAAAAGCATGGCCCGTCTTCGTCATTAAGATCGTGTCATCATACCGACGAGTGATTGGGTAGACTCTCGCGTCATCATGAACGAATTGATCGAACAAAATAGTCCCGGTAGTGGTGGCGAGATGACCCTGAATACCTAATGTTCCAGATGTGATCGCACCCTGGTCTAGCGTCCCCACTTGGGCGGCGGCAACGGTGACAGAGGATGGTTCACCTTCTTTTGTAAGGTAAAGGTCAATCGTGCCGTCATTAGCACCTGCATTATCAACCGTTACAGCAAGTTCCACGCAATACCAGACACCACGCTCAATCTCTTGAGCAGTAAAGCTTGTAGGGGCCGTCTCTCCAATGCCGAAATTAACAACATTGGTGGCAGCTACAACCCTTAATCCAAAGGTGAACTCTGTTGTAGCTGTGGCGATACCTTCAAAGATATTAATCGTATCATCAGCCGTCCCGGTAAATGTAGGCGACAGCCAGATATAGAAACGGATATGGTTTGTTGCGGCAGCGGCGATATTAATATCCCCTTCTGTCACAAATGCGTCAGCCGTCCCTCCTGCAAGCGTGGCCCTTAAAGCGTAAGCCCCCTTAAACGGGGCAGCAGTGGGCCAAGGAAGACCCGCAAGGGTCTTATAGTGGGCGAAGTCGAGCTGATTAACGGTGTCTGTTTCAGAATCCCAGTTAGAATCTGTTACGTTGCCTTCTTCAAAATCGCCATCAACTATAAAAGGGAATCCCATCTCAATCTCCTTTCTTGTTGGCGTGGCGAGCGCGCATAGTTTCAGCCTGTCTGGCCCTGCGTTCGGGAGTCCATTCGTTCTTTTTCTTGGCGGGTTTTTGCGACTCTGCTTGGACGGTAGCCTGAACAGGATCCTGAACAGGGGCTTCCTGCTGACTCCATGTAATCTCTTCATACCCTTGCTTGTAGGCTTCAGTTGGAAGGTAGTACTGCTTGCCGGGGATTTGGGCGTTATCCATACTTAAAGAGCTTGTTACGGGGCGGAAACGCTCGAAGTTTGATATATCCGGGTCGTCAGACAGAGGATTAAGCCTAAGTTGAATCTCCTTCCATTCCATGAGTTTAGCCTTTTGTGACTTTTCCCATGACATATGCTTACCGATAGCACCGGGAGGAGCTTTACGCATTTCTTCTTGAGAGGGCATCCCAATCAAAAGTTCTTCACGTATCTCTTTTTCCCGTTTAACTTTTGAGTCGATTTCATCTGACTTATAAGGTTTCGGTGTCTGAGTATCAAGCTGATGGTTTAGTTTTCGTAACTGAGAGCCAACCGTCCCCTTATCCTGAATAAAAGGATTTTTTAGCTTGTTCTCCAGGACACTCTTTTCAGATTGCATCTCGTCACGTTGGTGAGGTCGTAGTAAGTTCATAAAAACTCCTTATGTTGCAATTATGCCGTGAGTGCGAAGCTTGACTAACAGGCTATTGAGTGTCGTCGTCAGAATGGCGACCTGTGCGGCTGTCGTATCTAAATCTGTTGCCGCATTTGATGTGACCGTTGTGCCTCCAGAAGCATGGGCAGTATACGCCGTTGCATTAGCTTCAGCCGCTTGTTGAGCACCTAAAAGCTGATTCCCGCTTGCGTCCTGAAGTACGTTGTCGTCAAGCTGAAGTGAACCGAGATTTGTTATTGCCATTTTAGTCTCCTAAATACCCTGACTCACAGGATAGCATTTACATTTTCTGACACCAGCAGATCGATCTGGCCCAGCCTTCCCCGGTAACCCCGGATAACTGACCGTCTTCTCGACTATAGAACCTTTCGATCCACGCTGCCCCGTTGGCGCACCTTCTTTTTTAGGGAAGTTAGCACCGTTCATGTTGTTAAAGTATTTGTTTGGCATAAAGCCTCCAAAAAAAGATCAGGGCATTCGTATCGTTTGAATTGTTTAATGACAAGCCCCGTCAGCCCTGCCACCCTGAATCAATTAGCTTACACTGGCACCGAAGATGAACCTCCAGTCGGTGTGCGCGTTCGAATATCTACAATAAGCTCTCCATTTCGCCAAGAGCGTATCAAAGTCCTCTACCATGGCAAACTCAAGCGGAGTACGGTCAACCCAGTGAAGCATTTGTTTCTTCATGGTTGAATCCATCATGAACCAGTTATTGATGTCAGTCAGGTAATTCCACTCATGGCCGGTATAACGATTCTGATGAACATTCACGTTACTATTGGCCGTGTCGAGCTTTCCGCTAGAGTTGATGATTTCATGCGCCTGCTCGTACTGATGGGGACTGTACCATAGCTCATCAGGCATAACCGAGATTCGGTCTGCCTGGTCTCCACGATACCCCACCATCTGAATACGTGCTGCTGCAACTGCCGTGGCGGTCAAAGAAGCTGTACCCAAATTATCAAATCCACTTGCGGTAGATGCGCCTGAATTTGTGGTGTGGGAGTTAGAGCACAAGGAGACGGACTCTGAATTATTGTAGAAGAAGTTATCCACAGAAAAAGCATTATTCAGAATCCGTGCGCCGTGCTTCTGGCGGGTTCGGTGATAAGCATTGGATAGCGCCATCGGCTTTTGATCCATGATGTTGTATTGGTCATCATCATAGAGCTTACGTTCAGTCTGAATACCGCCTGAAAACTCAACCGGTGTAGAGGTTGTGTCGTAACCTTGCGACTGCTCACTGTAGTTAATGGAACCGGTGAACTCTGTAAAGTCCGGCAAGGTTCCTACTTGGCTCCATGTCATATTGTTCCGGCCGTTACCAGCAGGAAAATTATATAACGTAGGAAGCATGTCAGGAAGTTGATCCAGATTTTCGTGGAAAATCTGCTGGAACCTCGGGTCAAGGAGATCACCAAAACCTGTAGAAATATGTGGCATAATTTATCTCCTTAAGTAGGACGTGGCCCCCAGACATGATCGCCAGAAACAGCATAGACAAAAGAATTTGTCTGCCCTGAATCAGTGATATCTCTGAGGTAAAGTTCGACTGGCACAAGGGCGGCTCCAGTGCCTACCGCAATGCTTGCGTCAGCTTGGGTCAACAATGTAGAAAGTTGAATGGCAACGCTCTGTGTGGGCCAGTAAGGCGCACGTAAGAAGTTGTCACCGACAGCGGTGTCTTGATCGAAAGCAACCGTGACCGTGCCAGCCGTTGAGGAAACGGATGTAATCTTGCGATTAGATCCAGCGTTCGCGCCGTCATAGCCCCAAGTGACACCTTCATCAAAAGTGGGGGAACTCCATTCGCTTGCTGTGGTAACGGCAAGACCTGAAGTTGACGCCGTGGTAACGGGCAAAAGCGTTAGGGCAGTATCTTCGGTAGCGCCGCCTGACATCTTTATCCGCCATACGGCGTCCGGGTTAACGATCATGGTAACTTCGCGTTCTGCGCTGGTTCCGTCTGTCTGTTGGGCAGTAACATAGGTGGCCCCGTCAAGGGTGACACCTACCATATTAGCGGCACTTGTCGTAGTAGACGTGGCTAAACCTGCCCCTCCAGCAGCCGGGATCAACAACGGAATGCCCTTGATAGCAGTAGCGGCAACCTGATATTTTTTCATAACGGGGCAGCTATTACCGGTGAGGGAATATGCGTATTGCATGTGTATCTCCTAGTAATTGAGGGTTTCATGCACGAACATAGCGGCTCTTGGGGAGAATTCCCGGCAAGCGTCACACTGTCCCTGCACGTAAGGTATCGTTTTATGTTGGACATAATGATGTCTCTTAGGGTTGAACCCAGAAACACATCCCACACATAAAACAATGGCTTTCTTTAAGTCGGCTAAGTCGATGACATGACTGCCGACAGGTTTGCCCCGTTTTCTGCCTTGAGCTTCTACTCGTTTGACGTGATCAAACTTCGTATACTTCTTGGCAATAAGAATATCAACCACGCTTATATTTCAGCTCTTTTTCAACCTCATCCCAATTTTTATACACACCAATTTCAATGCGTTTGGAATAAAAATCTTTTTGTCGCTGATCCAAGCCTTTTAAAACCGCATGTTCCGCTTTTGCTGGAGGTGATCCAGTGCCAGTTTCCTGATGGGTCTCAAGTTCGATCTTCTTATTTAATTTATCAACGGGGCCAAAGACATTTCGTACAGCCGTTAATTCAGTTGAGACATTATCAGGTTGACCGATACTAATTAAGTAAGTGTACTCTTCTGTCACTTTGTCTCGATCTTCGCTACCGTTCTTTGTAATACCGGGCTTTAGCCTTTTGTATTCTTTCAAGTCGCGGTTGATTTGTCGCTGTGAATCAATGTGTGAAACAGTGCCTAGAACTTTTTTAGTGACGTTGTCGGTGATTTGTTTTTCCCACAAAGCATCAGCTTGAGCTTGTGTTTTTGTCTCATCCTCGACCATCTTTAAAAGTTCTTCTCTTGAATATTCCGGGTCTGCCGATGGCTTCGCCGATTCAAGTCTGATACGTGATTCACGCTCTTGCTGTAATTGCCCATTTATATCATCAAGTCTATCTTCATAGGTCTGATGGATTTTAGCCGTCTCTTCTTTCAATCTGGCTGCAAAAGCAATTTCTGTGTCTTTGTCACCTTCACCTGTTGGTTCTGGCATTAGTTTCTCCTCGGGTGTGTCGCCCACCCATTTACGACCAATAAAAAAGGAGCCGAAGCTCCCATTACGATTTGACTTCCCCTAACTCTATAATCTGTTTAGGGAACGTCATTAACTCTCTTATTACTTCCGCTCTCTCTGTCATCCTTATGTATTCGGACTTCATTAGAACAAGTTTTTCTACATCAAATAAGTCAGGACTTAGGATCCTGACCGATAATTCCTTAGCCGCTTTCTCCGCATTCTCTGCCAGCGGCTCAAGATAGCTTAGGTATTTGTTCCACTCTTCAGAATTAGTTAATATCCTCATCTGAGGGGCAGAGCGTTTAATCTCTAAAGACGTGATATCCTTTTCAGGCTTTTTCGCGGTTAACGAATCCCTGTAATCCTTTCTATTGAGCACCTCCGCCTCCTGATGTTGGTAAATCTTCAGCTAAAAGCTCGTTTTCCTGTAGTCGAGGATTCCCGTTGTCCTCTACTGGCCCACCACCACCGCCTGATTGACCTCCAAACTGACCAGCGGCTTGCAAGAGCTGCTGTTGTTTCATTTCGGCCTGGACAGCCTGGGCCATTTCTTGATAGTAAGTTTCAAATAAACTTTGCTGTCCCGGACTTAAGAACGGCTCTTCTCTTTGTGATTCGGTTTGAGCAAATTCCTGTAATTTCTGGAAGTGAGGCATCACCCCTTCTTGAGGACTGCCGTTTGGCATCTCGCCATCCATAACCATGGAAATGGCTTCCTCGGCTGTCATTAGGGGTTTATCTGAACCCGGAACAGGCGGGGTGATGTATTTGTTTTCTGGATCTTGTCCTAGCGCCTTTCCGTAATCTTTAAGCATTCGGTAGATGTTTTCAGCGTTAACGATGCCCATCTGCATAGGAAGCTCATTAATATAAGCGCCCATCATTGCCCCAAGACTTTCCTGAAGCGCGGCTTTTGATGTATTCAGGACGTTTGCAGAGAACTCATACTGGAAGTCACCATTAATGTCCTGTCGGTCTTGTATTTCCTGATAAGGGTCTTCTCCGGGCTTCTGGTAACCAATCATTCTAAACTTCTTCTTCTCAGGCAAGAAGTGTTTGTTTAATTCGTGCATTTGTCGCCAAAGCTCAGTCAGACCCATAAAGAAGCGCCTCAGCATCCTCTCCGGTCTGGCCTCACCTTGGCTTATAATTGTTTGTGCGCCCTTAGCTGTTCTTAAAGCAGAGGACTTCCCTGACGGGACTCGGCCTAATTGCAAATCACCTACAACGGTGAGCTTTTCCATCTTTTGGCCAATCAAGGTGTCCATGTTTAAACCGAAAGACTGGCTTTGGTTTGGAATAACAGGGAAGTGGACATCATTCTTAGGGTCGGACATGGGGTAGCCCTCCCCTGCGTAAAGCCTCATCATTTCCTGTTTTACATTTGAAGAGGGACGATAGAAGAAGAAAGGAAGATTTGAAAGCGTTCCGCCATCCATCATCTGGTCAATGGTTTGTTTGTTCCAGTCATGCAGTCCTTCCATTAATTCAAGTAATGACATGCCTTCTCTTCGACCTTCAACAGGTAGAAAAGTCGCCTCTGCAAAAGGTCTGCGAGGTGGGTTCATGGGGTACATTTCAGAAAGGCGCTTTGCCTTTAACAAGGTCTTATTTTCTAAAATCATCCACCAGATAACATCTTCGTCTAGCCCGTCATCATCTATGTCATATAGATCGAAACAAATAACCCTTGTTAGAGTTCCGTGGGACTTCTGAGTTGTCGTTTCTTCTGTCTTTCCTTGAAATTCGTCCTTCTGTTTCTTCTCTTCGGTGTAGGCTTCGTCCATCGATAACGTTGTTAAGGATTCAAGCTCTTCATCTGTGATCAGGTCGTAAAATTTATTCTTGGCTAATCGCTTAATTTCATCAACCGTGGGGTAGTCAATGACGATAACGTGGGTGGCCCCCTTCGGGTTAGACGGGCCAGGAGCCTGAAGGTTTGCCGCCCTTACTGGGTGAAGAACGTCCTCATATGCTTTTGGTATCGGTTTAGGGCCATCAAAGACGGTGACATTTTTTTCCACCACCATTTCAACACGCAAGTCATCCCGTGTGTAAAAAGACACAGATAAAGTGTCAGAGTTATAATCCCACCCATTAGACGACTCGAAAGCTTCATCTCTGTATTCGTCCTGTAAAATGCTTTTAAAATACTGGTCTGGGAAGTCGCCCTGGATCTCTTTAAATAAGAGAACTTCAGATACCTTTTTTTTCTCCTTTACCCACGGACAAAAAACAGTAAACACGCCATCATTAACGAATGATTCGGCAAGCTCTTCGATTGTTTTTTCACCCATATGTTCGACAAAGAATTGGTAATCCAACAAGTTGTCTATCTTCTCCTGCTTGTCCTTATTTTCTCCAGAAGTGGCTTTTGATGAGATAGGAGGGCGTTGAGACATGACGGCGTTGTGAAGCGTGTCCTGCATCTTTAAAGAGGCTGTCGTCATATCAGGAAGGGCTACGTCACTTGTCTCATCTCCAATCCAATCCCTTCCTTCAGTCCATTGACGGTACTTTGCATACCTTTGTAGCCGTGCATCCCTGTCCTTGCTCTTGGCAGACATATCATCCGTGTAGAATTTATGGATACGCTTTGCTATTTCAACCCTGTCTATCTTTAGTGAATCAATGCGTTTTCGTGTTCTTTTTACTTCAGGCACTCTTTTCTCCAAGAACCGCGATAGGCAGATTTGTTAGCATGGAAGAGAACCATTTTCCAGATTCGTTGCTTTCTATTTTACTGAGGCCAACATTTTCTCTGTATTCGCTACTAAGCTCTCTTGCCCATGCGGCCAGAACAGTGCGGTAGTCTTTTGAGAAATTCACGTCACAGTCGGGGCAGTAAGTTAAATCCATGGTAGATCCATCTGTCATTAGGAACGTTTTGGTTACAGCGTTGATGGATTTTCCAATCTCGATAGGCTCCTTCGCGTAAGGGTGGCCAAAAGGATAGCGACGAGTTATCTTATAGACCTCTTTCCCGCAAGAGGTGCAGCAGCCAAGTTTCTTCATTCTGGGAGCGTGGCTTCAGGGTTAGATAAAAGCCAATCGTCTTTTATTTTTTTCAGTCCCACTTGGACAGCTAAGGCCACCTCATTATGAAAGCTATCAATCTGTCGTTTATAGTCCTCATACTTTGGGAGACATTCAGGGCAGTAATAGGCTTTTCCAACATAACCTACTTCCGTCACGTTGTCCGTTTGGTTCTGGCAGCAATCACACGTTATATTAAGACCCATTATAAATACTCAACAATATAACCTTATCAGCAATTTTTCTAATTTCTGGAATTAATAGTTCCATACAATTCATTAATATTTCCTTCCTTTTAAACGGTTTAAGACCGGAGAGCCGCCTGTTAGCTGGCGGAAACTGGGGTCGTCATTTACGAGGTACTTCCACATAGTGGGAAAATCGTCATACTTTGGTTTCGGAGTTTGTTTAATGCCTTTTTCCAATTTTTGCCTAAAATCATCCCAAACATACCTTTTAAACTGATGGATTGTTAAATTGCACGTATGATGGACGTGAATTCTAGGCTGTCCTCTTGTCTCTTCAGGCTTCAAAAGCTCGTTGATACGCATTCTACCAACACTGGAGTCATCTGCAAGGTCACAATAAAGTCCAGCAGAGTCAAACTCATCCCTCCAGGTAACCCCTCGTTTCTGTCCGGCTGGCGAAGCACCCATATTAGGATCGATCAATCTTTTGACGATATTGAGCCCTAATTCAGCTTCCACGTTGTCACAGGCTTCTTTTACGTCCACACAGTCCCCTTCGACTTCGAGTTCTGCCACTTGCCATAGATCGTCATAGGGGTCTACTTGGATCCAGAGCATCATGTGAGGTTTTCTTGGATGCGGATCTAAAACGTAGATCGTAGGCCAACTGGCTGGCTCGTCCTCTGATATATGGGTGAAGGCTGTTACGTCTCCCTGACAACTGGAGCACTTATCCTCTACTGCGAGAGTCGTTTTTCCGCAATGGAAGCACCAATATTGACTCATATCGGTGAAATTAGGGTGAATTCTGTTTGAGAATCGAATCGGTTGGCCAAAAATACGGACTTTGCGAACCTCTTCTGACCAGGCATCACTCTGTTGAGCGATTGCGGTCTGGTTTAAGTAGCGGTTGTCTGTGGTGTAGAGGTTTATCCAGTCAATATGTGGGTTTTTATTGGGCCCAGGCGTTCCGGGGTCGTAAATCTCATCGAAGATCCAATCCACCGCGATAGCCGGATCGTCGGGGAAGGTCATGGCTAACATCATCCTTCCACCAACCCTCATGGTACGGGCCTGATTCTCCCTCCAAATAGCGTAGGAAGGTGGCTCGTCGTGCAAAACGATATGGAAGTCACCGGAGGCAAAGTCAGACGGATCTTGGTCTACAGACATGAACTGGATTGTGGACTCACCCCAGTACTTTCCTTTTTTCTTGTCCCAGTACTTGATTCGAAGCATTCTTAACTTCTCAGACCAACTCTTTTCCCATGCCCCCTGAACCAGAGAGGTTCTAGGAATCCATCCCCAATGGCCTTTCTCCCCTCCGGGCTCTGAGACCCCAGTCCACTTCCACCACTGAAGTTTAGGAAGGATAATGGGATGGAGGACAGTGGTCAGAGACTCACAGACGACTCGGCAGTTAATTGGGCCTCTAAGCTTCTCAGGGTCGAAATCAAGACCTTCAGGGATAATCCCAGAGGCACAGATTAAGATTTCAACTAAAGATGTCTCCGTTTTACTTGATCCGTTCCCGCCAAACAAAGCGAGGGTCGTGGAAGTGGAGGTGTGGGCTCTGGCGGATTCATCCGAGACGGGGGTGTAATAGAGTAATTGGTTTTCCTGCCTGTCCCTGTCCATAAGGTCTGAGATATCCCGGACGAGTTTTTGGATCTCCTCATCCGACTGACTTTTTAAATCGTTAAAATTAGGTAACATCCGTGAATTCCCCTTCTATGTCCATCCCTCTTCGAGCCACCTCTTTCATAAGGGCTGGAAGTATTTCTTTCAAAGACCTTCTGTCATCATGGGTTATTATTTGCGTGGATTCCCCTCTTAGGAGACGGCCTTTTTCAATTAACACACTTAGGGCCTGAGCTTTCTGGGACAGGGTGGCGGCGGCGATAGACTCTTTGGTCATGAGCTGGAGAATCAATCCGGCTTTCTCGTCACAGGCGTCCGCCATGTCTCCGATGCTTAATTTTTTCGTTTTAAGAGATTCATTAACCGCAATCTCGCCAGCCTCCATTTTTTTAATTAAGGTCTTTCCCTGAAAATAGATAGCCTTAGCACTTTGGGCGCTGGATTGACGAAGCATGGCGATCTCGTCCCACATCTTCCCTTCTTCCTTCAGCTTGAAGACTTCAGTCTGCCCTTCGGTGAGCTGGGCCTGCTGTTCTGGCGTTAGGTCGGAATAGAGGTATTGTTTAGCCATTTAAAGTCATCGTTAATTTTCCAGAGTCCACGGGTTCATTCGCCCCCTTAATATAATCAAGCAGAATAGCATCAGTATGTTGAGAATAAATTTTATACCAATGCTCTCGACGCTCTTTTTCATAAGCTTCTAACCAGCGTTGCTCTTTGTTCATCAAAATATACCGCTTAAACCAACTCATGGCCGCATCTGATTATATGCAATTAATAACCTTAGATAGGCATCAGCATATTTCGGAGGACTGTCTCCCCACGAATAAACTGTGTTTGGCTGAAGTCCTAGCGCGTCCGCTAACGCGCGCTTATCCAATCCCGCTTGCCGTACTAACACCTTAAAACTCATTGCAATCTCCTCGGTAGAATCCATCAAATGTGGAATATACCATGCTAAAACATGGAAATATACAGGTTAAGCTTTTTAAATATTAGCACTTTGAGCCATATTTTCTAAAAATTAGTATTCTAGACCCGTTTTAAGGTTAGCATTTTAAGGGATTTGTGGTGAGAGGGGGGGACTCCTACCCTTCCCAACCCCGCCGTAGGGGTCTGCCAGTTGCCTATTGACCCAAACCAACCATCTAAGCTCTTCTGAGGTTGTCTTAGCGTCCATCTGTCCATCACTCTGCCTACCCTACTGCCTAGCAAGTCATTCGCCTCACGAGTGACCTAAGTCTGTCTAACTGTGTGGCCAATCAGCGTCAATACTCTGGCAGTGCGTATAATAAGACGTTATGTTAAATACTAATAGTGGGTATTAGTGGTTGCGGGGTGGATTCATAGTGTTTGTACGATTACACACGCATAAAGACCCACATAAAAGCTCGCATATCTACACACTTACCCCTATAAATCCCGTCATATAAGGCTTGCTGGGTTAGTGAGCACTTACTTACTTATGCTATCCATTATCATAGTGCGGGCTTATAGTGTGGGATACACATTATATAGAGTGAATTTATTTGATAAATAATTGTTGTTTAATGTTGACAATACGCAGATATCGCGTATACTGTAGTTATAGTCAATCACAGGAGTAACAGCATGTTCATTATAGAATATTTATGTGACTTATTAAGTCTGGAGCCAGTCGGAGTCATTGTTTATGGCCTTTTCCTCATTTTTTGTCTTTATAACGTTTTTATTTTAGAGATTGGTCGTCTATCTAACAATAAATTAAGGAGTAAATGATTATGACAGATTCAGAGCGCGCGGTAGCTGCTTTTTTAAACAACGGTGGCGAAATTAAGGTTATCGAAGAGGGCAAAACCTCTAAAGATTTTTCGTTTGCCGATGATTCGTTGAAAAATTGTACTTGTGGTTGCGGCGGCAATTACACCGCTCATTCTATGCGTTTAGGTGAGCAAGGTATTTATTACTAAATCAATAAATTAAGGAGTTAATGATTATGAAACAACTGAGTGATTATCCCCTAGTATCATTTGCCACAGCCTGTTATGACCATAATTCTGTTAAGGAGCTTATGGATGCTCTCGCGGCACAGCCAGATCTGTCCGACATGAGCGAGTGGCACATAACCCCCCTGGAATGGAGGGAGGGAGTTCAGGCGGCTCTTAACGCCAAGCTGTTTAATGAGCTATCGTAAATCAATTTAAGCCCCTTCTTGTAGGGGGCTTATGTGGATTAACTAAAGGAGCAAATAAAATGTGGTACGAATTCGAGAGCAGACTAGAACCTCTATGGTTTGTGTCAATTGGGGCCGCTCTTGAGTATGCGGCTAACAACAACACAAGAATTGTACGTTCTTGCGAATAAGGAGCAAATAATT
>JAFLJO010000119.1 GCA_022712975.1 Desulfocapsa sp.
CTAATACGTTAACGCAGTGTGGCACTCCAATAACAGGCGTAACAGGCTGGGGAAGTGCTGCAATACCGACGATTAATACGAGCTCATCCGAGATAGTCTGGTTAGCTTTTCAAGCCGGGAATGGAATTGGGGGCACAGACACGTTAGACCCTCGTTATGATTTAACTGGCGGAATTCACGAACAGGCCAACCCTGGCACATATGTAATTTGTGCAGACCCTGCAAACAGAACATCAACAACAACTGGCACAAGACGGTATTCAGTGTACCTAAGACCAGTCTCATCAACTATAATTGAAAGAACTCTATCAGATTCAATTGATGTAATTGATTCCTCAAATAAGGATGTGTTACTTCAAAGATTGATACATGATGATGTTGATTTATCTGATTTTCTTACAAGGGATTTATCTTTTGCGATTCAGATTATAACAAGATTGCTATCTGATTCAGTTGATTTATATGATTCTATATCAGCTGATTTAATCAAGATATTTGAATCAATATTATCAGATCAAGTAAATGTTTCTGATTTCACTATCATAAATTTGATAAAGATTATTGATAGAACAGTCAGTGATTCATTATTGCTAAGTGATGACACCCGAGTTGAGTTTATAAGAGTGCTTGAGCGTGTGTTGCCAGATTCAATTGATTTGAGTGATGACCTTGTAAGGATATTGTTTACAGGTGCATTCTTGAGGTTCTTGGTTATGAAGATATCAGATAGAGATATTGAAATGTCATTGTCTGATAGGCACATGCTTATGAGCATAAATGATCACAACCTGAAAGGTGGACTCCAATGATCATAAAGGAATTTCTAAGAGATAGCACACTAAAGATAACTTGGATTGATTCAGGAACTACACCAAATTCAATTCACTTTAATATACTTGATAAGAGTGAGTCAATATTGTCATCTGATAATATGGTAAGCTCAGGCAATGGGCATTATTTTGCGCTATTCACAATACCAAACAGCTTCAATTTTGGGTTCTATAATTCAGAGACTGTTGCAGTAATTGATAATTACCCATATCGCAAAAAACGCCCGTTCAGGGTTATTCCAGGAGAAGTGTAATGGGACGATATATCAATTGGGATGATCTCATATCAAGATATCCAAAGCTAGCAACAAAAGGTGGAGCAGGTGCAGTTGATAGTTCTTTTATACAAGCAACTGAATATCAAATAGATGGGATGCTAACTGGAATCTTCACAGTCCCGTTCTCTGATAACAATGTTACAATTAAAGACTTGTGCATTGAACTTTGTAATGTTAGGATGACTTCAGACTATGTTAAAAATGGTGATAAGATAAAGAAGACGTTTATGGACAGAATTGAAAGAATCAGAAATGGGTCTGAGGCAATGATGACGAGCAGTGGTGATGTTATGTACTCCAGTGGTGACATTATCTTTAGCACAACACAAGATAGAGGTTCATTGTTTGATGTTGGCACATGTAGTGCTAATGTTAATTCATATATGTGCTTGTGATTAAGTTTAAATTAAAAACGCCCATCAATAACATTGAACGCAAGTTTAGGAATCGAATTGCCTCAATGAAAGATTTGTCAAAGCCAATGAAGAAAATATCAATAATGATTGATAGGTGGACACAAGATAACTTCAGGACTGAAGGGGGCAATGTAGGTGGATGGGCACCATTGGCACATGGTGGTAGATTCGTGAAAAAGAATGGAGTGTGGACTCTTGATGAAAATGCAAAGATACTACATGACACAGGTGCATTAAGAATTAGCACGCTGCCATTTCACACGAAAAGAAATGCAGGAATTGGGTCTGAGTTGCCATATGCAAAAAAACATAATGAAGGTGAAGATGGATTGCATGTAAGGCGCATTATCCCTGATAAGTCAGAAGATAAAGACATAATGACAAAGTCCAAACAGATATTGACTGAATATGGAAAAAAGGTATTGAAATGACAGCTTCTAATATATCAGATATAACAAGTGCACTTAGAGACCAAATCCAAAACTTTGAATCAGTTATTGATGTAACTGGAGGTATGGAAATTGGAAAAAGTGAAGTAATAAATGAAGATATAAACAATTGCCCTTGGGCATGTGTATACAGAAGCAGTCAATCAATAGCTCCATATGCACTTGGCGGGTCATATGATAATGAGCCTGTTTTGAAAATTATAATACAAGCAGCAAGTCTACTGAGTGGTGAAGATTGTGAGAACATTCTTGAGTCATATGTAAACGAGATTATTGAAGCAATAAAGGATGATGTAACAATACAAGGGACTGTTGATATTATATCTTCAATTGAAATTGCATATGGATTTATAAACTCTGATGAGCATGATGCTTATTTTCAAAGTGCAATTATCGAAGTCAATGTCAAAGGCGAAATACAATGAATGTAAATAGAGTAACAGTGATATGGAAGGGGGGCAGCAAAATAGTTCCCCCATATGGCCTTCTTGAATATGATCGTGAGTTGGATATGCTTGAGGTTGAAGCAGTCCGATTCAAACAAATGAACCCTGAAGGCATCGTTGAAATTAAACCAATGAATCATGCTTTATTTGATTCTGAACAGGAGGACTAACAATGGGTGGCTATGGTCAAAAATCAAGTGTCGCAATTATATTTCAAAATTCATTTGACTTAGGAACTGGGTCTGCATATGGGGATGTAGGGTCTGCCCACTTCATAGGGCATGTATCTGAATCATTTAAATTGAATATCCCTCCAATGTATGCAGAGGACATACAAGGGGTGTTTGATGAAGGTGATACATATGAAGGTGCAAGGACTGTTGAAGGGGACATTGAGACATTATCAAAAATTATTCCTCTTGGTGCATTATTGAATACTGTTTTCAATCAAGTGTCCAATGTCGAGTCTGGGTCTTTTTTCACAAAAACATTCAAGCCAAGAGTATCTGATTTTGATGAAGAATATTGTGCTGAACATCCAATAACTGCATATATTGATCGAGATGTCGGGTCTGCTGATTTATACCCTAACATGAATGGCAATACACTTGAGCTTAATGTGTCAGCAGGGGCGTTCTTAACTGCAACAGTTGGTTTTGTTGGAGGGTATCATACACAGCAAGCACCTGTATCTGCAAGTTACTATACAGGCAAGCGTCAAACTTGGGATGTTGCATCTACATCAATTGGTGGGGTTGCAAACGGCTCAATCAAAGAGCTAACTGTAAAGATGGAGTCTGCTCTTGAGGCGCAACACACCAACAATAACAGTAAATACCCATCAAGGATAAAGAGGACAGGATGGCGAACTATTTCAGTCGAAGGCACATTGGCTTTTGATAGTCGTGATGAATATCAACAGTATCTTGCACAAAGTGAGCGCTCTATGGTAGTACACTTTGAAGGTGTGACTGAATTGTCATCTGGATATAACGAAAGCCTAACAATAAAACTTCCATCGATGCGGTATGAAGACTTCCCTGTTAACGCAGGTGGCCCTGGCCAAATTGATGCATCATTTTCAGGGAAAGGCAAGTATAATGTAAATAGCGCAACTGCTATGGAGATTATACATGTCTCAACTTTTGATTCATATTTCTAAGGATAATACACAAATGGCACTTACAAAGCAACTTAAAAAAGAGTTTGATTTTGATGGACAATCATTTATTGTTACTGCAAAGCGCTTGAAAAGAAAGCAGATGATACAAATTGCACCATTGCTAGCTACTGATGATAAGGGCAATGTTGTGCTTGAAGGGCTTAAGGAGCAGCTGGAATTTGTTGATATAGGTGCAGATATTGTGAGGAAACAAGTCTGTGACATGGGTGAATTTTATATATATGATGAATTGTATAGCTGTGAAAATGATAACCATAATGTTGATTTGTATGAAGATGTAATATTCACAGGTCTGGTATCTGATCTATTTCAGTGGATTATGCAGAATAGCTTCTTGGGGGAAAGTGCTGAAAAAAAGCCAGAGTCTTTGCAGGAGTCAACTTTGCAGGTTATGGAAGTGAAGCCCCAGATGGAGGGCATTCCATCGGAGGATGCCCACTAGTACTTTGGTTTGATGCATTCACATCATGTCATTCATTCAGTGCTGATGGATCAATTTCAAGGATTGAATGGCCTGATGGAGGGTGCTATTGTGATCAAGAGTCAATTCTTATTGAGTTGTTTAATATATTTGAAGATGAGCACTACAAATCATTTAATAGGTAATTGATGTGGCAAATAAAATTGAGTTTTCTATAATTGGCATTGATAAGATAACGAAGACATTATCTAAGATATCTGCATCAATATCAAATGTGGTTAAATCAATACTAAATGTTGCAAAGAAAACTGCAATTGCAACTGTTGCACTATTGGCATTTGTATCAGTTACTGCAGCAGGAATTGATGCAACAACTAACTTCTCCAATCGAATAGGAATTGAAGTTGAAGAGCTGTCAAAACTTCAATTTGCTGCAAATCAAGCAGGAGTTGAGACAAATCAATTTAATTTAGCTACTCAGAGAATGACAAGGCGTGTTGCTGAAGCAGCACAAGGTCTTGGTGAGGCTCAAGGGGCGCTGAGAGAGCTTGGGATTGATGCAAAGGCATTTAAAGACTTAGGCATTGAGAATCAATATGCAATCTTATCTGATAAAATAAATAATGCTGCCAGTGAATCAGATAAGCTTCGATTAGCATTTAAGTTATTTGATTCAGAAGGCACATCAGTTCTTCAGATGCTGAAGGGTGGTGGTGATAACATGCGCGCTCTCGCAGCTGATGCAGAGTTTCTTGGTCTTGTAATATCAAAGAAAGTTTCTGCATCTGCAGCACACTTTACTGGTGCCATGGGCAGGGCAACTGGCTCTGTGAAGGGAGCTAGTCGGGCTATAACAGCAGAGCTGATGCCTGTTCTGTCTGGCTTAGCAAATCGCTTTGCAAATAGCCTAGCCTCTTCACGTGCATCCATTGTTGATTTTGTTAAAGATTCAACCATTGGCTTCTTTACATTTATAGAAGTGATACAACAAGTATTTAGTAGGGTGCATGCTATCTTCACTGATAGAAGTGCATTCTCTGCGTTCTTAGATAGCATTGGTGAATTTATTAAAACTGCAGGCATAATGTTTTGGCAATTAGCCAAGATCATCCCTACTGTTATCTGGGAGGCAGTTAAAGCAGGTGCTACAATACTAAATAAACTTTTTGCAATAGCAATTGGTGGTATGCCTACCAAAGATTTTACAGACACCATAGTTGATACAGTGGCAGATGCCTTTAAGAAAGCTTCTAAAAATATATCCACTATGACAAAAGGCCCGCTTGAAGAGTTTAAAAATGGAGCTGTTGAAGCTGCAGGAGTGATGGGAGAGGCTTTTGGTATTAATTTAGAAGCTGCTAATGCAAAAGCTGAAGAGACTCTAGCAGGATTGATGGAGTTTGGCAATGTTGCTAAAGATGTTATAAAAACAACAGGGGAAGAGTTGGCTGAGTTTTTAGTGCAGTTTGACATAGCATACCAAACATGGAAGGAAAATATGGAGAAAAGCTCGCAAGAGTTCGCTGCTAGCTTTTTCAATCTTATGACTTCAATTATCGATCAAATATCAGATAGGATGGCTGATGCAATAGTCGAAGGGAAATCAATGTCAGAAGCGTTCAAAGGCTTTATGAAGCAGGTAACTAAACAGATAATATCCATGCTGATCAAAATGGGGATTCAAAGATTGATCACAGGGGCTGCTAATAAAACAATAACAACTTCAGAAGCAGGCACTGAATTTGCAAAGATGAGTGCAGCAACATATGGTAATGCTTTTGCAAGTACTGCTGCAATTCCTATTGTTGGGCCTGGAATGGCACCTGGTGTTGCAGCTTCATCATTAGCTGCTATGCAAGCAGGGTCATCAGCTGCTGCAGCATCCGGTGCAGCTATGTCAGGCATTGTCGCTCAAGCACATGATGGACTAACAAAAACGAAAAGAGCAGGTACTGTATACCTGGACAGAGGGGAGCGTGTTGTAAATGAAAGACAAAATAAAGATTTGACGTCATTTATGAAGAACGGGAAATCTGATGGAGGAGTTCTGATTGAAGCACTGAATGTTAATATTGAATTACCTCCAGACTTTGATACTGCAGGGGCATTAAGAGATATGGATTCAAATGATTGGCAAGACATAGTAGCAGGCCCATTGTATGATGCAATGGATATGCTTTTTCATAAAGGTGTGAAGCCTAGTAGCTTAGGGGCATGATATGACTTATGAATTAAGACATACAAGCTATCCAGGTAGCGCATTTTATGATAATATTAGTTTCCATGTAGGCTCTGAAGATTCAAGTCCTAAGAAAATATTTTTTAAGCCTGACGGTACTAAGATGTATATGATTGGAGCAGCTACTGATGAAGTATACCAATACTCAGTACCTAACTCTTGGGATTTAAATTCAGGCGTTTTTATAGCAGACGTAGTTTCATTCAGCCCTGAATATGATTTCATAGATAGTTCCAAAAAAATAGAATCAAGGCATAGAACAAGGGATGGTAGTGAATTTGTATATAAGTGGGCAGATCAAGAACAAATATCATTCTCGCTTGAGTATGTGAACTCATCTGATAAATCTGTAATAAATAACTTCTGGAGAAATAATACAGATTTGACTCTGTATAACTCAAATGATGCATCTGTATTTAGTTGTTATATAACAAACAAATCACTACCAATAGGCCAACTTAACAAGCCATACAATAATTTATTCAAAGGCAAACTGAAATTGGAAGCTTATTGACATGCCTTTAAATGCATCATCAGAGTGGATACAAAATATACAGGGGTATAAGCCGCTCATCACACGTCAATTCTTTATTGGTACATCTGATTATTCACCACATGTATTAAAGTGGCCACGTATTAAAACAGATTGGATAAAGATGGCACCTAATAATGTAATGATCAATCTTGCAAATGAAGACCAATCATTTAATTTTTTAAGAGATGATGGCCTGGGAGTTACTTTAGAATGTGAAATTAAGATTGGTCAAATTACTGCAGTTGATTCACTAGAGTCAATAACATTGTTCAAAGGTGGAATTAGTGGGTTTAAATTCAAAAGCGGTGCATGTGCAATATCAATAGTAGATAGATGGAATCAATTAACTAATAGAATCATAGGTACTGAAGATGTTCCAGTGGATTACTCCACTAGTAACTATCTGCCTAGTGATCTCGCTTGGTATTTTTGCACATCACACGGTGGATTATCATCTGTTGAATCAAGCTCAAATCCTGACATTGATCATTCAAGTTTTCTTGATTGGGCTTCAATTATGTCTGGTAGCTCTATATTAATGCAATCTTATCTTAAAGGCTCTAAGCCTGTTGATGGGCTGAGAAGGATAGGCAGACTAACAAATACTGCTATATATGTAAGTCCAGATAATCGATTGACTTTCAAAAGATTCAGCCTTATTGATTCAAACTCTACAATCCTATCAGATAGCACTGTAAAAGACACTTCTATTGAAATAAGAGAAGATGCTATCATCAATAAATTCTATCAGAAAGCAGGATATTCAGTCGCTTCTGATTATCACACAATAACTGTATTTGATACAGACTCTGACAGTGTCAATAGCTATGGTCTACATGAAGAAATAGAAGGTGACAAAATAGTATGGTTTGTAAATACTGCATCTGCATTGGATTCTGCTCAACGACTAATACAGCAGTATTCTATGCCTGCAGATGATATGCTTGTTGATACTGTTTTAGCAGCACTGCCTTCTTTGATTGGTGAGACATTAGTGGTAGAGGACACATTGCTTGGAATCAATTTAGGATATAGAGTAGAAAATACAGATGTAAATTATGATACAGGAGCAATGCGCGTGAAGGGTAGCAGACGATTATTTTTCAATGGGTTCACCTTAGATGCTAGCACTTTAGATGGCCCTGACATACTATCTTAGGAGAGAATATAAATGACAATACTTAGAACTATTAAATGCGACCTGTGTGAAGATAGCCACACAGAAATAGATTACGGGAACGGCTTTCCAGGATGGTGTATTATACAAGGTATATCTAAGTTAGATGCCACTGAAGATAGACCTATGGTTCAAGAAGATACCCAATCGACTTTTTGCCCTGTACATAAAGAGTTGATTGCTAGATATATTAAGAAACTAAATGAGGATTGAGATATGACTTGGACAGGTCAAGTATTTAGCGTTGGACAGATTCTCACAGCTGCACAACAGAATAATCTACAGGCAGATATAACTGCTGTGGCTAATGGGGATGCAGGAGCGCCCAACATAACCCAATCCGGGCTGGGAGCTAATGCAGTAGGTCAAGGAGAGTTAAAAGATGCTGTTCAACAAACAACAGGGTCTGTTGGTACTGGTGACTATATAAATATACTCTTCACTGGAGGCACTTACAGCCTTGGATGGGGTATTGCTGGCGGAACCTTTATTGTTCATGGGTATGATGTAGCATCGTTCGCAGCAGGTATCAAAGTTCGTAATAATGATCCGGCGACACAGGCATACTATTTCCAGGCGAGATTCCTACAGGCATCTCCACCGTACAATCTAGGTTATGGAGACATACCTCTATTTATATTTGCACTTATAGATAATAATACAAACGAGATTTTAGCAGTAGATACTGCACCAGATGCACCCTGGCACTATAATGGGCCGACAGATGTTAAGGCAAAGATATATAAGGATGGGAAGTCTTTTAGGTACTGTAAGCCTGTTGAACTGGAACTATATAACAGAGATGTAAATCTACTTCTTCCTAATGAAAGAACAGATGTGGTTAGTAGGTTGAAGCAAGAGTCATCTACTGAGCTATTAGAAATAACTCAAGACATAAAGAACGCGGATATGGATATAGTTCAGCACCCCTTTATCGGTAGCAATCTAATAGGCAAGACTGTTGTACTGCTAGACCCTTGTAGCAATCTATGTGAAGAGTTGTTTTTCATGAGAGAGCTTGGTGAGAATACTAATGAATTATTTATGAAAAATAAATTTGTTTTAGATAGCACCCCACTAGATGTACGCAGCCCTAGTGGGGTTATTACAGTTCCATTTAAACAGAGGAATACAAAATGATAGGCGTAGCAACAGGACTAATAAGCATGGTATCAAGCATCGGTGGAAAGCTTATTGAGGATAAGGACAAGAAAGCTGATTTTGCTTTTAAAATTCTCGAACTTGCAGAAAAGAGGATGGAGGTATTGGTCAACAAAACGACATATAAATGGGTTGATGCGCTTGTAAAGCTCGCTTATGCAGGTGATCAAATTGTAAAGGGGCTTATTAGGCCAATTGGCTCTGCAGCCATGACTGGTCTTGCTATATATTGTGGCATGAAAGGGATTCAACTTGACCCTGCTGTAAGTGCTGTTATGGTAGCTGCTTTTCCTGCTTGGGGTGCATCCCGACATGTGGATAAAATCAAAAAGAAAAATTTGCCTGATGATGATAATGAATGGGGGCTATGATGATACTAATATCAACCGGCCACCACAGCAAAAGAAGGGGTGCATGTTTTGAAGGATTTTGTGAATATGATGAAGCACTTCTTTGGTCTTCTGAAATTGCACATCAACTATCAAGCTCAATATGTAGAGTTGTCCCGCCAGGGTACTTGAGGAACAAAGTAAACTATATAAACTCAATCAATGATTCTAAATTGGCTATTGAGATACACTTTAATGGTGCTGTTGACTCAAAAGGGAATAGAATTGGCAAAGGCAGTGAGACACTATACTTTCCAGGAAGTGAAAAAGGTAAAGCTGCTGCAGAGCAAATTCAATCTTCAATATCAAAGTTGTTTGTGCCAGACAGAGGTGTGAAAGAAGGCTGGTACAGAATGGACAAGAGCAGAGGAGTTGACTATTTTCTTGCTAAAACAAGATGTGTTGCAATAATAATAGAACCAGAGTTCATACATCACAGAGAGCTAATCACTAGCAACAGGGTTGAGGCCTGCAAGAGAATTGCAGATACATGTAGTGATATATTAGAAAGTTGGGGATAATCATGAAAGTTATTAATTGTATCATATATAAAGTTGTAGCCCCTTTATTAGTTGCTTTGATGGTTTCTGTAATAGCATGGACAATTAGCACAGTGTATAAGACAAGTATAAATGTATCCACAATATCAGTTGTCGTTAGTCTGATGAGTGAAAAAGTTGAAGCAATGTCGAATGCTACCAATCCTGATTTAATCAATCTTAGAATCAACACGTTAGATGAGAGGGTGGATAAAATAGAAAATTCACCCTATCCAACTAATCAGTCGATAAAGCCCGAGAATAGGCTCTATAATCCGCCGTCTCACGGACTATCTCTACCAACCCCTTACATTTATATACCCTAAAAAGAAAGCCCCTAGAGGGGCTTAGATTTGGCTGTACTAAAAAGGCTATATAAATCAATAACTTATATCACTCAGACTCTTTCTCTCGCCAACCAGTCACTATTGGATGAAATGGAATTCCACCATCTGTAAGCTCTGCATATTCAACATTAACTTTTCGACCTATGCACTCAGTCCTTTCAAGATACGCCAGTGCCTTCTCCATCACATTGCCAGGTGCAGATGCACTAAATGTTTTCCCATCAGCCATGGTACATTTCAAAACTCCCCATCCATCCACAGACTTAGTTACATCAACAACGAGAAATTCATCATCAAGCATCTTTTTGATTTTCACTAACCCCTTTGATCGTTTTCCAGCTTCATATGGATATCCATCTACCCTAGCAATCAACCCTTCATAGCCAAAATCAATAACCTCTTTCAACATAGTTGATATTGATTTTTGGAAATTAAACGTGAATGCTATGATTACATATTCAAACATCCATGGCTTTATAATTTCACATATGTCATTATGTCTTTTAGAATAAGATTCACCACTAATAATATCATAACAAATAAACTGCAAATTAGAAGTCTCACCTTGCCTTTTCTTTACATAGCTTGATATCTTCTGAAGACTTGTTCCATGGATGTATAATTCCCCATCCAGTGTGGTGCCTTCTTTAATGTCAGATAGGCAATTCAATATCTCATGAATTGAATCGATTCTTTTTCCATTCCTTGAATATGCAAATACTTCTCCATCAACTTTTGTTATCAAACAGCGGTGTCCATTGTATTTCCTTTGATACAACGCCCCTTCGACCCATGATACATCTTTCATCTTATCATATCGTTGGGCGAGCATAGGTTTTTCACTTCCAAGCAAATTAACACGCTTGTTATTCTTTGCATCTTCAATATCATATACATATCCTGAATCAAGTTTTTTATTAATCCTTGAATCAATTCGAGACAATAATTGTTCCTCAAGTGATCTGGATGCCTTTCCTTCATTTATTTCTTCATATCTACAAACCATTTCCCCCATAAGAATACCATAGTTAATTTGTATCACAAAAGCTTCTGCTGATATTGACCATACTCGCATAGCCCCTATGTTATCTTTTGCATATAATGATATCACATCAACGTCCATCATATATCTCCTCACGCACAATTTTGTATTTATGCTCGGCATCAAAGCCAAGCTGAATACTGCGTTTATTTACTTTAGTCAATGTGACTCTTATTTCATCCTTTTCTGGGGTTATAATTATGATTGACTCACCAACTGTTCTGTCTAATAATAGCATTTTACGATTCCTTCTTACCAATGTAATCATTTAAATTTAAAATCTCTTTCACATTAACTCTGCGCCACCCTCCTTTGATAACTCCTTTTATCAAATACCAATCCCCTCCAACATCCCCTGATTCTGCAATATTCCTGCCAATCTTGTCATACCTAAATCTATCAATTGTACATATTATGCTATCAGTATCATCCTCAACAGTAAAGTTCAAAAACAAAGTGTCCCTTTCAATTATCTTGCCACCTCTCTTAACAACACTCTGATACTCATTCAAATCACGTAAGTTTCTGTCAACCAGGCAACCTATGAATACATATGTCCCGTCATCATCTATACTGGATATAAGTGAAGGTGGCTTATCAAGACCATGGTCTTCACAGTTCTCATACAAATCACCCCAGTGATACTTACAAGGTGAAAGAATATCAAAAACAGTCTCAGGGTGTAGCAATTTATTTGTGATAGAAGCAGTGAGTGGCATTCCACTTTTCCGTTTGCTTATTATGTCCCTTGCTTTCACAACTCCAATCCCGTGTAGATTTGTAAGACCTCCAATAATAACCCCATCATGTATAGTCCAACCAACTAGTGAGTTATCAGGGTCTACAGGAATATACTTAATCCCTTCAACTTCCACTGCATCTCTTAGTATTTTAATAGCACCCTTATCATCTTTTGCATTATTCAAACAAGCAACTGTAAACTCCAATGGGTAGTGTGCTTTCATATATGCTGTCCAATAGCTTATCATACCATAGCTTACAGCATGAGACTTGTTGAATGCCCATGAGCCAAATGTTACCATACTTTCCCAAACGTTAATTGCTTCAGCATCTGGTATGTCTTTAGCCCTTGTTCCTTCCAAAAAGTTATTTCTATACTTATTGAAGAACTCTTCACCGAGACTCTTACTTGCTGCTTTGCGTAGTTCACTGACATCCTCCCATGACAAGCCACCATACTCACGACCAATGGTCATAAGTTGTTCTTGGTATACAATTGTTCCGAGTGTTTCTTCAGTATTCCTTATGACTGCTTCATCAGCACTCATGTACTCAATCAATTCCTTCCCAGTACGTCTCGCTACAAATGTATTGGTACCACCTGAATGTAATGGGCCAGGTCGTGCTAATGATGTTATTGCGACAATATCATTGAAATTTTCAATGCCCATCTGTCTTGTTATCGATTGTAGTGCGTATCCTTCAAATTGGAATATGCCAGATAGTCGCATGTCATTGAATATCTTAAATGTCAACTCATCATCAAGTGGCAATTTGTAATAATCATTATAGTCGATGCCTGCTAAAATGGCACAGTCTTCAAGCACAGATAATGTTCTAAGCCCGAGACAATCTATCTTCAATAATCCAAGTGACTCTGCATCTTTCTTATCAAGCATAACCACATCATCACGGCTATTTATTCCTGCATAATTATCCAACTCTTTATTACAAACAATTATACCAGCAGCATGAACCCCACTGTGCCTTGCGTGATTTTCAATCCTTTCAACTATTCTCATCTCAGGATACTTCTCAATGAATACTTTGCCAACCTCAGTTGATTCAAATGTATCCATTATGCACATTGCTGATCTGGCATCACCGCCAGACCTCTCAATTATTGCGCTTTTAACATCTTCTGTTTCATATGATGGAATGCCGAGACCTGCTGCGAACTCACCAATTGCTGATTTTGGCTTCAACCGTGATACTGTTGCAATATGTTTTACTTTATCTTCACCATAGTCTTTTATTAATTGCTTGATTACCAAATCTCTTTTCTTGTCTGGGAAGTCAATATCAATATCAGGCAAATCAAAGCGATTGATATCAATAAATCTTTCAAATATCAACCCAAACTTTATGGGGTCAACTTCAGTTATGCCTGCAAGATAACAAACAAGACTGCCAGCAGAACTACCACGTGAAGGCCCAACAAGCATCCTTGCCTTTGCTTTCATTATCATATCAGCAACGATAAGAAAGTAATCAACATAATCTTTTTCAATGATTAAGTGCATTTCCCTTTCAAATCTATCTGAATATTCAGCATTGCTATTTAGATTTATACCCTTGCTCACAGCACCTTCAATACATAGCTGTCTTAGATTTAGCCTGCCATGATATTTAACCATATCTGATTTCTCGATAGTAGCATTACATATGCTTGCAATATCATGAGTGTTGTTAATTGCATCATCAAGCTCAAGTGAATCAAGCTTCTTTATTGACCATCGCCATTCTTCTGTGCTTTGTATATGCTGTTGGTATGTTTGACTATTGCTCCTATCTCCTGCTAATAGTTCATACACGCCCTTATCAGAAGCAGTTGGATATGCATTATCAACAATTGCTACTCTCGGCTTATCACAATGTAGTATGTGCAATGGAGTCTTATTGGATAGGCCGATGTAATCAATTCGCTCTGGAATATTAAACCACTCGGCGATCACAATGATGTTCTCACTTAGGCTCCAGATGTCAATAAGCCCGACCCTTGGGAAGTAATAGAAGTTGTCATATGCTGTCTTAATAAGTTTGTATATCTCTTTCAAACCAGCGTCATTCTTTGCCAATAGTATGTAAATTGGGCCAAACTGCTTTGATTTTTCATGAGGCTTCTCAATCACCATGACCCTTATGCCAAAAATTGGCTTCACAGAATTAGCTTTGCAATATTTTTGAAACTTAACGTGCCCAAACGTATTGTTGACATCTGCAATACCAACTGAGCTGCCTTTTCCAATAGGCAACTCAGATAGATGTTGAAATGTTTGCTTAAAGCTGAATTCAGACTTAAGGGCTAAGTGAACAATATCCATTTAGACCTCCACAATGCCTTCTTCAACTAACCAATGGAAACAGCGCACTAAAGCGTACACATCATTCTTCGCTCTATGTGCACCACTAACAAATTCAAGTCCAGTTGCATACTTATGTAACTTGCCAAGATTCAGTCGCTTGCCCTCGATGTGCATAGTTTTTTCAATCGTGCATATATGACGCATTGGCCATGGGAAGTTTGCTTGAAATCCTAGTCTTGCAAGCTCATACCATAGAACACCAACATCAAAATTTGCATTATGAGCAACTAAGATATCTTCACCAAGAAATAACTGTGCAAGCTCATCATAAATTTCAATAAATGATGGAGCATCAGCAACCATTGCATCATCAATACCGTTGATTTTAATTGTTGCCTCAGGGATTGGGATGCCTGGTTTTACGAGTGATTCAAACTCGCCAATCATATTGAATTCCTTATCAACTCTTACACAACATATCTCGGTCATGTGAGGCTGCAGTTCAATTTTTGCATCAAAAGCGCGCAAGAAGCCAGTTGTTTCAGTATCAAATATGATCATGCTGCACCATCCAATTCACTTAACATCGCTGCATATGCAATCATATCATCAAGTGAATCTTGATGCCCTTCTTGAAAGTTCCTTGTGTATCTAAGTAGCTTCCCAGCAATCATGCTAACTAATGCATATCGCCCCTGATCATCAGCAGATGACAAATCAACACCATCTGGGAATAATGCTTGCATAACATCACCGTGAAGCTTATATGCATTACCATATTCTTCATTTCTGAATTCATGAAGTTTTGCAACATCACTTAACTTCTTAACCACATTATTTTTTTGCTTAGCCATATCAATTACTCCTTAACAAGTTGTGTCATTAAACAAAGATTGCGCTCCACTACCCCAATTATAATATTGAGGTGTATTTTAAATTTCCATTCAATTTCATTCTTATCGTAGTATGGGTTATTGAAAAGAGTCTTCCATGTTTCTTCAGTGAAGAAGTGCTTGTGGTCTAAATCATGACATGCCATTTGACTTGTATAATAAGGCACAACAATATTCATGTGTCCGCCTGGTACAAGGACGCGTTGACAATCTAAAAGCATTTTTACAGGGTCTTTGCAATGCTCAAGAAAATGGTATGCATGAATAACATCCACTGTATTATTGCCATGCACAATTGGTGTGGTATTTGCATCCCATTCAGGATAATCATAATTTAAACAACCATCCAATGGTGAATTGCCGCATCCAAGATTTATCTCGACATCACCAAAACCGACACCTGATAATGGATTGTTAATAGTTCTTTTCATGCCAAGCTGGAATATACTTTCAATACTCATCAATAGGCTCCTTCTTTAACTTGTAAACACGTGATACCATTATCACGATACATTTTAACAACTTGATCACGATCATCAAAAGCACATATGACACAGTAGTCTAATTGAATCGCATCAAGCATTCGCTTCTTAACAATCGTGTCCTTTTCAAAATTGTCAATGTCTCTCATCATCAATGACTTAGGGAATATTCCATAGACTCCAAGCTTGTGAGCAGTTTCTTGAAATACAGATATTGACCTTCCAGTACATATTATTATATCATATTGACTATCTAAACAATACAACAGATTGGCAATGTCAGGATATATTTCATCATCTATGCACTTCTTATTAAATGCATTGTAGTCCTTGTGGTTGCCTTGGATTAGATGGATACGATGATCAATATTAAACAGGGTACCATCAAGGTCAAAAATCATACAATCTGGCTTTGTCATCGCATTGTCTTCCCATTTTTAGCAATAGGATTTGCAACATGCTGCTCTCGCTCCCAATGAGCTCTTATCAATGATTTATGTGAAGAAGGAATAGCATGTGCATATGCCTGAACAGGGCATTCACTGTAATTTGGAAAAGCGCATAGACCAGTCTTTACACAATGGACTTGAATGAATTCATCTGCCCATGGGTGGACTTTAATAACAACAGCTTTCATTGCTTTGAATACTTCTTGATATTCACCTTGTGCTCTTTTGCAAAGACGCAACTCTGCCATGTGTGATAGAGTTCTCAGGTTACATCCAATTATTATTCGAGTGTGCATATTTGTTGGTAGTACACCACGCGCATTCTGAACCTGAATCCCCCTGTCTATAGCATCTGCGTACATATCAATGCTGCCAGTTATTATACTATCAAGAAAATCATCTTGGGTTGATGTGTATCCTGCTGCTCTTACATCAACAGTACGCTGGCTTTCTTGAGCGTAGCTCGCATTACGAGTTCTTACAAGCTGATGTGTGAATGCTCTGCTTACACCATCAATCTTGAATATGTAATTTGCAAACTCCCAGCTTGATTGGATTGTATGCCGCATATAGTCAAGGTGCTCAAGCTTCTTTTCCAATGGCCATGCTATGATATCATCAAGTGATTGCGAGCCTTGTAACCTTGTGTCCTTTGTATACAAAAGAATCTCAAGAGCATTCTTTTGATAATCAATCAATGTTACATTCATAGCTGAATCTCCTTTAACTTATGATAGTTTGATTTATTAATCAGTTCTTTGATTTTATATACATCCTGAACGACGTCATCAAGAAGTATATTCTTCCATAGTGCAAAACGGCCGAGTGAATAGATATCAAAATTCACAGTTAAATTGTAGATTATATTCTGACGTCTATCCTCAGCAATCTTTGATATCTTACCAAACACCTGCTTGTGATTTTTAATCACATGATCATGATACCCATACTCATATTGAACACCAAGTGCTGTTTGAATGCTATGCGTATCTTCCTCACCATCAAGTGCACATAAAGATTCAATTATAAGTGCATCGCCAGTTATGCTTGCTCTATATATTGACGTATCACTTCCTGGAAAGTATACAGTACAATACATATCACAATCTTTCACTATGAATTTATTCACATATATAGACTTGCACTTATTGCTAGTATCTATGTGATATCCGACAGAGGCTGCATTGAGGCTTATTGGCATAGTGCTTAGAATTTCATGGCCACTTCGATTTTGTACTTTGCTATTGCCTTCTGCATCATGCCCTCTTATCACATCGCTGTTTATTTCATCCACTCTGAAATCATAATAAGTCTTTCCTGCGAATTGATCAAGAAGGATTTGGTGAAAATCTTTTGGTGCTATGTATCTTTCTTCAGCATTGATATTTACTATTGAACGATGAGAGTAATTGCCTGCAACTTTCTTGCTGTACATTGCAATAAATCTAGGTGATGGGCCCACTTCTTTGCCGTCATGCCATATCGCTTTCACAGCAATTACTTTCTTGAATGGAATGCCAGTTACTTTACTAACAATATCAGTCTTGAAACGTAGCAGTGCTTGATGTTCACTTATCAGTGGCATACCTGCCTCCAATATAATTACATCTTGATTCATTGCTGCTGCTATACAACCTGCTAAACCTGCACCTATTATTATCATACATCCACCTTATTGTCAAAATCAGCTTTCAAAATTTTTGTAAATTTCTCTGCTGTGTTAATGAAAATTTTAGAAGGGACTCTCAAGTCACCTACCCTTAAAAATAAATCAGGCACATCAGTAGGCATCTCACCTTCAATGCGATACTTTACCCATGCAATTGCAACATGCTTCGGCCATCCTTCATGATCATAACAAATCCATTCACTTATTGATTTAATTCCACACATATAAGTGACTTTCAAAGTATCTCTTGAATTCTTTTTCTTGTGGATTGCATATGAAACTCCATCTACATCAACCCACCCCTCAACTTGAACCCTTACAACCTCATCAACACTAGATGTGCTGATTATGCTCTCTTTGAACTTAAACTTAAACCCACATACATCACACACCCTAGCTGATGGATGCTGAATACAACTGCAATCAGGACAGTGCTTTATAATCGGCTCACCACCACATCCTTTCACTTTGCTTCTTATTTTAATATCATTTATCGGCCCGAGCCTAGCAGTGTTGCCAGCAAAGTCCAATACAAGACAATGGTCTTTGCCAGGATGCACTCTCAACCCTCTACCAATTGTTTGAACATGTTTCACTGGCGATTTTGTCGGACTTAGTATCACAATCAAATCAATCTCTGGGTCATCATAGCCAGTAGTTAAAACTCCAACACTAATGATTGCCCTGTACTTTCCTTTCTTAGATGCAGCAAGCTCTATTGTTCTATCACCTTCCATCTTGCTATGAATGGCAATAGCTGGAATCCCATTTAAGTTCAATGTATGTGTTATATGATCAGCATGTTCAATATCAATTGCAAATACCAACCAGCGCTTGTAATTCTTACCAAACTTAATTGTCTCAGCAACTGCATCATTTGTGATTGTTGCCCTATCAATATTATCAGAAAGGTCACTTGCTTTAAAATCGCCTGCTTGAGTCCTAACCCCTTCCACGCTTAGCTTTAGCTCAGTGGTTGGTGTTATTAATTTTGATAGGAATCCTTCACTAACGAGTCTGTTGAAGTTATCATATGATGATAAATCATAGACGACATCAGTAAATAATGCACCTTCACCTTCATATATATATCCATGGCCAAGTCTAAATGGAGTTGCAGTTAATCCTATGGACGGAACATAATCACGCCATGCTTCAATTCTTGAAAGGAATTTTCGATACATGCCATTTTGCTTTACAGTTATCAGATGACATTCATCAATTATGATTATTCCAAATCCAGCAAATTCATCAGGTGTTCTATGAGCTGATTGAATTCCAGCTACTGTTATCTTATTAATTGTTTTGCTGCCAAGTCCAGCGCTGAATAACCCTATCTCATATCCATCAAAGTAATCAGTTAGTGATTTATGGTCTTGATACAATATTTCCTTAACATGAGATAGCACCAATACATTTGCAGTAGGATACAAAGAAAGAAAGCTATTGATGAACTTGCACAGGATAGCAGTCTTGCCACTACCTGTAGGAGCAACTACAACTGGATGTCCTGTGCTATCAGCAAGATACCCCATCAAAGCAGCAACTGATTCATCTTGGTACCATCTATCTTCCATCAGAACAGTCTTGTATATTTATCACAGCCTTTCAATTGGTCTTCATATGTAAGTGTGTTATCATTCCTATCACACTTCCATATACCGCCATCACAAAGGTCAATATGTTCGCAAGTTCTGCAACTTTTGAATGGAGTGCCATCATAGTGGCAAACCTTTTTGTGATTGCAATATCTGCACTCATACCATGACTTGGCAAATTTCTTTTCAGGCGGCTCCATGCTAAGTATTAAATCAGATTCTTTTCTAACAAGGTCTGCTGCGAAGTCTTTATCAAATCTCACTCTTTCATAGTGACGTGATTCATCATCCTTGTTCGTTATGATAAACATTGCCCTTGTTAAATCTGCACTTTCCATGTATCGCTGTACTTGACCATAGTATCCTGGATTTGCAACTCTCAATGTAGTGCCAATGTACTTTTTAAAATTCTTTGCATTCGCCGTCTTCATCTCAAGAAGATGAGGTGTTTTAGGAGCCTCTATAATCCCTAGGCATCTTCCATCAGTGTGCCCTTTTGCGTGGCCTGCAAATCCAACCAATGCCTCTTGCTCTTCACCTACCACCCCAAACAACTCAATTCGTCTTCCATCAGTGTCAGGCCTATACACTTCAACGCCAACTGATTTTAAATCAGTTATGATTCGGGCTTCTTCCAAATCGCCACGTCTGAAGATTCTTTCAACTCTTGCTTCATGTTGTTGCTTAGTGGCCCATCTGAAGCCAAGCCATATTGCTAAATTACAAGAGTGCCCTATGCCTGACATGCCAAGATATGGCCTAAGCTCATCTTGAACTATCTTGCTATCAATTGCATTAGCAGTTGTATTTTGTTTTGTTGGAATTAAAACCATTGCTCAGCTCCTTGTCATTTCTCGAATCAAATCGTTCAACACTTAGAATACACCCTCTAAATTCCATCCTGAATTTCCTACACACTTCTTTTATTGACTTCGATTTCAACACAATGCCATATAAATAGTGATTATCATAATAGAAAATTCTATAATTGTGCAACTTCTCAGTTGCACAACTATCTTCTATATCACTGCTCCCAAGGTCGCTTGGCATGACCTGTTTCTTTGACTGCACCATCTACAACAGTACCACTTGCTTCAGAATCGCTGACAGTGCCAACACCTTCAGCTTCGATTTCAGCATCAGGCTCCTCTTTTGCTTTAACTTTGACAGCAGGTTTCTTCCCTTTGCCAATTGGTGCATAGAAATCAATTTTGTTCTTATCAGGATATCCTGTCGACTTTTCAGTGCACACTGTTATAATATGAGGGATACCATGAAGCTCTCCAGAGTCAGTGACCAAGAGCTTGCCAACAGCACTACAAATTGTTGAAAGTTCTTTGTTTGCAATTTCAACTGCTTGTGGGTTTATATTGATAAGATTAAGTTGGGCAAAAATAATCTTGCCTTTATATTCTCCATCCAGAATCTTCTCCTGAATTTTCAAATATTTCCCCTTTGGGTCTTTTGCTGTCTCTTTGCACTTAACCATTTCTGATTTTACAATTTGAGCAACATAATCCCCATTAGGTATCACAGAAAAGTCATTCATCTTCTCATGATCATTTGCGCGGAATGCGCTTGGTAATAGTGCCATCTTCAGTACTCCTTATTCAAATATTATACAACATTTATCATCCCTGCAGATTATATCATCAACTGGGCTACCAGTCGAGTCACGAGCTACAGAGTCACCATATCCTTCCTCAGAACATTCTTGAAGCATTTCAATTGCATCATCAACTGTCATACAATCACTCCTGCTTTTACTTTCGCTATGATTTTGCCCATATCAGGCTCTTCAATTGGTTGTAGCGTTCTGCTTCTGTCTTTTGCGTCAAAACCATACCCCTTTGCTGTTTTTAAAACACGATACTCAATGCCATCTTCATCTGGCATCGACGTCATGAACAATACTTGATCGAAGATGTATGGAATGTCAAAAAGCAATTCCTTGCCAGGCATCTTCGGCTTGTATGTTACTGTGCCAGTATCAGAGTCTTCCATACGTGCAGATTTTGCAGACACTAGAACATTCTTCCCTTTCAAATCCCTGAATCCACGCATTAGCTTGCCCATCTCATCAGCGAGCATGGGATATGAGTGACGTGGGTCTTTGTACTTTACTTTAAGCTGGAACAGCATGACCTGCGCAACTTCAGTTATAGAGTCAAGTGATATAGTTTCATACTGCATAGCCTCTTCAGACTCTTGTGCAAATTCTAGTGCGTCGTAAATATCCTGAAGTGATTTTTCAGGATTTTCATAGTCAGCATCAATTTGAATGTATGGTGTGTTTGTATTAGCAATAGACAGCAGTCCTGCTTCACATGATACAATCAATGGTTTTGGGGAAGTGCTCATGAGGGTGGTCTTTCCTATTCCAGAGTCCCCATAGACGAGCGCCTTTACTCCATTCTCATGAACATCATTTGTATTTCTTACTTCAATTGTCATCTGAATCTCCCCTTACTGAAGCAGCAAATCTCAGCCATTGCACCAGTCCCAATCAAATCAGTGAGTTGAGCCTTCAATTGCGCTCGGCGATGAACAGCTTCTGAAACTTGCAGTCGCTTTTCAATTTCAGCATCTAGCTTCATCAGATTGTTATATCTTAAACAATCAGCATCATCACTCTTTATCAACTTAACAATCCACTTATAATCAAGTGTGGAGTTGTAGTCAATATTAGGTTCTTCGCCAACTTCAATCACCCTGCCAATCTTCACGATGCTAAGTGAATCAGTAGTATTAAATTCCAATTTTCTCGCTATCGATACCATCACATAATCACCAAATGCTGGCTTATCAGAAATTAATGCTTTGTATGTGTATAATACACCTGCCCTGCCAGGCAACAAAACATCAACTGTAACAAAGTTATCTTGCAACAAATGAACCATTTGTTTAGCTTTCATCTTCACTTCACCTTCTATCATCTTCACATCCTCTTGTATTGGAATAGTAACACATCTGCAATTAAAATTAAGATATCGTGAATTATTCCTCAATTGCTGTTATCTCAAGGGTTGGTGTTACTTCCCTTTCAATGATCATATCATATATAAAAGAATCATCAGGAATTAACTTTAAATTAGTTTTGGACAGCTCAATCTTTACCTTAACACAATCACACTCTGCATCAATTAGATCACTGATACCAATTGCATTGAACATTGCTTGCTTCATTCCGACATCATTGAATTGTTCAAGCAGATCCATTACACATTGGTCATCTGAATCGAATTTAACATCCACATTACTATATGCTTTTATCTTAAATCCATCTTGCTTCAATGTTTCAGTAAACTTGCCTGTCCTACCTTGAAAGACCTCTGTGCAAATTTCTTTGCGGCCTTGCAGTTCTACTTTCTTATATGCTTTAAGTTGCATTGAATCATGCATCCACTTTTGTATTTGGTTAATTGTTATCATTTTTCATTCCTCTTTTTCAGTTCAAGTTTCAATTTAGGTGCCCATTGCACCTCTGTTGTGACATTGGCTCTTAGAGTCCTCTAGCTCTTCTACAAGAATTTCTTTAACTTTTTCATCTTCACCTGCTACCCTTGTTGCCACCCTTGCTACCCACGCTGCCTCTGCTACACATACCGCCTCTGCTACCCACGCTGCCTCTGCTACACATGCTGCCTCTACTACCCATGCCACTGCCTCTGCCACCTCTGCCACCCTTGCCGCCCTTGCCGCTGCCTCACTTCTATCTTCACCGCTTAGCCACTTATTAGCCCACACAATAAATTCAGGGTCTTTGCAGTCTTCCAGTTTTCTTTTAACTGCTAAATCAGCAACTTTATTTACTATTTTAACAGACACAATTTTAGAATCTTCTATTGTTGCTTTTAAACACCAAAGACAATCGTCAACTCCATTTGATTCTAAAATAGTCAACAGATTGATTGGCTTATCTTTACCATAGTCAGATGCGCTGACCAAATAATCAGCCAACTTGTCATAACCTTTGCCTGAGCCCTTAGTTTGTCCACAAGCTCCGGCTAATTTTAATTTGTTAAACGTTGTTGTCAGTTTCATATATCACCTTGTTGGTAGCTTCACAATATCCTTCCATCCATTACAGTTGGCCATTTGGTAATGGTTTCACATTGTGAACAGCATAATATGAGGCACATCCTTTTGACGGAGAATATACCAATATGGTTGTATCATTATTATGTTCATCACCTTGATACTTAATAATGATACCAACCTCACTGTCATTCAATAGTGCTCGCTGGCCAATCAGGTACTTGTGATTGGAAAAATCTGATTCACTATGATGTATCTTAATGTGTTGCTCCCGTAACTCATCACACTGTTTAATGAATTCTGAATCACCAGTTGAAGATTCCAATTCAGTAAGCATTCTGATTATGTTATCTCTGTCTTCCTCTGTCGTGTAAACCTCAATAGCATTATAGTGAATATTAGATTCTCTATTGTACTTTGTATACTCTAAATGTATCCCAAATACATTGAAATCACCCCCTTTGCTATTTTCTTTTGGTTCATCAAAGCCATTACTAAATATTCTTTCCATCTTTCCATCTCCTTTATTATGAGTATGCTATAATATATCCAATATTGTATGCTTCAAGCCATTTTTCTCTATCACTTTTCCACAATTGAAAATCTTTAATAACTCCAGCCGCAGAACAGAATACATATCATATAATTCAACCTCTGCCAAGCCATGTAACTCTTCTTGCTCTTTACTTTCTTTGATATAATTTTCAAAATCAGCATCTGTATGAACAGAGCCAGTAACAACTGTGAAGTCAGTCATAGTAATATCACCTTTGATTTAGATAATCTTCTTCAGTTGGCCCTGTCAGGTGATGTCTGCACCAAACGATAGAGCCTTCACGATGTGGCCATTCAGTGCCACCACAATAACAAGCTGTTTCACGATTCTTATTTCTTTGCCACTTATCCATATAAGTTATATAATTACCACAGCCTTTGCACTTTGGCTTTCTTATGTACTCTTCAACTTTCCTCAGCAATTGACGTCTTTGATAACATCGCTGTCCTTTGAACGGCCCACTCTTATATGTCTTTGTGCATCTGTATAGATAAGACACTGATCAGTCTAGGTTAATGTTTTAAGTTGATTTTTAAGTGTTTCAATCTCTTCATATAAACTAACAATCCAATCTTCTATAGATATCTGATTGAGATATTCCTTGCCACAGGTAGGCAGTCTTTACCGTATATTAAATCTTCTTGTGGTGTAGGTTTAGCTAGCACTGCACTACAGTTAGTACAATAATTATATTCCCAGCCCATGTCACAAATCCTCCTCAATTAAGTCAAATATCTTATAGTCCATATACCATAATGCACCTTGTATGTATCCTAAGCATTGTATTGCTTTTTCACCCTTCTCAGTACGTATGAAAGTCTTCGCTTCAATACACATATTATGGAGTCTTGTGATTTTCTTAACTCTATTTCTAATGATGAATTTAACCAATGTGCTGTACCCATCAATCACATATAAATCATGAGACAGCTTAGACTGATATTTGTTGAGAAGGTTTATTGCTACTTCAGATTCATGAATGCCCATGGCTAACACCAAGATGGGAATTGTTTCTTGAACTCTTCACCAGGCTCAGAGAAGTTAATAAACCCTTTTGCAACTTCAGTTGCAAGTAGAAGGCTCATCATCTTCCTTTCTTTTCTTTCAGTGAATTTGTCTTTGATAGTTACATGAGCATTGCCATCAGGTCGCTCTGCAATGCGTAGTACAGTATCACCAGCAGAGCAGTGTAATGTCCACAGCGATATTTTCAATTTGGATAAATCTTTTGGTTCATTCATTTCCATCTCCATTTAGTAATTGGCTTGCAAGTGATGACCTATTATCGTTAAAATGCCATCTTCATACTATGCGATAAGTCTTGTTCTCATGCTGCCTCCTAGTCATTCCAAAGCAGTATAACGAAAACACGAACTAAATTGCCGTCCCATTCGTCACTAACTACGTCCTTCATTACATACCCATTCCACGGGAATTCAAGCCTTCGACTTAAGTCATCTCGCTTTGGGTATCCTAACGTCACAATCACCTTATCAAATGATTTTCCTATGATTCTTTTTTGCCAATATTCATTGTCACGGCGGTATTCCTCTATTTTCTTGCCAGACTTAATTTGCTCAAACCATTTTCTTTTTAAAGATAGAACTAAATTCATATCCCCCCCCCCCAATTCTTTAATCCAGTATAGTTTTCCATTCAGCGTCAGAAAGTCTATCACATTATTTAAATCTACTATACTATACTTTTAAGTTGAAGTAAAATACACTATTTGAAATATACTTTTAGTTCAATTTAAAATAGGGCTGACTATTTACAGCCCTATCACATGGCATTATTTCAATGTGTTGCTAAATGTAAACTACCTTTGGAGGTTCATAAATCTTCACCCCTGGCAGCATATGTGTATTAGACCAGTCATAATTCAAAATCAATCGATGCTTTAATATTCCAATACCAGCAGTGTACGTAATATTCACTGGCACTGCATAGTTGGCATACAGGGCACATTTACAATCAGCAACTTTATTTCTACTAATGACAGTGGCATCACCGCCAGCATCAATGGTGCTGGCAATTTCAGCCAATGCAGGTTGTGTGATTGATTTGTCAAGATAGAAATTTGAACCAGGGGATACATCAGAGGCAGATACATGGAAAGAAAGAAAAGAGAACAACATTGTCATTAGTAATAATCGTTTCATAGCATACTCCTTACAGTTATAGTCATTTAATAAGAGCCTAGTATAATCTATTTTTAAGCTGAAGTAAAACGTAGTTATTCCGTCTCTATTTTACTTCAAATAGTAATTAATATATAATAGATAGTTCACGCAATGTGATCAATAAGGGAGCGGCATGAGTTAAAGGGCATGTTGCTCCTCCCTTTAATGTTGGAGTATGCATGCACAATAATAACAGGAGTTGCTGTGAAGATAGCTTATAGCAACCATGAACGTAATGCTCACCTTGAAACAATTGAATTAACATTTGATGAGCTATGTAAAAATCTATCAAACCCATCTGTTGGAACTAAATTAGGTGCATACTATATAAGAGGGGGTGATTTAAAAGAACGAGAGCGAAAAGAGGAAAATCTATTATCATGTGAATTACTTATTCTTGATGGTGATAGTAGCATAGATTTTGAAACAAAAGAAATAACAAAAGGAGCACCAAATCCAAAAGCAGTCCACCAGTTCCTTCTGTACAAGAAAATAAAACACTTCATATACACAAGCTTCTCAAACAAATCAGACCACCATAGATATAGAGTATTAATCCCATACCAAACGAACACCCCTGATGAACTAAGACGCGCTGTTGCTTATGTGATAAAAGAGATTCAGAGCTTTGGGATTAATCTTGCCAATGTATCTGAGAATGGAGATTGGGTTCATGCATGGTTCTTTCCTGCACTAGAAAATGAAGACAGCCAATTTCAAACATACAGCGGGGATGGTGATGCAATAACAGTCCCTGATGATTTTGTAATAGAAAAACAATCGACAGCATCATCAAAAAAAGATACACCATTTGATATGAATGAGGCACTCGTTGCTATAACAACTGCTAGCAACATACATGATTCAATGGTTTCTATTGCTAATAGTCTGGCATTCAAAGGGTATGATCGTGATACAATACGATTGTTATTGAAAGGACTATTGACAATGGCAGCCCAACAAGACCCTGAACGAGCAGAAATTAGAGATGGTGCCCATTTGGAGCAAACTCTCGATACTGTTATCGCATACAAAGATGAAAATGAAGACCACATAATAATACCAGATAAAGAAACAGATGAGAAGTCAACGCAAGTTGAGATGGAATGGCCTCCTGGCCTTATGGGCCAAATGTGCAAAGAAGCAATTGAGATGGCAATCTATCCAAATAGAACACTAGCGATAATGTCATGCATAACACTAATTGCAGGAATTGTTGGAAGACGGTACAATGTAAATGGTACTGGTCTCAACATATATAGCACATTGTTGATGGATACAGGTATGGGCAAGAATGCCATAAGCAAAATGGTAAACAGCACAATACTGACGAACTCTGGAGATAACAATACAGCACCAACATTCCTTGGCTCAAGTAGTTTTACAGGAGCCAAAGCACTATGGGATGATTTGGAAAAGGGAATGGCCAAGATATGTGTTATGACAGAAGCTGGATTAATGAGAGGGCAGACTTCAGGTGATAAGAAAGGATTGGAACGAGCATTATTAGATTTGTATACAGCATCAGGGAAAGGGTACTGGGTAGGGGGCACACAATATTCATCAAAAGACAATAGCATGAAGAGGTTAAATGCTCCTGCACTATCACTAATTCAAGAGTCAACACCAAAATCATTTATTGACTCCATGGTACGCAATGATAGTGATATATCTGGTGACTTAGCACGTATGTGGATACTTAGAATAAATACAGATAAGCCATACATGAATAGAAAATCACGTGAATTCTTTAGTGATAAGGTAATGGATAGAATCAATGAGCTGGTCAAACAGTGTGGTGAGTTGCAACTATCAAAGCCAGTTCTAAGTGATAAAGATGTTGTTGATCTCGAAATACCAGAATACATATATGATCACGCTAATAAAATTGTTGACCTAGAAAATAAATACAAAAGAGAGGGTGAGCATTTAAAGTACGTAATGGCTACGAGAGCATGGGTCAAAATGATTAAGATAACAGGCGTTATAGATGTATTCAATGGACACTATGAATTGAACACTGATACATTTGATTGGACTGATAAGAATGCCATCAATCACGAAATACAAAATATTGACATTCTGTTTTCAAAAGAAACATCCAATGATGTTAACAATGTAGTCAAAAGCATCGTGTCCCCTGTGATTGTTAAGATGCTACATGCCCAATACAGCGACACAAAGAAATGCCCAACCCCTGGATTGAGAAAGGTTGGAATATTCACATATACAAATATAACGCAAGTATTGAAGTCTAATCGAGTTTTAAATGAGATGGACAATAAGGCAAATGGATACAAAGTTGAAAAGGGAATTGATAAGGTTTTGAAGTACATGGTAGATGTTGGCTTGTTGGTTGAAAAAGACCAAAGTGCACTATCAATGCTAGGTTGTAGAAGTAAGAAAGGTTATCAGATAACTGATGACTTCAATTTAATGTTAATGTAAAGGAGATGGAGATGAGCAAGATTGCAATTGTAGAAGTTGATACATGCTGTGGTTGTCCACATAAAGATGATATTGGAAGGTGCTCACAGTTAGACAGAGGGGTGTATAAAGATTGTATTATAAAAGCTAATGGTATTCGTGATGACTGCCCATTGGATGAGAGTGAATCAGAAGGTGCACTGTAACAAAGGAGATTGAGGCATGAGTGTAATCAAATTAACATTAAAGTGGATATCATCACCACTATTCATACTTGGGATATTTTGTTTATTCATTACATATCTTTTAACCCCTGTGAATATGCATGAAACTTTTGCACAATGGATTGAAAGGAAATTGAGATGAAGGTGACAAAGAACCAGTGACTAGCTTTGTAAGTATGCCATTCATGCTGATTGGCATATTATTAGTGGCGTGCGCATTATTGCCATTGTGGATAGCATACAAGCATCAAGTAGAAAGTGAGTGGATTTATAAATTGGATTAATGCATTTAAGCAATGAGAGGCAGCATATGAACATTAGGAAAGGTATTGCAACAATATTGCGCTCAATAGGCGTAATGTTTATTTGTATTGCAGAATGGATAAATGGGACACTGTGATGGATATTACACTGCTTATTGTTATTTTGTTTTTACTGATTGTGAGGAGAATATTGTGAGAGGCCTGAGAACGTACTACCTTTAAACTACCTTTTTACTACCTTTGAACTACCCTTAAGTATATGATTATAAAGGAAAAAACACCAAAGGTAGTAAAATAGTAAAGGTAGCGCGAAAACCCGCCTGCGAGTGCTTTAGATAAGAATCATTCCTATTTAGAACACCGCACGCGGGAAACTGAACTACCTTTGGTAATTTAAGGTAAAAACTCTTTATATATTATATAGTTATAGGTAGTAAGTAAGGTAGCTAAAAGGTAGCTAAAAGGTAGTTTCAACTTAGTACAACAGAGTGAGGTAGAAATATAATGATGCCAACATATATATTCCCAACAACAATAGCAAAGAGGCTTATGCATAGGGCTAAATTAGATGATGTGGAAATAATGAGAGAGTTCCAGCAACTGGCTGTATCAAGTGACTTTGAAACAGCATTGCTTGCATATGTTGAAGTAGAGTTAAGTGATGACCAGTTAGAGATACTTGAGATAATACACAAGTCAACAAGACCATGGCTAGTTGGTCATGTGGTTGGTGAAATAACTAATCAGATGAATACAAAACCAATTGAGTCTGCACAAGTCATTCTTAATAGATTGATTGCTACTGGTGATAATCTTCCAGATAAAGAGATTGACAATTTACTTGATAAACTACTGAAGAGGTGAGACATGACTAACCAAGAGCTTAATAGAGCAATAGCTGAGATAAAGGGGCTGGATGTTGAAATAACAGGGACAGAGAAAGTCTGCACTCTGTTTATAACAAATCACAAAGGAAGACATCCAGCTCATAGGATTGACTACATCACCGACTGGAACCTACTTGGGCCTTTGGTGATTGAGTTGTTAGGCGCCGACTGGATGCCGAGAGATGCAGGCAATAGTGAATTTGAATGGGTTAGCTATCGTAGCGCATCTTATAATATTAAGGTAGTGCTGGATAAAGACTTTGGTACAGCCACATGTTTAGCTTATATAAAGGAGTTTGGTGGTGAGTAGAATAAATGTAAGAAGTAAAGGTGCGTCAGGAGAACGTGAGTTGGCTAAGTTCCTTCATAGTAACTTACCTATTGATAATATGCCACAACGCAACCTTGAGCAAGTTCGCTCTGGAGGTGGTGACTTATTAGTTCCACCATTCTTGTATGAGTGCAAAAGGGTCGAGGCTCTTAATCTTGCTGATTGGTGGTACCAAGCAGTCGTAGCAGGACAGCGTGCTGAGTTGGAGCCAGTGGTAGCATTTAGACAAAACAAAAAGCCATGGGAGTTCTTGATCAGTGCAAAGAACATTGGAGTTGATCTTGGATACATGAGGATTAAGAGTGAAGTGTTCTTCAAGTTCGCTAGTCCTGTATATATTAATTATATAGCGAGCCTATAAATTAAATAATTATCTATATCGGATATATTATAGTATACTCATTATGATGGGACTTAAATTGCACAAACCAATTAAATCAATAAGCCAGAGTTGCAATTTACACATAACTGATAAGCTCCTAGACTCAATTGAGGATGATGTATTGCGCGATAGCTTTGCCAAGTGCATGAATGCATTTGAACTATCTTGTATAACAAGCGAGTTTGATCAGTGCTTGAATGTATTTGATTTTGAAGTGCCATCAGATTATGCAGAGGTTCTTAAAAATATTCATGGCCACATAAAGCAACTTGTTATGGCTAGGCTTGGAAAGAAATTGCTTAATAAGGCATCTGGTAATACAAAGGAAGGTATGCAATCAATCCAGATGCTAGTTCAAATGAATGCTAGTGAGTCAGTAGCTGAGAAAGTCGGCTTCGGCTCATTCTTGAGGGACTTGGCAAATAAGCATGCTTAACAAAAAAGTCTCAACAGATACTGAAGCGTTTGATTATGCTATTAACAAAACACTCGTTGATGGTGTGCCTTGGTTCTTTATCAACCTGCTTAATTATGAAGCACTTGAATGGCAAATACGCGCTTGTGAAGTGGTCGTTGATGTGCATAGGATTAAGATGGGGCTCCCAACATTCTTCAACCATGAAGGGAAACAACGTGTATCAATACGTTCTTGTCATGGTACAGGTAAAACTGAATTGCTCGCATTGCTTATCCATTTGTGGAACTTCTTGTTCTATGCAAAGATAGCATGCACAGCTCCAAAAGAGCAACAGCTACTTAAGCGATTGCTACCAAGATACCGAAGCATAAAAAGAAACTCTGCACCTGAGTATGGTGATAGAATTTCAGTGATGGGAAGGGAGATAAGGATTGAGGGTGATGAGGATTGGGGTGCCAATATGGAGACTGCATCTGAACCTGATAATCTTGCTGGCTATCATGATAACCCTCAATTGTTTCTTATTGATGAAGGGTCAGCAAAACGTCTTGACCCAATGTATCCAGTTATTGAGGGTGCATTGAGCACTATAGGCTCTGTGTCTGTTGAGATAGGAAACCCAACGAGAACAGTTGGAGAGTTTTACAATCACCACAATAAGACTGGTGTGAAAGATTTGTATTATTTAATGCACATACGATATACTGATGCATTAAAGATAATTGATATGAAATGGGTCAGAACAATGGCCTTGAAGTATGGTGAGAAGTCCCCCATATACCAAGTTCGTGTTGAAGGGGAATTTGCTTCTGCAGATAACAACCAGCTTATGCCATTGACATGGATGGAAGAAGCAAGAGACAGGCCATATGCCAAAGATGGTGATGGTAGTCACCCAAAGATTATTATATCAGTTGATGTCGCAGATGGCGGTGCTGATATGTCAAATATAACTGTTAAGTTAAAGTATGAATCATTCGAGCTATTTCTTAAGCAACGCGAGTTCAGTTTTCCAGCACATAAAGCATCAAAGTTAACTGCTAATGAAGCCATAAAGATGTACGTTGAATTTGATGGCCCATCATATGAAGAACATCTATTTATAGTTGACGGAATAGGTGTTGGCACAGGCACTGTTGGTGATATTATGAATGCTGGCTTCACTGTGATTGGCTTCAAAGGAGGAAGCACAGATGGAGTTGATACAACGAAGCATCGAAACAAAAGAGCCAAGTGCTCAATATCAATGCGTGATGCACATAGAGATGGAACTGTTGCATATGCAGAGGGCTTCTTTGATGACCCTGGTGAGTGGGATGATTACTTTCACGAAGTATTAGCAGTTAGAACGAAGCCTGGTATTGAACGTGTTGAGGATGTATTAACAAAGATTGAGATTGTAGATTTGCTTGGTTTTTCTCCAAACAGATTTGATTCTGTTATGATGGGGTATGCAACTGATGCCCCTGTAATTGGTGAACAGTTTGTTGAGATAATGACATTTGGGGAGTTATCAGCAGGAGTGAGCAATGGCTTGGTTTAAGAAAAGAAAGGATGCTGAGATACCAAAGCAAGAGCCAAAGCAGGATGATGCTGTTATAGCAACATCTATTGTCAACAGCCTGTTTGATTTTGAAACATACAATCCTGATGAGCTTCTTGTGCACTATGGCTCTACTGTGTATAGCAAGATGATGAAGGATGAGCAAGTCAAGGCAGGTGTACGGTTCAGACGTAATTCAGTAACTGCTAGAGAGTGGACATTATCATATCCTGAAGATTCTGATTTATCAGATGATGAGAAAGAACTAAGGATAAAAGTCATAAAAAGCGGCTTAAAGAAAATGCCTGGAAGCTTCAAGAAGGCGCTTGATAAAATCATGGCATCCATGTATCAAGGATTCTCAGTTACTGAAAAGTCGTACAAGGCAATCACAGTTGATGGAGTCCCGTATTGGGGACTTAAGTCACTAACAAAGAAAGAATTCTCAACATTCAAATTCAAAGTGGATGATTATGGAACATTAGTTGAAACATACCAGGATATCAACGGTAAGAAAATTAATGTTGATATGGAGGATGTTATACACCACGTCCACAACGTTGAAGAGCATGAGTATTTTGGCCAAAGTGAATTGCGTGAAGCATATAGAAGTTGGTGGGCAAAGGATACCATTATAAAGCTTGAGAACATATTCATTGAGCGAATGGCAGGTGGGTTCGTATGGGCTGCTCCATCAGTTGGCTCTGATATTACTATCACTCCAGGAACCCCACTTCACGCAGCAATACAAAATGTTCTATCAACTATAATGACGAAGACTGGCATCTTGATGCCGAAGGGACTTGACCTTCATGTTGAATTTCCAAAAGACACTGAAGCATTTGATAGGGCAATAGGGCGACATAATCGCGCAATAGCACTATCATTATTGATGCCTCATATGCTGGGAATGACTGAACAGAAAGAAATGGGTGGTGATGCACAAGCAAAGACGCAGCAAGAGGGATTCTTGTGGATGCTTGATAGTGAAGCAGCAGATTTGGAAGAGACTATAAGTGAACAGCTTATTGTAGCAATGTGTCTTCACAACTTTGGAGATGATAATGCACCATCATTTGCATTGAGTCCATTATCAAAACAGCAGCAATACTCTGTATTGAAGATATGGGGTGACTTGGTAACTAAGGGTGCAGTTGAAGCTAGTGACACTGATGAGGAGTTTATCAGAACATTGCTTGAGATGCCTGAGAAAGGAGATGCAATAGTAAAGTCTGCTGCAACTGGAATTGATCCTGCAACTGGATTGCCTATTGGTGAAAAAGAAGATGAGCTGAAGCCAGTGAAAGAGCCTGATGATCAATTTAGCAGAAAGGTCAAATTCTCAGATGCTGAAAGACGCGTTGACTTTGTAGCCATTGAGCGCTCATCAAATGCACTACAGTGGCAATACGTTGATAAGCTTGCTGGCCATATGGAAGCAATGGCAAACCACTTTATTGAGATGATAGGTGCTGATAATGAGCTTCTTACTAGCGCAGATAAAGTTGGATTGCTTAAAACTCCACCGTCAATAAACAAGGCAATTAAAGCAGATGTCGGGAAGATGTTATCCATAGGCTGGGACATAGGGGTTGATAATGCCAAGAGGGAGCTTACTAAATCAGGATTAAGGAATTTCACAAAGATTGAGTTTGCTAAATTTACATCACTTGGTATCAATGCAGCTAATTGGTTTGCTGGTAAGAAATTCTCAATCACTGGCAAGCTCACTCAGGATGGCATAAGTGCAATACAAAATGTTTTGTTTAATTCAATCAAGTTTGGAAAGTCAAAAGATGATACCATTAAGGATATTGTTACTGCACTATCCAGAGCAGGGTTAGTCAGCAGTGAGTATTTAGAGCAGATGCTTGGTGAGGCACTAACCACCCAAAGCCCATCACACAGACTTGATACGATTGTTAGGACGAATACATTTGAAGCAATAAATGAAGCTAGATATGATTACTTCAGCGACCAATCACTTGGTGGTTTTGTAAGGGCAGGTGCATACAGTTCCATATTAGATAGTAGAACAACACTAACATGTAGAGAGCTTGGTGGTGAGGATAGGGGTGATAGCAAGCCATACATCGCACCAATTGGCTCGCAAGAGTGGGATTCACTAAGGCCACCGAATCACTTTAATTGTCGTGCACTACTTGTCCCTGTTACAACTCAAGATGCTGATGAGATTAACATATGGGAAGTTATAAATAAACCAGCAGAGGGATTCAGCTAATGGGAGTTGATGTATTGAAGGCTTGGAATGCTATTCTAAGCCGGCATGAAAATGTAAACTCAATAGACAATAGTCTAGTGTCTCAAGATTATTGGGTTCAGCATGCTATAAAAGTGATACAAGCAAAATACGGGGTGATAGTAAGTGTTGACTCCAAGAATGAAGACCTTCTGAAATTCGGCAGAAATAAATTAGTTGGGACTGTTGCTGCAACTATTATGCAGCAGCCAGCAGGGATATTACATGAATCTTATGTTTCAGACAATCTAATAAATTCAATCATATCAACGAGTGCAGCTGACACACAAGATATCATTATCAATGGGCACACCATATCAGGTGGAGTATTCACAGAGGTGTCACAATCAGTAACTTTGAGTGGCCAATCAGCAGTGGCACTTACTACGCCGCTCGCGAGATCAAATAGGTCATATAATAACAACTCAACAGAGCTTGTAGGTGTGATATCAATAACTGAAACTGATACATATACTGCAGGTGTTCCAGACACTGATGCAAAAGTACACCTACAAATTGCAGCAGGTGATCAACAAAGCAACAAATGTGCAATTGTAACCTCAGATGATACTTTTCTGATAGCCACAAGGTTTTACGCAGATGTATTGGATAAGACTGCAGCAAGTGCTGAGGCTCACATGGAAGTTAGGTTGATTGGAAAAGTATTTAGAGAGATTATTATGAAGTCCACATCTAATAGTCATGAAGCAAACCATGAGTTTAAGCCTTATCATATCATCCCAAACAATTCAGATATAAGGTTATCAGCTATAGCAGATGGTGCTAATACAGACATATCTGGTGGAATGGAAGGTGTGTTTGTGAAAGTAATAGGATAACAGAGGGTTTAATATGAATTTTCCACGAGTAGATAAGAATGAGAGTCAGCAGTGCTATTTTGTGCGATGCTTAGAGGATGAAGGTGTAAAGGCAGAGCTAAAAACATCTGCTGCAATATTGAACAAGGCATCTATTGAGTATGAGTTTGCATCAAATCTCCATTCATGGGACGTTGAGATTTTTGCAGTTGGAAAATGGAATGGCATTTCAATCACAGAGAAGGTGATTGATAATATGATATTGAACTTTAGTGCACTAAGCAGTATACACACACCTCCATTGAAGTTTGGCCATAATGAAAAACAGCCAATTCAAGCGCAAGATGGGCAGATGGCCTTGGGGTGGATTAAGAATATATGGAAGGCAGTTGGCAAAGAAGGAGTGCCAACACTGTTTGCCAAATTTACTGATGTTCCAAATATCGTCTATGAGATTGTAAAATCAAAACGATACAAAGAAGTCAGCATTGAATTGTTATATGATGTCATTCACAATGGCGTCAAATATAACTACGTGTTGGATGCAGTTGCCTTATTAGGCGCTGACAAGCCAGCTGTTAATATACTTGCTGATATGACTCACTATATGAGTGTACGCTCTAAAAATTTGGCGTTCAGCAAAATGGTGTCATTCTCAAGTTATGAATCTTTTAAACCTACAAAGGAGTCCACTATGGACATTGATCAAAAAGAATATGACCGCTTGAAGGCATTGGAGACTTCGCATGCTACGTTAGTTGCTTCTTCTGCTGCAACTGAAGCTAAATTTGCTTCTGACCTAGAAGCTGAAAAGAAAATCAACTTGACGGCAGCTGCTAAGTTTGCACGTGATAACATCATTGCCATATTAGATGCAGGTGTTGTTGCTATGCAGATTACACCTTCTCAGAAGGCGTCATTCTCTACTATCCTTGGCATTGATGATGATGTAAAGGTTATCACAATTGACACAAAGGTGGTAAAGGATTTCGTTGAAGGAAACAAAGCTGCTTCTGGTAACAAAGGTGATACTATGCGAACTGGTGATAAGATTGAATTTACAGAAGCCACTGCTGGTGATGTAATTGATCACAAAGTCAAAAAGCTTCAGGTTGATAGTGGTATGAAGCTATCGTACTCTGATGCATTAAACCATGTCTGTGCTGCTGAGCCTGAGCTTGCAAAGGCCCATCAATCTGCCACTGGCCAAGAATAAGGGGAAATTTTAAATGTCAAAGACAAGTGAAGGCCAACATGTAATGATGGCTGCTGCTGTTGCTGGTGAGGACTTGAGTGGATTTCAATATCGAGTTATTGATATTGATGGCACTCTTTCTATTGCTGGCACTGATGCGTACGGTGTGCTTCAGAATAAGCCGATACTAAACCAAGGTGCTGAGCTTGTTATGCTTGGTGAGGTGAAGGCGTATGCAGGTGCTGCTATTGCTTCACGAGCACCACTCAAAGTAGCATCAGGTGGGTTCTTGATAACAGCAACATCTGGCGATACAAGTTATGGGCGGAATACAAATGAGGCAGTTAACTCTGGTGACCTCTCTGTATTCTTTTTGAACTTTGTATCACCTGGCTATACAAAGTAAGGAGCAAATAATGAATCAATTAAGAAAAGTTTTATTTGCTGCAACTGGACGTGAACTTCATATTGATGTCCCATTGTCTAATGTAGCAATTGATTACCGCCCTGAAGCAATGATTGCAGACTTAATCTGCCCCATTGTTCCAGTTAACAATCTCACCAACATTGTCCCCAAATTTGGTCGTCGTGATTGGCTACGTGCTGAGAATGATCATCGCGCTCCTGGGAATGAAGCACGTAAGATTCATCGCAGCGTTGGCAGTGAATCATACTTGTGCACTAACCATGCATTGAAAACAGGGGTTACTCTGGAAGACCGTAATAATGCTGATGCTGTTTATGCACAACGCCTATACAATGGTGCTGCTGAATGGCTTAAAAGTAAGTTAATGCTGAATTGGGAAGTTCGTATCGCTGCACAAGTAACCTCAGGAACCAATATTGGGTCTTACTCAGCAATTAGCTCTGCTTGGACTGATCACACTAACTCTGACCCGCTTTCTGATTGTTTTACTGCAATGTACAATGTTGAGGACTCCACTGGCAAGTCAGTCAATCGTGTTGTATTTGGAAAACAGGCATTCCGGGAAATACGTCAAAACACTATAATGCGAAACATTGTATTCGGTGTTAACAATGGCGGTGGTTTCATGACAGAGGAAAAGATTGCAAATCTGTTGGGCATTGATAAGGTGCTGGTTGGACAGGCATATCTTGATGATTCCAATGAGGCCCAAAGTGAAAGTCTTGACCACATCTGGGGTGATCATGTTTTGTTTTATTTTGCACCTCTTTCTCCAAGTATCTACGTTCCATCTTTCATGTATGCGTTCCGGTGGTCTACTGGCAATGTTCCTAACATGCAAGTTGAACGTCATCCATGGGACTCTAAGAAGAAAGAGGAAGAAATTGAGCTTGGGTATTACCAGGATGAAAAGATTACAGGGGCAGATTATGCATTCCTTTTAACCAATGTAACAAGCAGCACATAAGGAGTACTGTCATGGGACTATCTGTAAATGTAACTGATCCAAATTTTACAAACGAGCGAATTCGCAAAGCAGCTCAGCCGCATACATTTGGTGAAGGCCATTCACATAGTGAAGAGTCAATCCGAAAGGCTATTGATAATTACAAAGAAGCAACTGGAGTTGACTTGGATGCAACTATTAGTGTTGCACGAGCAAAGGTTGCTGAAAGCGAGTTATCTTTTATTCCTTGATAACTAACATGATTAATTGAAAAGGTAAGATACAATGCAAAAATTAAAAGTGGTAATGTACTGTGGTGGTCTCCCTTTTGATGGGGAGACCATTCTACGTGAAGGCCTTGGTGGCAGTGAGACTGCTGCTTACTATATGGCTAAAGAATTAGCATCAAATGGACATGCTGTAACATTGTTCACTGAAGACAAAGTAGGTGGCATGTTCAATGGTGTATCATATTCATATGTTGGTGAAAAGAATCAAGAAATGCCTCTTGGTCAAAGATTTCATCAATATGCAGCAAACACTCCTCATGATGTTTTGATATTACAAAGAATACCTGAAGCATTCAATTACATATATGCAGCAAAGATAAAACTTCTTTGGCTTCATGACTTAGCAACAGGTGATCGTGCTGGTGCACTTAATGGTGCTTTGAAGAACATTGATGGGATACTCGCAGTAAGTCAATTTCATAAAAATCAGATACATGAAGTGTCTGGAATTGATAAAGGCTTCATACATGTTATTCCAAACGGTGTTGACCTTGATTTGTTTAAAGGCAATAGTGAACCTGATATTGAAGGCTCTGGTGATAAGATTAATATCATATACTCATCACGTCCTGAACGTGGTCTTGAGCACTTAGTCAAGCCAGGTGGCGTAATGGAAAAGCTCGGTGATGGATATCATCTGCATGTATGTCATTATGATAACACAACTCAACAGATGGCTCCTTATTATGAGCATCTACACGAGAGATGTGAGGCATTGCCAAATGTATTTCATCTTGCATCTATGACAAAGGCTAATCTTGCTGAGTACATGATGGCTTGTGATATCTGTATCATACCAACGCCTGGCCCATTGAGTAAGGATTTTGATGAAACATTCTGTATTACTGCAGTTGAAGGAATGGCTGCTAATCTTACAATTGTTTCAACAACGCGTGGTGCTGTTCCAGAAGTAACGAAGGGTGCAACGAGGCAGTTGGTGAAAGTAGGGGGCCAAGATGCGCCAACTGTGGATTCATTGTGTAGTGCAATAAAGAAAGCTTCAAAGATGGATTCATCTGAAAACTATTTAATTGCTGCTAAGTATTCATGGGTTGAATCTCGCACTGCTCTTGAAATTGCAATTAGCAACATACATCAATCCTCAATCTCACGTCAATCTATCATCAAGCACATGTATCTAAATAGTGACATCTGTGCTATTATGAAGTTATTCCCTTTTGATAGACTTAATCCTGAGTTAGGTAGCTATAATTCAATTGAGCAGTTCTATCTTGGGGAAGTCAACAAGCTGTATGATTTTTCAGTCTCTGATAATTTTGAAGAGCACTACAAGGCATATTATGAGTATGAAAAAAATCGTGGTGTTGACTACGGCCCTGAAAAGCTCGATGGGAATACTCGATATGAGTTTGTAAAGAAATTTATCTGTGAGAATACGAAGCCTGGTGATGCAATCCTTGATTATGGATGTGCTCATGGACACTACACTATTAATCTTGCGAAAGCATTTCCTGACAGAGAATTCACTGGCATTGATATTTCTGAATCAAATATTGCAATAGCAACTGAATGGGCTGTTGATGATAAGGTAGTTAATGTAGTATTTATACATTCATCAGTTGATGATGCTGGCAATATCCCGCCTCTTGATATCGCTGCACAGGATCAGTTTAAAGTGGCTATTGTTGCTGAGATTCTTGAGCATGTAAACCATCCAAGGTTCATAACCAATTCAATTGAGAAGTATCTTCAATCTGGCGGCAGTATGATTCTGACCACCCCTATTGGCCCTTGGGAGGCACAAGGGTATATAGAGCACTACCCGTGGCGTGCACATATCCACCACTTTGAAAAGAAAGATTTATTTGATTTGTGGGGAGCTTGTGATGATTTCAAAGTAGTTGTTGCACCTTCAGGGATGAGCCAATATGGGCATCCGCTTGGAAGTTATATTACAACATACACAAAAGTGGCAGATAGAAACCCCCTAACATGGGTCCAGCCGCATTCAATTAGCTGTATGCGAAAGCTTGATGAAACAATCCCAATGGTTCAGACTGTAAGTGCATGCCTAATTGTAAAAGACTCAGAAGATACGATATTGCAATGTCTTAATAGTATTGCTGATGTTGCAGATGAAATCATAATTGGGTATGACAATACAACTACAGATAAGACTTCAGAGATGATCAAGATATTCTCTGAAGACAATCACAAGTGTCTTGTTCGTGTGTTTCCAATTGAATCTGCAATCAAAACTGGTTTTGATGAAGCTAGAAATGCAACCATCGATGCTGCAAATGGAGATTGGATATTGTGGATTGATGCTGATGAAACATTAATTGATGGCAAGAATCTCTTGAAGAATTTGAATCATAATTATTATGACTCATTTGGAATTGGCCAGCATCACTTCTCAGTTCAGCCTGCTGGTCTTTTAAAGACTGATTATCCGAATCGTGTATTCAGAAATAACATTGGAGTTAAGTTCTATGGCGTTGTTCATGAACATCCATGCTTTAGTGAAGATGAGTTCATATCCAAGTCAACAATCCTTCATGATGTGCACATTGCTCATTCAGGGTATACTACTGAAGATGTTCGCAAGAGTCGATTCTATAGGAACTTGCCGTTGATAGCAAGAGACAGGAAGAAGTACCCGAACAGAACCCTTGGCAAGTTCCTCTGGTTGCGTGATTTGAATTTAATGGCTAAGTGTGAGTATGAACAAAACAAAGGAATTGTAAGTGACTCCATGATCGAGAAAGCTGCTACAGGTGTCGAGATATGGGAGACTTTTTTACATGAAGGGAAGCATTTGCGATTCATAGTTGAAGGGCTTGAGTTCTATAGCCCATTAGCAAGGATGCTTGGTGGTGATGGATTCGAGTGCTCATTCAAGCTTAATGCAAATATCAATCCTCATGATACATCCAATGATCAAGGAGTTGATATAAAATCATTCTTTACAAGCAAGAAAATAGTTGATGAGCTATTCTGTTTACTAACAAAAGAAAAGGTAAAAGACTATGGACGCAAATATTTCTAAAGAGCAGAGAATTGCAGGTGAATTCCTAGGCAGTCTTGATCATGTCCCCATTAAGGGGGCATGGGTTTTTGAGATTACAAGGGCAGATGGAACTGTTGAAGTAAGTACTGCAGACAATGTTGTCACTGCTGCTGGTATGAATGCAATAGCACAACTTGCTATAAATGAAATAACATCACATTTTCTTTATATTGGGATTGGCACAGTTACTGTTCCTGCTAGCTTGGGGTCAACTGTTACTCAATTTGGTGAATCTAGCAGAAAGCTAGCAGTGTCAATGGTCACTTCACAATCACTTATCATTGGGGTTGCAACATGGGCAGGTGCTGCTGATGGAATAACTAGCGTTGTATTTGGAACAGGCGTACTGTTGAATGCTCCAAATTCAGGCACAGGTATTGCTGCAAATATGGTGAATAGCTTATCTGCTACTCTCGCTGATTCTGATCACTTGAGAGCATTTGTTCACCTGCGTGTTGGGTCACATAACTTATAATAGAATATAATGTCACGCGCAAATCTTTCAAGCAGGCTAACAGAGCCTTTGGAAATTCACTCAAGGAATGTGGGTGGTGTTGCACCGTGGGTTCATGCTGAACGGGTGGTCGATGCTGGATTTGGATTACTCGATTCCTCGCAAACATTTGATATTTCAATCAGCGACCTTGACAGTGATGTTGTTCTTGGTTTATCAGGTTATGATGAGCCTGTTTGTACTGGACACACGATATCAAGCTCTAACAGGTTGATAACTGTTGAGCTAGAGAACATTAGTCATCTTCCAGTCTATGGAAATTTTCAAAAAAGAGTAATTTTGACTACCAAGCAATTAAAGGATATGGGTGGCATTGTGAGCTTTCCCATTACAACTAGAAACTTTACAGTTCACAAGCAACCTTATTTGGTTGATGGCCCTGACCCTACTACTGGGTATGAGCACAATGAGAACCAAATGGATGCTGGTGGATTCAGCTCTCGACCTGTTGAGGTTTGTGGCGGGTTTGCGATGTATGATGGCAAGACTAATGAGAAATTTGGAACCTTAACAAGACCGCATATATTTCTTGATGGTGTTGAAGGACTAAAAGACCACCCTGACTTCCCAGGATATCCAATCCCTGTTATTGAGCTGGAGGTAGTTCTTGGTGATTTCAGATATGTAGTTGACCCAGTATGGCTAGCATCAATAGGTGATGGCTGGATAGTTATTGATCCAAATCTTGGATTTGATGACCCTGTTGGAAGTACAAATGGCTTTAATACTGCACGGGTAAACTACGGACAATTCACCGAGGGAGGAAGTGCCGGGAGTTACGATACATTTTTCGTATATAATGGCTCAGACACAACCCCAACTGAAATTGGGACAGCCGTATATACTGATAGTGCAGGCGCCCCTA
>JAFLJO010000118.1 GCA_022712975.1 Desulfocapsa sp.
CTGCCAATGACCCTTTATATTGGCGGGCCTCCAGCACTCATGCTTGCAGCCATTGCTCCATTGCCTGAAGATATCCCGGAACTTATGCTCACCTCTCTGTTGATAGGTAAAAAACTGGATATGACCGCTGACCCGAAAGGCGGACATCGTCTCGTTGCCAATGCTGAGTTTGCTGTCAAAGGAATTGTTCCGCCACATCTACGACAACCTGAAGGTCCATTTGGTGACCATTACGGCTACAATTCCCTACAGCATGACTATCCCGTTTTCCAGGCTTCACATCTCTACCACAGAAACAATGCCATTTTTCCTGCTACAATTGTAGGTCGCCCCAAGCAGGAAGATTATTTCATCGGTGATTTTTTGCAGGATCTTCTCTCACCACTCTTTCCGCTTGTCATGAAAGGGGTTCGTGAACTAAAGACTTTTGGAGAGACAGGATTCCATTGTCTGGCTGCTGCTCGCGTTGCTGATCGCTATCCGCGTGAAGCTTTTGGCTGCGGCCTGAGAGTTCTTGGCGAAGGGCAGCTTTCACTTACCAAATTCCTTATTCTCACCGATGGTGATATTGACATTACGAACTTCCCCGAACTCTGGACACATGTCCTTGAACGTATTCAGTGGGACCGGGATCTTTTTGTTTTTGCCAATGTTTCACAGGACACACTCGACTATACCGGGCCTTCGGTAAACAAAGGCTCAAAAGCCATGATGATGGGTCTTGGCAAGGATAAGATACGGGAGCTCCCTACCGAATTTTTCGGAAACCTTCCGGCTCACTGCCAAAAAATAAACGCATATCTTCCCGGAACACTGGTCATTGAATGTGATGATTATGAGAAGAAACCAGAACTGGCCGAAGCAATAGCCAAAGATCCGGCGCTTAGTGATTGGCCTGCAATTCTTCTTGTAAACAACTGCGATGAGGCAACCTGCTCTGTACAGGAATTTCTATGGACATTTTTCACGAGATTTGAGCCAGCTGCTGATATTCATGGCGCGACCGCCACGGTGAAACGTTTTCATGTGGGTCTCACTCCGCCAATTGTTTTTGATTGCCGTATGAAACCCTGGTACACGGAGGTGCTTGAAGTGGACGCGGCCACTCGTAATTTAGTGGATTCACGCATAGGAAAACTGCTCCCCTCTCATCTGCGGTAGGTATGGAAACACCGATTCGTTTACAGAAATATCTTGCCATGGCGGGTATTGCATCACGGAGAAAGGCAGAGGAGTATATTGCTGCCGGTCGTGTAAAAGTTGATGGGAAAATCAGCACTGCAATGGGTCAACAGATCATACAGGGCAAGCATACGATCCTATTTGACAATAAAAAGGTAGTAGCAAAAGAACAACTTATCTATATCCTTCTTAACAAGCCGAAAGGATACGTAACAACGCTCTCAGACCCACAGGGCCGACCAATTGTAACCTCACTCCTGCTAGGGGCGGTAAAAGAACGGATTTTCCCTGTGGGAAGACTTGATCTTGATACGACAGGTGCGCTTTTACTAACCAATGATGGAGAACTTGCCCAAAATATCCTCCACCCAAAATATGAAGTCTATAAAACATACGAAGCAGAAGTAAAAGGGATACCATCACGAACAGCAATCCAATCGCTTGAACAAGGAATTTTACTGGAAAACAAAAAAACAGCACCGGCAAAAATACAGATTAAACGAAAAAACAAACGAAACTCTGTGATTATTATCACAATTCATGAAGGCCGAAAACGTCAGGTAAAAAAGATGTTTCAAGCTGTTGGGCATCCGGTACAATCCCTTAAACGCCTTGCTTACGGCAAGTTAGGCTTAGATGGCTTAGCCATTGGAAAATTCAAAATCCTCCATCAAAATGACATAAAAAGGATTTTCTCGAAAGAAAACCCTTTACAAACAAAAAAATAACTGATTAAATTTGGTTAGTTATCATGTAGGATGTAGGTATGTATATCAAACTTGTACATTGTTTTCTCCGCACCACCTTTTAAAAAAGGTGTTTTTGATTACAATTTGTACTTATTAATTTAATTTTTCTCTATTCTGAATACTGTAAGAATTATGGTATTCACTTTAACTGCACAGGAGCCAGGCATGAACAAATCGGAGCTAATTGAAGCTTTGTCTCAGGACATTGATCTTCCTCACAAGGAGGCTGCGGCAATTACCAACACCATCATCGAAACCATGACCGAGACACTGGCTGCTGGAGACAGTATCGAAATCAGGGGTTTTGGTAGCTTTGTCATCAAAAAATACGATTCCTATGAAGGACGTAACCCAAAGACCGGGGAAAAGATCAAAGTAAAACCAAAAAGATTACCCTTCTTTAAGGTTGGGAAGGATCTCAGGGAGCAGGTAAACGAGGGCAAATAAGAGCCTGAATTAGTCCTTCTGAACAATTCCCCCCACCAGATCATATATTTGCGCTTCGGTGATACGTACTTGTACGATATCACCGGGGCTCGCAAATCCATCGTTGATATAAACACAACCATCAATATCCGGTGCCTGATACATTGTTCGACCTTCCAGTAATAAATCAGTCTCCTTACTCAAACCTTCCACCAGTACAGGGACGGTCTGACCAATATATTTCTGTAATGTCTCTTTTGAAATCCCTGCCTGCAATTCTAAAATTCGTTGCATCCTCTCCTGTTTGATCTCTTCAGAACACTGTGCTGCAAAAAACTCTGATCGTGCCCCTTCTTCGTTCGTATAAGAGAACACCCCGACATGATCGATGCGATATTGTTTTAAAAAGCCTTCCATTTGCCGAATATCATCTTCTGTTTCTCCGGGAAAGCCAACCATCATCGTAGTCCGCAGAGCAATATCAGGCACTGCCCTACGAATTCTATCAATAAATTTGCATAGATCATCATACCCGTAACGACGGTGCATCTGTTTGAGAATTGCATCGGAGACATGTTGAAAAGGAATATCCATATAAGGCAGAATTCGAGTTTCACTCTGCGCAAGCTCAAACAATGTATCCGTAACTCCTGATGGATACAGATACATGAGACGTAACCATGGAATGTCTGTTTCTTTTAGTATGCGGGACAGCAGAGCAATAAGGTTTGTCTGACTATCCAGATCATTTCCATAGGCAGTAAGATCCTGAGCAATAAGAGAGATTTCTTTAACACCAAGTGCTTCAAGGTTCTGCAACTCAACAATGATGTCTGCGATATCTCTTGATCGAAGATCCCCTCTGATTGAGGGAATCATGCAGTAGGTACAGCGATTATTACACCCTTCAGTAATTTTAACAGAACTTCTAAAAAATGGAGTCGTCAGGGTACGTGGTAAAGAGGCATTCATAAGAAACCGATCAGGGCAGTAGGATTTTTTGGTTTGCTCACCGTCTATTAGCTTTTGCAAAAGATTTGCTATTTCTCCCACACCTTCTGTTCCCACAAAAAGATCCACTTCCAAAAGATCTTTGCTTAGAGCAGCGAGATAACGCTGCACAAGACATCCGGTAACCACAAGATATTTCCCAGGATCATCTTCTTTGTAACGCCCCAACG
>JAFLJO010000096.1 GCA_022712975.1 Desulfocapsa sp.
CAGCAGTAGTACGAACAGGGAATTTGAAACGTTTCATGTTACCGTTACGAAATTTAACGGTCCACATGATGGAATCTGCACTACGCATTGGATGAACCTGGCCGCCCATTGGTACGAAGTCATCGTATCCACGAACAAAGACTGCGCCCTGTGGACAGATTTTAACACAAGAATAACATTCCCAGCATGCATCAGCTTCCTGATTATACGCTTTCATTGACTCTTTGTTAAGAACCATCAGGTCGTTGGGACAGATGTACATACATGCTGTCTTGTCGCCACCTTTACATCCATCGCACTTCTCAGGATCTACATAACTTGGCATTAAACTACCTCCTCAGTTAATTTACTTTTGCGACCCGGAACCGACCGGGCCTACTATACCACTAAAAAAAAGAACATCACAAAAAGTCTGACTTTTCAATAATGTTCCACCAACACAAAAAATTTAGATATCAATAAGTTACGGTAAGTGACACAAACACGCCACTAAATGAGCCATCATTCATTCTCTACGCTCTGAATTTATATATTGCTGTAAAAAAAAAGTCAAGATAATTCAACATCTGTCAGCTAAGTTAAGAGGTGTAATCTTGCCGTGCAAAAACCTCACGAGGCTTTGCACCACTAGCCGGCCCAACCACTCCTTCTTTCTCCATCATTTCTATCATTCTTGCTGCCCTGTTATACCCTACCCGCATTCTTCGTTGGACCATGGAGATGGATGCCTGGCCGGATTCGCATACAAGAGTTACCGCTTCATCATATCGTTCATCATAATCTTCTCTTTCTGCCTCTCCCCCATCAGTCCCCTCATCTTCAACAGCAGCAGTGACAGACTCATCATAACTTGCATTTCCCTGATCTTTTAGAAAGGTGATTATTGCCTCAGTTTCGGCTTCTGAAATATATGCGCCATGCACACGCTGCAGATTTGATGATCCATTGGCAAGATAGAGCATATCACCTGCACCAAGGAGATGTTCAGCACCCGATGTATCCAGAATGGTTCTCGAATCAATCTTTGATGAAACCTTAAAGGAAATACGAGTTGGAAAGTTTGCCTTAATCAGGCCTGTGAGGACATCAACAGACGGCCTTTGGGTGGCAAGAATAAGATGCATCCCTGCAGCCCTTGCCATCTGAGCAAGTCTTGCAATTGAAGCCTCAACATCCTTAGAGGCCACCATCATAAGGTCTGCTAGTTCGTCTACAATAATAACAATATAGGGAAGCTTCTCCTCAGATGCTTCATTAAAGGAGTCAAAACTTTTTACCTTGGCTTTTTCAAGGAGTTTATAGCGTCTTTCCATCTCTCCTACAGCCCACATCAACGCACGGGATGCAAGTTTTGGCTCAACCACCACAGGATGTAACAGATGAGGGATTCCCTCATAACCGGAGAGTTCAATACGTTTGGGATCAACCATAAGCAAACGAACCTCCTCAGGGGTTGCGTTATATAATATGGATGCAATAATAGTATTAATGGCAACACTTTTACCCGAACCTGTTGAACCTGCAATGAGCAAATGAGGCATCTTCGCCAAATTGACAATTGAGGGATTTCCAACAACATCAAGCCCAAGAACTATGGCGAGCTTGTTTTTATTATTTCGACATTCTTCAGATGCCAGCAACTTCCGAATGTATACCACCGCTCGACTGCGATTAGGTATCTCAATACCCAGTGCGGCCTTTCCAGGTACAGAACCAACCACCCGTACCGATTCTGCCTTCAGACCAAGAGCCAGATCATCGGCAAGGTTTGTGATTTTATTTATTTTAACCCCTGGGGCGGGTGAATATTCATAGGTTGTAACCACAGGGCCTGGAGAGATTCCCACAACTTTTCCGGAAACACCAAAATTTTTCAATTTTTGTTCCAGCTGTTTTGAAACCTGATAATATATTTCTTTATCTACTGTTTCTTCATGGATGATATTCTTTTCAAGAAGACTTAAAGGAGGGAGTTTCCAGTCACCTCTAGCCACAGGGCGTGCAGCAAACTCATCGTCATCCCCTTCAAGAATTGAAGGCTTTGCAAGTTCTTTCACAATCGGCCGAACAAGTGCTGGACCTGCCGGTTCAACACTATCTCCCCGTTTTTTTCCGACTACAGGCGACATAAGTTTTATGGATTTTTTCTTCTTTGTAATGATCCCGGTTGACTTTTGCGCCTCCTTTCTAAGCACCCTCTTTTCATTGCCGGATACAAAAATATTTTTTATTCCATGCCCAATCACTTTGATCATTCTCCAGAGAAAGGCACCAAGCTTATAAGGGGAAAACTGGGTGGACAGCATTATTGATACCAGGAAGAGCGAAAGCAGACACAAAACAGTTCCAGGCCCCCCGACAAGAGATTGCATGATGGTAAAAATTGTCTTGCCAACAACACCACCGGCATCAATGCTAGCCGGGTCATTTAAGGACAGAGAAGAAAAGAGAGCACATGAAGAGAGAACTGCACCAGTGAGACCGACGGTGATTTGTGGTAAGCGTTCAAAGGACATCATTGGACTGAAAAAAAGAAAAGACAGTAAAAGCAGCAATGTAGCAAGGAGATAGGCACCCCATCCGGTTATTCCGATGAGGATTTCTGAAATGAGCGTTCCTATTTCTCCCCCCCAACTTCCACCATCTGTAAAATATGGTGAGATAAGACTTAAAAACAGGAACAGGGAAAGAAAAATTCCAACGACAGCGACAGCCTCCTGTTTCATGCTGGGCCGTATTTTTTTACTGACTGATGCCATGATTATGTCACTATACTAGTAAGAGATTAGACAGAAGAACGTAGTGCCCTGCGGGCAGGAGGTATTCGGTATTCGGTAACTGACAACTTATTATAGGAACATTTCCACAGAAATTTTAATTTTCCGATCCATTACGATTAAGTGCTCGCAGAATAATACGATCAGCAACAACTAGCAAATTATCTAATCGTGTTTAGAGGAAAATGCAAGATGACAAGACAATACGGGGAGAAAGGGTGGGAAAAGCGGGAACACAGAGCAAACGCTATTCTGATTTTGCCAGCCCGGCTTTTACAGCATCAAGGATGCCATTTACAAAAGCAGGAGAATCTCCAGCACAAAAACGTTTTGCGATTTCCACCGCCTCATTAATGGCAACTTCAGGTGGAATATCCTCGCAATGTATCATCTCATACACTGCTATTCGAAGGATATTTCTGTCTGTTACATCAATACGTTCAATCCGCCAGTTGCTGGCATACTTACTTATTGTCGCGTCAACATCCAGACGTTTAGCATAGACACCTTCGAGCAGTTGCACAGCATAGGGACGAGCTTTTTTCTGTACATCATACAGAGAACAAAAATCAACAAAGCGCTTTTCCAAATCCTGATCGTAACCTTCTTCAAAACCTTTAAAATCATCCTGAAAGAGAAACTGTAAAACTGCCTCTCGCGAATTTCGCCGTATACTCATAATATTACTATATTTTAAAAGACCAACTAGAGAAAAGAATGGCAAGATTCCTTAACGGGAAGGAAGCTGAGATACAAACCATCAAATCAACATCTCATTGAAATTTAGTGATCAAATCAGCCATTTCAATTGCAGCAACAGCTACTTCTGAACCTTTATTACCAGCTTTTGTTCCAGAACGCTCGATTGCCTGTTCAATGGTTTCCGTAGTAAGTACACCAAAAATAACCGGTACCTCAGTTTCGAGTCCAACCTGAGCTGATCCTTTGGAAACCTCATTTACAACAACATCAAAATGTGGAGTAGCTCCACGGATAACAACACCAAGACAAATTATAGCATCATACTTCTGAGAGTTAGCCATTTTCTTGGCAATAAGAGGAATCTCAAGTGCGCCTGGCACCCGAACCACATCAATATCGTCATCAGAGGCACCGGATCTGAGCAAGCTGTCTAGTGCTCCTTCAAGGAGTTTGTCACAGATAAATGAATTAAACCGCGCAACAATAATCCCAAATTTCTTTCCATCTGCCTTCAGATTGCCTTCAATATAATTTGCCATATTTTTCCCAGGTCCTTATTTATCCAAGTATAATTCTACAACTATCAGTCTTCGTCAACTTCTATCAGATGTCCCATGCGATCACGTTTACACTGGAGGTAGCTTTTATTTTCTTCACAAGCCTCCATTTCGATTGGAAAACGATCAACGACTTCAATACCATAGCCCTCAAGGCCGATGATTTTCTTAGGATTGTTAGTAAGTAGGCTCATCTTTCGCACACCAAGATCATGTAGAATCTGAGCACCGATCCCATAATCACGAAGATCGGCCTTAAACCCCAGCTTATGATTCGCCTCAACAGTATCCATGCCTTCATCCTGCAAAGTATAGGCCTTCAACTTATTAACGAGACCTATTCCACGCCCTTCCTGACGCATATAAAGTACAATTCCGATTCCTTCCTGATCAATCATACGCATGGCAGCATGGAGTTGGTCACCACAATCACAACGAGCCGACCCAAATACATCACCGGTTAAGCATTCGGAATGAACTCTAACCAGAACTTTTTTCTCGGGATCGATCTCACCTTTGACCAAGGCCAGGTGTTCAAAATTATCCACATCGTTTCTATAGACAACAGCATTAAATTCACCAGCATGATCCGTTGGAATTCTCGCCTCAGCTGCCCTGTGAACCAAGACATCCTCACGCAGACGATAGGCAACCAGATCAGCAATGGTACAAATCTTTAAACCATGCTCTGCTGCAAATATCTCAAGATCCGGCATCCTTGCCATGGTACCATCTTCCTTCATGATCTCACAGATCACACCGGCAGGAGTTAATCCTGAAAGACGGGAAAGATCTACTGACCCTTCGGTTTGTCCCAGACGAACAAGCACCCCGCCGTTTCGGGCGCGAAGTGGGAAGATGTGACCGGGACTGATAATATCTGCGGGCTTTGCATCGGGGGCAACAGCTGCTTCAATGGTACGTGCCCTGTCTGCCGCTGAGATACCGGTTGTGACACCAGTTGCAGCTTCAATACTAATTGTAAAACCTGTCCCATAAGGTGACTTGTTGTCAGAAACCATCATGGGAAGTTCCAACTTATCAATCAATTCAGCACTCAGGGTAAGACAGATAAGTCCCCGTCCATGGGTTGCCATGAAATTCACAGCCTCTGGAGTGACAGCAGATGCCGCCATATACAGATCACCTTCATTCTCACGATCTTCATCATCGACAAGAATAACCATCTTACCGGCTTTGATATCTTCGATTACTTCCTCAATTGAGCTAACAGCCATAACAATCAACCTATTTAAACAATTATACGTATATTAACAGCGACTATCCATCGCTTACACAAATCCATTTTCTGCTAAAAATGCCGGATTAATGCCATTCCCTACAGCAGTTTCTGTTTCACCGGCTTCCTTTGGCATAAGCATTTTTTCAACATATTTTCCGATAATATCAACTTCAATATTCACTTTACTCCCCCGGGTAAGTAATCCAAGTGTCGTGACCTGCAAAGTATGGGGGATAATAGAAACCTCAAAGGTGTCAACACTACAACTATTTACAGTAAGACTCACGCCATTAATGGTGACAGAACCCTTCTCAATAATATAGCGTCCAAACTCTTTAGGGAACGCAAATGAAAAAAGAGTAAAATCACCTTTTGGCTGACGTTCACGAACAGTTGCCACGCAATCAACATGACCTGAAACGATATGTCCTCCTAGACGATCCGATAACTGAAGCGCACGTTCCATATTCACACTTCCGCCAAGGCTCAAACTGCCAAGGACAGTACGGGAAAGGCTTTCAGGCGAAACATCAACAGTGAATTTTCGTCCCTTTATATTGTAAGCTGTAAGACAAACACCATTTACAGCAATGGACTCGCCTTCTTGCGGATTACTGAGATCAAAACCAGCTTCAAGATCAAAGGCCATTCCACCGCCCACATTGCGTTTAGCAAGTAATTTCCCACTACCCTCTATCATCCCGGTAAACATTCTATTATACTCAACTAAGCCGTTTCTGCTTCCAGCTCTTTTGCCTTGACATTCAACTTTCCAGCAATATTTTTATGACCGTAATTGCTGTGAATTGAAGCAACGGTACGGTAGGTATCTGCAGCCTTACCCTTTTCACCTTGAGCAAGATAAATATCAGCAATGGTCTCCATGGTAGCTACCGTCCCTTGTGGATTGTTATTTGACTCATAGACATCCAGCATATCAAGACAAATATCAATTGCCCCAGCATTGTCGTTCATACCGCGATGCACCGTTACCAGTTGGAGAGACAAAGCCAGCAAACTCATGGGATCTTCAAAACGATCACAAATATCCCAAGCACGCTTATAATGCACTTTTGCTTTTGCAAATTCACCTTTTTCAAGACATACGTTCCCGAGCTGATTGGAGGCATTGGCAATACCATCCTGATGCTTTTTTTCCTCGTAACTGCGCAAAACATTATGAAAGGCGACTGCTGCCTGGGTAAGATCATTCTCTTTTAAAAACTCTATACCATCATCGTATTCTGCCTGAATAGGATCAGAGGAACGTTTTTTTTCTTCCTTCTGACCAACTTTTTTAATATCACTCAATGGCTGTATATTACTTATCATTTTCCTTATCCCCTGCATTTATTTGTTCAAGTGCAACTTGAACCAGTTCTGAAACAGTATATTCCGTAGGTTTTCCAGCTTCCCATATAATCAGTTTTTCATTATCGTTACTACGTTCCAAAAGCTGCATACTTACTTCCTTTGCTCTGATCCGACCAAGTAATTGCACAACAAGTCCACGCATTTCCGGCTTGGGGTGTTTTAAAAAATGGAACAAATTAAAAAAGGGCGTCTCACGAATCAGATCCGGTCTTTTTTCTGCAATTCTGGAAAGAGCCCACACAACCTGTACCTGAGTGGAATCATCTCCCATATAGTTAAGCAAATGCCGGGTAAAAGCACCGAAAATATCAGGCCGTTCGGCAATCACTTCGCCTAGGGTTTCAATCATTCCCCAAGGAGTGGCGGCTGAATCTCCAATTGCGCTAAAAAGACGGTGGAGAAGTTCAGAAATCTGACCTGGCTCTTTAGTAGCTACCCGTGAACAAACCTGACCTATGATCCATGCCGTTTCCCAGCGATGCCCCTCATCAACATCGTAGAGTAATCGCTGGAGAAGCCGCAGGGTTTTTTTATTGTCAAAGCAGAGTGTCACAAGAGTATCGATATCTCTTTTGTCTCGTGCCTCTTTCACCCCTTTTTTAGTTGCCTTAATCTTCACTCTTTTAGGATCAAGTTGAGGCTCAGGGCTTGGCAGACTTATACTCCCGTCAACTCCTGCAACGGGTTCTACACTCATGCGACCAAGAGTTTCCTGCTTTAGCTTTATCCGCTTGGCAATCTCTGCGATTTCCGTGTGAAGTCGAACGAAATAAAGAACACCACGAACAGGACGTCCGTCAATATTCCCTATATTAACCACCTGATGGGTGATTTCATCATACGATTCTACACGACCGGTGAGGTAATCATCTTCCGGCATCAGATCCCAGGCAAAATCCCAGTTATCATTGCAGGCAAAAACCAGTGTTTCCACCATTGCAGCTCCCACATTATGCCCGGTGGGCTCACAGGTATACACAGCACCACACTCGCAGCGGCCAACCTGAAACTCCTGCATTTTCCGTTCAATGGCATCGGTTGCCCTGGCAACTTTCTGACCGCAGAAAGGACACCAGGGGGCGGTGCTTATCTTTTGCTTTTTCATACTCTCTTTCTATAACTGTTCAAACGCATTTCAACAGTCCCGTGTTTACAAATGAAACACAGAACAGTAACGATTCTGTTTAGGAACGTACGCTAAATAACTTGAACATCTCGGAGTCTGCGCTTACCTACTTGCCCTTTGTTCCGCCACCTGTACTTGAAAAAACGTTACATACTGGTAGTATGCAAAGTTTTTTTGCAAGTACAGGTGACGAAAAAATTGCGGCGTAATATGTTCAAGTTATTTAGCTCCCGTTCCTTAGGATAACTTTCCTGCCAAACCAGCCTCAAAATTAGGATCAACAGAATAGCCTAATTCCTTTGCCTTTTCTACGTGATTCTTTGCTGCGGCGTAGTCACCACTAAAAAAGAGTGCCACGGCCAAGTTATTCTGGGCAAGTGCAGAATCCGGTTCAAGCTCGGTTGCCTTCCGTGCAGATTTCAACGCACGTTCGTCCTCTCCTTTCATGGTAAGGACAGAGGTGAGATTCATCCATACGGTGGCAAGTTTGGGATCGTATTGAATGGCTTTTTCGTAGGAGGCAATGGATTTATCCATTTCATCTCGCTGTTGCCAAATCAGACCAAGATTTGCATAAGCCTGAGCGGAAAGATCAGGTTGAGCCTTGATAGCCCTCTCGTTTAACTCCTGAGCCTTATCAAGATTCCCCTGACCAAAGTAAATCGCGCCGAGGTTAATCATGGGCTGGTTGGCCTGATTATCTATTTCGATACATTTCTCGAGAGATTCGATCGCTTCATCAATCCTTCCAGCTTTCATATAAACCAGCCCGAGATGGTGCCAGGCAACTACATTATCAGGTGCCTGTTTACATTTTTTTTCCATCTCTGCAATAACTACTGGCAGGTCTTCACTCAAATTTTCGATGTTCTCTATATTTTCCTGATCCATGATTTCCCTCTATTTCGATATGTATTTAAGTGTTACGTTTTATCTTTTATCTTTTAAGGTAAAAATTATTCATTTACGCTTAAGACATGCTCCATAACACTTACTCCGATACTCTTTCGCTAGAGCGACTACACTATAGACACCATCCGCTGACATGCAAGGAGAAAATCCTTTTGAGCCAAATACTATACGACTCAGACTCGGGTTATTGATTAAAGCGTTCCGCACACGACAAAGCCAACTCGTTCTGTTGTTCTATTAAAACTTCTTTCGCACAAACAACATCTTTTGCGATCTGCTTTGACAATTCTGCAATGTTGGGAAATTTCTGTTCCGAACGTAAAAAGCGCAACAAATTAACCTTAATCGGCTTACCGTAAATATCCTGGTCAAAATCAAAAATATGTGTTTCCGCAACCAATCGTTTTTCATCAAAGGTGGGATTAGTCCCGATATTGAGCACCCCTCCATAACACTTCCCATCACAAATAACCTGACAGACATAGACACCCATCTTCGGGATCAGATCATCTTCATCCATATTCAGATTAGCAGTGGGAAATCCGACTTCTTTACCACCACGCTGCTGACCAAGCTGAACTTCTCCCCGGATTTGGTAATATCTGCCAAGTAATGTTCTGGCATCAGCCATTCGACCATCAGCCACCAGCTCCCTAACCTTTGTGGAACTTACCAGCATTTCCTGTTCATAATGAGCATCTATAACAGTTACAGAAAATCCTTTCTTCTTTCCCTGTTCCTGTAAAAAATCGATATTCCCCACCCGCCTCTTGCCAAAGGCATAGTCGTGGCCAACAACAAGTTGTTTTACACCAATGGTTTTCAACAGAATATCATCAACAAAATTGACAGCACTGATAGCAGCAAATTTCATTGAAAATGGTATGATGACAAGTGCGTCAATCCCTGCAAATTCTATGAGTTCCGTCTTTTGATCACAGGTGGAAATAAGCTTTATCCCATCCGGTCGTAAAATCTGTAATGGATGTGGGTCAAATGTTACGACAACACCGGTTCCACCGCAACGATATGCACGTTGAACCACTTCTGCAAAAAGAAGCTGATGTCCTAGATGGACACCATCAAAATTGCCAATAGTCACACAGGCATTGGTAAATTGTTCTGTGATCTGACTCAGGTCTCTATATATTTTCATATTAATTGACTGTTAAAAAAATGTTCTTTTCCATTATTTCTAAGAAAGTCTTGACAAATCCCCACAAGGCAAGCATATTTACCACCGTTGCCGAAGTGGCGGAATTGGTAGACGCGCTAGGTTCAGGGTCTAGTGCCCGTAGGGTGTAGGAGTTCGACTCTCCTCTTCGGCACCACCATTTTAAAAGGCTGCATCCCAGTATTATTGGGGTGCAGCCTTTTTTTGTGTCTTTATGTTTTGTATTGCTCTTGCTGTTATTTCACTTCCAAGTGAACTTGTGTCCTGCGGGAAGGAGGTGTGTCGTTATCTGAATTTACACTCAGGAAAACCCATTGGGGTTTTGTGACTGCCAGCGCCAGGTATCTTCACACATTTCATCTAACCCCCTAATGGCTTTCCAACCTAATTCTTTTGCAGCAAGTGCAGGATCAGCAAAACATTGGGCAATATCGCCTGCCCTGCGCTCTACTATTTTATAGGCAACGTCTTTTCCTGATGCTCCTTCAAAGGCCTTTATCATATCCAGGACAGAATAGCCATTGCCTGTCCCCAGATTATAAATAAGCACACCAGGTTTAGATTTTAATTTTTCCAGAGTACTTAAATGGCCAAGGGCCAGGTCAACCACATGGATATAGTCTCTCACACCTGTACCATCCGGTGTTGGATAATCATCACCAAAGACCGAGAGTTCCTGTAGGGCGCCAACGGCAACCTGGGAGATATATGGCATGAGATTATTAGGGATACCATTCGGGTTTTCACCGATTCGACCACTTTTATGGGCACCAACCGGATTAAAGTATCGAAGCAAGCCAACATTCCATTCAGGATCTGCTGCATGAAGATCTGTAAGGATATCTTCAACCATCAATTTGGTGCGACCGTATGGGTTGGTACAGGAAAGAGGGAATTCTTCGGTGATTGGCACCGTTGCAGGGTCGCCGTATACGGTAGCCGATGAACTGAATACAATATTTTTCACGTTATGCTCAGCCATTGCCCTGGTGAGGTTGAGGGTTCCTGTAATATTGTTTTCATAATAGCGCTGGGGCTGTTCCACAGATTCGCCTACGGCCTTTAATCCGGCAAAATGGATTACCGCATCTATATCTGTACATGAGCGGAAAACATTTTGTACTGCCTCCGGGTCAAGAAGGTCAACCTCGTGGAAATCAACTTTTTTTCCGGTAAGCTCTTCGACTCTTCTCAATCCTTCACGAGAGGAATTGGATAGATTATCAAGGACAATGACCTTGTTCCCTGCTTCCATGAGTTCGAGACAGGTATGGGTACCGATATACCCTGCTCCGCCAGTTACAAGTATGTTCATTTTTTATCCCTATATCTATAATCAGACGTGGATCAGCAACCATCCGCCTACCAACTTAGAAAATTACCTTATTATATACCGGAATCAAGAGCAATCCTTTTTTTTTGAATGGTTAAAAACTTGTATTTTCGCCCATTCATTCAAATAAAGTGTTTTTTAGGGATGATTGTTTTCAACTCCTTTTTATTCAACTGAGGATCCTGTTTTTTATTTCTTGACTTTTTTTTAAAAAACTCAAAAAAAAGCCACAAACATTCAAGACACTGAAATAATAGGCTCATTCTCAACCATATGCCCTAACCCATCGATAGATACCCAGTAAAAGACGTACTTTTTTCTAAAAATAGGTATATATACCGATTTTTTTTTTTACCAGAGCCTTATATTGAATACAGTTCATCAGGTAAAAGAATAAAACAAAATAATATTCTACGTTATCAATTGAGAAACTTGGAATGTTTTTCAGCAAAAGCTGAGCAAAAAAAAAAGAGGAGCAGGACATGAGAAAAACATTTTTAAAAAGTGCAGTACTTGCGATTGCAGGCGTTGGTTTGATGGCTGGTGGTGCTATGGCATTGCCTACAGCTACCACTCTTGACACCTTGCAGAACGAATTTGATGCACGTACTCAGGGTGGGACATCATCAATTGATGTCATGAACACAACTTTCAGTGACACTTATGATAGTTATTGGAACATTGGCGCAACAGGTGGAAGCTTTAATGCCATACTTTTTGAGATTGCAGGCTATGCAGAAGGTAATAGTTTTGGTATTTATGATCAAGGCTCGAGTGCTACACTGGAGTTATTCGCTGGTACAGACTCTAACCTTGGAAATCCATATAATGGCGCGACGACAACACTTGAGGTGTTTACAGATCCCTCTGGTATCACTGAATTTACAGTAGATAAATGGGACAATTCCACTGTTTTTTCCAGTCAAACCTTTGGATATTACCTTAATGTTTCAGCTACAGGCAACACCTACTATAGTGATACAAGCCTCAATAGTGACAGTTACGACCACATGAGAGTTTACCAAGGGCTCGATGATCAGTTCTCAGTTTACAACAATAACGTGTACGCACCGTGGCTGGCTGGTGAATATGCTCTTGCGTGGGAAGATCTTCACAATGGCGGTGATCAAGATTTTACCGACTTTGTAGTTATGGTTGAGTCCGTACAACCTATACCAGAGCCTGCAACCATGCTCCTCTTCGGAGCAGGTCTTGCTGGCCTTGCCGGATTGCGCTACAGAAAAAGCATGAAAAAAGCATAATATTTATTTTCTAAATTAGTACTGTTTTACCAACCCGTTGTAACTTTTGTTACAGCGGGTTTTTTTTATGTAACTCATGCCTCAGCAACCACATAGCCCACCTTAATCACACTGATAAAGACATGGAAAATATTATAGCATAGCAAATCCGAAGAAAAAATGATAAATTCATGAATAAACCAATAACAACTCAGCCATTCTCAGGTGTCCACCATGAAAAAAAACTCCAAAATAATCCCCCTCCGTTTGTTCTCTATGCTTACTCTTTTTCTTCTGGGCTTATCATTGTTTCTTAGTCCTGTTTATGCGCAATCAACTGCTCAGAATGGAGAGATCACAATTGACAATGGTGATCTTCTCTATGTCATCATCCCAAAAGAAATTACCAGCGAGTTCAGCCCCACTAAAAGAAACTTCTTCAAGGAAAAAGTCGAGGTTGATCGACATGGATACATTTTCCTGCCAAGCCAGGGAAATATTAAGATTTCTGGTCAGACCACAGAGCAAATCAGTGAAATGCTCACAAACAATCTCCCCAAGTATCTCTCCAAAAGTGACAGAGCATCAGTCAATCTTATTGAAAAAAGACATTATATTCAGATTCTTGGTCATGTGAATATGCCTGGCTGGTACAACATACCTGAATCAGCAAACATCCAGACTATTTTAAGTCAGGCTGGCGGGGCATTGGAGGGTGCGGATCTCTCAAGGGTATCTATCTCCCGGGACGACAGCGGAACACCCAAAAAGATAGTGGCCAATATTCAGAAGTACCTCCTACGGGGAGATACCAGAATACTGCCACGACTCCATGAGAACGATACGGTCTTTGTTCCACTTATGACCGCATCGGAAGAGATTGATGGGAAAAAGACAGTACCGGATACTTTAAAAATCAGAATTTTCGGGGCTGTAAATACTCCTGGGATCTTTCCGGTACTCAAGGACAAAGGAATCAACCTGCTTGACCTTCTTATTACAGCTCAGGGCGAAACCGCTGCAGCAGATCTTACAAGAATACAAATTATGAGGGCGGATGGTACAAAAGAGATCTTCAATATGCAGGCTCTGCTCACCACGGAAACACCTGGAGAGACAAATTCACTCCCTGTAATTAAGGGGGGAGACATCGTACATATAGCAAGACAGGCTGTTGTTGCCACTGCGGGTGGAAACTCTGTAATGGCTCCTCAAACAATCACCATGACCGGGCCTGGGAGTAACAGCCGGGGCTTACGTCCATTTACTCCACCCATGACGCCCCTTGAAGCTATCTCCCAAGGAGGCGGCGTAAATGACTTTGCTGACACCAATGACATCTTTATCATCCGCAGAATTGACGGAAAACAACACAATCTTCCTTATAATTACGACAAGGCTTTGAAAGGGGAAGACCCTGATGTGGATTTTCAACTTGAGGCTGGGGATATTATTTTTATACCTTGAGGGCGCGGTGTTGGGTAAAAGCTAAAAGACGGTTTTCGGTATTCGGTTTTGGGTATTCGGTGAAAGATTAGGAACGAAGAGAATGGTTTTTGGTTTTGGGTATTCGGTTAAAGATTAGGGACTGAAAGGATGGTTTTGGGTGGTATTGGTGGGTAATTTTAGGGAGTTGAGGGTTTGGCAGCGGAGTAAGGATTTGGCTGTTTTTATTTACTCGGTTACTGGAGATGGTGCATTTTTGAAAGATTTTGGTTTACGGGATCAGATACGACGGGCTGGAGTTTCAATTGCCAGTAATATTGCTGAGGGGGATGAACTTAATACTAATAAGCAGGCTGTTCACTTCTTTTTCATTGCAAAAGGGGTCTACTGCAGAGGTGCTTACCCAAGCAATTATTTCCCATGAAATCGGTTATATTGACTTACAGATCCTTACACATATTCAGGAAGAATGCGACGCTATTGCCCGTATGCTTACCAAACTGATTCAAGCCAGGAAAAGGTGAAGGGAACGGTATTCGGTATTCGGTATTCGGAAAAGATTGAAAGAACGGTATTCGGTCTTGTTTTTCCGTCCTTTGTCTTTCCGTCCTTGTCCTTCCGAAAACCGCAAACCTAATACCGAACACCGACGCCCTATTCCTCCAACAACCCTTCAGCCCGATTCAAATCAGCAGCAGACAAATCCAGCAACTTCGCTGTTTCCAAAGCCTTTTTCGCTGCCTCCGGTTCTCCATTCTTCAGATATACTGCGGCAAGATGTACATGGGCTGTTCCATAGGTTTCATCTTTTGCAATGGCCTGCTCAATATACTGTTTTGCCATAAGAAGTGAGCCCTTATGATAATACACCCAGCCTAAGGCATCTGCGAAATGAGGATTTGCCGGTTGTGTATCATAAGCCTTTTGGGCAAGTTCCAGGGCTTTAGCAATATCTTTATTCTGTTCGACATAGAGCATGGCAAGATCAGCTGCAGCCTCACTGTTAAATCCTTCCGAATCAAGAATCTCTTCAAAGAGGGCAATGGCCTGAGCAGCATTACCCAGCTCTTTTTCAGACACTGCTTTCTGTAATCTTTCTTTTGACTGTCCCAGTGCTACAATCGCCTCACTGGCCTTAGTCAGATCATTTCCACTGAGACCTTTTTGAATTGCCCCTGTTAACAGTTCCTCTGCTGCCGGCATATTTTTTTGTTTCAGTCGCAGTATACCCATATGATACATAATTGTTGGATTATCGGGTTTAGCATCTATTGCGATCTGCAAATAGGGTTCTGCTTGGGCATAGGCCTTTTTTAGAACATAAATCCAGCCAAGGGTATCGGCCACATCGGGATTATCCGGTAACTTTCTGGAAGCACTGCTGGCAAGCTCCAATGCGCGCTCAAGATTTTCTCCACTTTCACCATAGAGATAGGCAAGATTATTCATGGCAGGCAGAAAATCAGCCTTCTGTGCTAGAACTTTTTCGTAGTATTTAATAGCCTCAGGATGATCGCCACTATTCAAATGAAAACCTGCTATCTTCATCATAATCCCGATATTATCCGGAACAAGCTTAAGTGCCTTTTGGTAATAGTGAACAGCCTTCACTCCATCCTTCTTTGCTCTATACAACTCCGCTATCATGGCAAGGACGGCAACATCCTCTCCCTTATCTGCCACCGGCAAAAGTATATTCTCAGCAAGATCGAGATACCCCTGGGAAAGATAGACTTTGGCTTTTACAATTACCGCCTTGGGATTATCCGGGTATTTGGCCAAAAATGTATCCGCCACCGCAAGAGCCTGATCCTGCTCCTTTTTCAACATATAAATGCCCACAATTCGGTTTAAAACCTGGACACTTTCCGGTTTTTCCTCTGCAAGCTGTTTGTATAAGGGTAAGGCTTTATCATATTCTTTGGTAGCGAAATAAATCTCTGCCAGTCGGAAAACGTGCCAGGAAACTTCCGGTTCTGTTTCCACAAGGAGCTTTGCATCGGCCAGTGCAGCCTCAGGGTTGTTCAGCTTCAGAAGAACAGAGATTCGAAGTGCCCTCACTTTGGTATCGTCTGGTCGTTTTTCTATAACTTTATCAAGTTCGTCAAGACTTTCCTGAAATTCACCTTTATTGGCCAACAACTCTGCTAATGCCATTCGAGCCTTTATCATATTTGGATTTTTTTTGAGCGCTTCACTTATCTCTGTTATGGAAATATCCTGAGACTCTTCCATAAATGTCAAACCATACAAAAACTGACTCTCGGCAGAATTCGGGGCAAGCTCTTTGGCCTTGGAAAAATGCTCCCTTGCATCAGCCACATCTTTATCCTGCATCATCATGAGCCCTTTCAGGAAATGCCCGCGGGCATCACCACTATCTTCCTGCAAAAGCGCATCAACCGAACTTTTGGCCTGATCAAACTCGCCCTGTGCCAGAAACAACTCTACAACTTTTGATTTTAAACCTTTTTTTGTCGAATCTTCAGCAATAATGGTCTCAAGAATTTCCTGAGCTGCTTTATAATTTTTGAGAAAGGAATGGTAGTCAGCCAAGATCATCTGATTAATCTGACGATTGTCTTCAGTGGCAACCTCAACTGCTTTCTGAAAATACTTCAATGCGCTCTCACTATCGCCCTGGCGATGAAGAACCATTGCATGCATCCTGAACAATCCTGAATCCAGGACACCTGCCTTTTCGGCATCAAGAAGTACCTTCTTTGCCTGATCCGGTTGATTCTTTTTCAATGACATCTGCGCCAACAAAGAATAAGGCTTAGGATTTTCAGGATTTTTGTCTCTAATGGCTTCAAGGGTCAGCATTGCTTTATCGTATCGTTCTAACCGTTCATACAACTGAGCCAAAGAGATCTGCTTATCAATATCTTCCGGATTATCTTTTGCAATAGTTTCCAACATGATGCGTCCCTTATCAACATCACCACCAGCAACAAGTATTTTGGCAAGATTTGTTTTCACATCTAGATTCTCAGGATATTTCTTAGTGGCTGTCTCAAGGACTGCTATTGCTTCATCAAACTTTTTCAGATAGGCAAGTGCATTCCCAAGAGCCAAATACACTTCTTCGTCATCACCATTTATTTCCAGATATTTTTCACAGGCCTCTACAACCTTCTCAAGAGCACGATTTTCAACAAGAAGAAAAATCATTTCCTTACGAGCCTCTGCCAGATTCGGTTCCTGCTGTACAGCCTGATTCAACTGTACATAAGCGAGTTTGGCATCCCCTTTTTCACGGTAAATCTGACCCAGTTTATAGTGAGCCAAAGCCAGCCCTGAATCCTTCTGCAATGCCTTTTTAAACCAGATCACAGCCTCATCGGGATTATCGGCATCCATAGCATCTATCCCCTGTTGAAACAATTGATTTGCACTCTCACCAGAACAGCCGAAAGAGCCAACCAACATTGTGAGTAACACCGTCACAACCAGAAAACGATGAAGAAAATGCTTTTGATACGTCATAATTAATCACCCGTCTTGGAATTTTTCTAAAATGTTCCTTTAAACAAAAGAAAATATACCTACCAAATTCATTGAATTGTATCATCTTTGATGAATATAAACAACTCAACAAAACGCAATCCATCACTTCTCACAAGCCGCCCTTCCCAAGGGAAAACAATATTTCTTTGTATTTTCCGGCGAAAAAGATAGAATTAAGACAATTAAATCTTTACAAAAGTACATATTTTCAGATATCCTTAATGTATCGGAAAACTAAAGTTTCAGTGGGAATTATTCCTATATAAGCTATCAGTTTTTAGTCCCTGAGCACTGATAACTTTTGCTCGCAGGGCATCATGTTCTTAAAACACATTCAGAATACACTTTCTTTGAGCATATAATGCCATATCTCTTCAATAAATACCACCCTCTCAGAAATCTCATTTTCTGCGCTGGAGAAGGTTTGCTTATCTTTGCAACTTTCTCTCTAGTACAATATTTTCTGTTTGCCCATTTTCTATATTTTCATGACTTCCTCACCCATCTTTATCAGGCTGCATTAATCACATTTTTGTTTCAGTTATGTCTTTATTTTTATGATTTATATGATCTTAGCCATAATCTGACTCTAGCTACAACAGCAACTAAAATGACTCAAGCTTTTGGACTTGGCTGTATCATCCTTGGTTTGATTTACTATATTCTCCCGTTACTCACGACTTCCATACAGGTATTCTGGCCAGGATACTTTGCAACATGTGGAGTAGTAATGCTTTGGCGCTGGGCTTATTATTCCGTTCTAAAAAAACGAATGTTTGTCCAAAATATTATGGTTCTTGGGACAGGACCATTTGCCTCTACTATTGCAAAAGAAATTGAAGGAAACCACGACTCTGCCCATAAAATAATCAGCTTCATTGGTGACACTGAAGTGAGCTTCAACCCTCATAATGTCCCTATTGCTGAAAAAATACCTCACATGGCTTCCTTCTGCCATAAGCATGACATTGAAAAAATAATTCTAGCCTTGGATGACAGACGAAAAAAAACCCCGATCAAAGAACTCCTAACATGTAAACTTGCCGGTATCAGCATTGAACAAGGTGTTAATTTCTATGAAACCATTACCGGCAAATTCCCAGTGGAGAGAGTTAATCCCAGTAGTATCTTTTTCTCCGGTGGTTTTACGCAAGGAAAATTAACCAAAACAATGAAAAGATTTTTGGATATATGTCTTGCAATTTTTGGGACATTTTTTTCACTACCAATAACCATTTTTACAGCCATCGCTATAAAGATCGAAACACCAGGCCCTGTTTTTTACCTTCAGGAACGTGTGGGAAAGAGGGGGACAACCTTTAAAGTGATAAAATTTCGATCGATGGGTCAGGATGCAGAAAAAGAAGGTGCTGTATGGGCACAGGAAGATGACATGCGGGTAACACGCATTGGTGGATTTATCCGTAAAGTGAGGATAGATGAACTTCCTCAGCTCTTAAACGTACTAAAGGGAGAAATGAGTCTTGTTGGACCTCGACCGGAACGACCCGTTTTTGTAAAAGATCTCTCTGAAAAAATTCCTTATTACGCCATCAGACATAATGTGAAACCCGGTATAACCGGATGGGCTCAAGTATGCTACCCCTATGGTGCTTCTGTGGAAGATTCTCTTCGAAAACTGGAATACGATCTTTACTATATGAAAAACATCTCTATTTTCATGGATTTAATAATTATTTTCAAAACCATAAAAACTGTTCTTTTTGGAACAGGTGCTCGTTAATAATACTATTTTCCCAGCTCTTTTTCACTTGCTAACATCTCTTTCCACAAATCCCCAATAGGGATAATCCACCTCGTATTCAGCCACCAGACCTGGGCTATGCTCTCGACTGGCAACCAGCCAAAGCTTGTTTTTTCGTTTCTGCCCTTCAACCCAACTGAGCGGATCCCAGTCAGGATAGAGAACCATGGCATTATCGGCACTATATTCGATATCTCCAGATCCTTTGAACACACCAAGGTGCGGCGTTTCCTTATAGCTTTTGCCATCGCCTCTTGAGAGCTCGGAAATTACAAGAAATGATACATTCAACTCATCACGTATGGATTCCATTTAGCTCAGGTAATGAATCAAATTGAATATGAACAGAGCGTCCAATCTCAACAGAGTGTCGCTTACGAACAGCAACAACAGTTCCGGTTAACTGGATTGACTTACCGGATGTTTCATCATTCTCAATAGAGAACTCAACCTGTCGCCCTAAAAGAGTACGAGCTTGTTTTCTGTTTGAAATATTTGACACAAAAGAAAACCCTCCTATGGATATGTCACTGCATGCACCGTGTATGCTGGTATCTGTGCGGCTTCCGTTGTCATCAAGAAGCATGAGATGCACCGTCCCTGTGAGAGGAACTCTTTCCATAGCTCTACGGTCAGCCCCGGAAGAGATAAAGAATTCATTTACCCGGTCAAAACGCTGACAATACACCTGCAATTTTGCTTCAAGCGCCGGATACACCTCCCCCCATTCTTCCACACTGTCCATGGAGAGTGTAGACAGTTCGACAGCCCCCATGGTTATGGCACTTAATGTCCAGACTGACTCATCAAAAAACGAAGTGCCGCCAAACACATTCCCGCGCCCGAGTGTTTTCACTAATGTCTGGTTATCGTGTTCATTATAACAGAGCTTCACTCGTCCTTTATTAACAAAGCAAAGGAGCCATTGCGGGTCACCCTGTTTAACAATTGTTTCCTCACTTGTGTATGTTTCATGCTTAAGAGCATGATAAAAAACATTAAACTCTTCCGTGGAAAGAAGATCGTACAGGTCTGACCAGATAAGAATATGATCCTGATCAATAGAATCACCTTTAGCCTCTTCTATAAAATCTGCCGCCTTGACAATATTGGACAGAGCCATGGGATCAACTTCAATTAACCTCATGCGTAACAGTTCTGCGTCATTGAATTGTTTAAGATATGCTGTTTTGTCTATCAGCTGAAGGAGCATTTGAGTTGCTGCTTTCTTTTTATCCTGCTGCAACAACTTGTACGCTTCTTTTTCTTCAGGATATCGCGTGATCAGCTCATACTCACGAATAATAGAAGGTGATTCCGGGTTTGCTTCAGGTGAAACAATTACAGGAACTCCTCTTTTCATCCTTGGTTTCTGCTTTGATTTTCTTTCTCTGTTTTTTTGCTCTCTAATTAAAGAGATAGCAATCTCTGCTGCATCCACACTTTTGCGGCCAAAGTTTTTTTTACCACCATCAATGACTGCCTGCAATACAGGAAAAGCTTTTTTGCTTCCACTTGCCCCCAGTGCTCTCATTATTTCCAGGGATACTCTTTTCTTTTCAGAACCACTATACGACTGACATTCTTCCAAAAGAGTGTCAAGAGGTATGACAACTGCTCCAGTAGCAATCCTTTGCAGATGTTTTAAAGCCAGCACCTTAATTTGATCCCCGCCAATGGGGAGAATCTGGAGTAGATGCTTTTCTGTGGATTTTTTCCCAATTCGAATGATACATTGCAAAGCTTCCTGCTGTACTCGTAAATCTTCGTGGGAAATATACTCAAACACTGCTTGTACATTTTCTTCAGCACCCGTTTCAGCAAGCAATCGGATGATATTTCGTTTCCCAAACCATGGCATGGGATCGGGCAGACGCTCAAGAAGTACAGGAACCAGATCCCCTCCCAGCTCACTAAGAATTTTTAATAATTGTATCCGGTGAGAGCGTTTACCAGAAGTAATCAGTGTATCGAGTAGAAAACGCGCTGCAACAGGGCCTTGCATCACAATTTTTCTGCAGAGCATTTCATCAGCTGGTGTTGCAAAACAACGATCAAGGTAATTTTGTAAAAGAGCAAAATCCACATTATTATCCTGAATTTGCCCTACTACTTTGCAAACTGCATCGGTTTTATCCATGGCCCCTGAACGGATATGATAAAAAACATTCAAAATGTGTTCAGCCAAATCAATATTATCAACAAGCCATGCACGATTCATCATGGCTTGCATGGCTTGAACAAACTGCTGAAAACTCAGGTCAGCAATTTCATTTTCCCGTATCCAGGCAAGACAAACAGGAGTAAGTTTTTCAAGCCATTCCCATCGTTCCATCTGAACAAGCGTATACACAACACCCCCAAGAACCTGCGCCAGACGATCACGATATCCGTGCCCCTGTTCCGTCAGGCCCTTTACCACATTTTGCACAATGACCGCAGCCACCGATTCTTTTTCGTTATTCAGAAGTTTTTCAATGGTGGATGGGAGACTGAAACACACTTCTTCATTTTCAAGACTGGAAAGATCTCCTTTGACAATGGCTATGATAGCCGTTTGAAGCCTTTTTTCTTTTCGTCCCAGTTCAGTCTTTTGTATTTTTTCATTTGCTGTTTTCTGGGCAAGAATTTTCTTTCCGCATGATGTAGACAGGAGTTTATCTGCACCCTGAGTCACAACATGCAGTTGCTTCTCCAGTTCTTCTTTTCCAGCAGCCCCTTTTTCCTGTTGAGAGCGTATCCAGGATAGTATCCTTGTCAAGATATCAACACCTATGACTGTCAACAGGGCATCGTAAAAATACTCACCGAACGGACTGGAAAAATCCTGACAAATCAGCACAAGAACCGAAGTCTCATCAAGATGGGGGGCTAATTGAATGGCTGCTTTAACACTTACTTTTTGATACTGACTTTGATCAAGAAGAATAGTGACATTTTTCAGGACTTTTGAAAAAGCAGGGGCAACGGCAACAACATGATCTTTATTGAAGACCTGAACTAAGGAATAGGTGGTGGCAGCCACGATGTGACCACCTTTTTCAGGCGATTGAAAACTTTGCCGAAGAGCGCGTTTTATTTTTTCTTCATGGCGGCGGCCAACCAAAAAAAGAGTATACTCAGCTTGCGCATCACCACCGGACAACTCACGAAGAGCCTGATCGACTTTTCCCTTCTGCTTTATCTCTTCTACACTTTCTCCCGGAGCATAATAATGCTCAGGGAATATGTCAGTAAGCCCAAGCTTCTCTATAAATGCCCTTCCTCCACCAGCTACCTGTACCTGTCCAGGCGTTGCACTGAAAACAGAGAGAATTTTTTTAAACCTTGGCCTGTCAACCCCTTTGGAAAAAATTAATTCGTTAAGTTCTAATTTGCGCAACTGATCGCTGAATGTCAGCAGTTGTAACCGTTCCCGTGTGGGACTATCCACGGGTTCACCGTTCAGCATGTAACTTCCACTCAACAAAGAGAAGCGTAACAATTCGTTATTCCGAATGAATTGCTTGGTTCCCCGGTAGGCATCTTCAAGAGAATTGGTCACCTGAGCAGAGTCCCCAGGATACAAACGAAGTGCAGTGGACGCTGCATTGATAAGCTTCAATGTCTCCAGACTTTCCTGTTCTCTATCGCCCTGCGCCATAAAAATACCACGTTATTAATACTAAGGTTAATCACTTCTCCAGACTCGATACCAGCCGTTAGAAGAGTCTGTTCTTTTTTAAATATCCCACATGTATTTAGCTACACCCTATCCAGACAAAAGTCAAGAAAGACACCTGTCATTCTGCTATCTTAAGGCTTTTGACTTATCTAACACTGGTGAATAATCAGTAAGCCCTTGAGGGGAGGGGGATGACAGACAAGCAGACAAGTATTTCAGTACTTTCAAAAAAACAAGCCGTAAAGCATAATGAAAATAATCCTTTCAATCGTATACTCAATTTAGTATTCATGTTTAAGAGATATTTTCACCTGATACACTTTTTCACTATCACATCACTCAAGAATAATGACAACCAGCGCCAAATTTATAACCAAAGATTTTGTAGAAGGAGAGACACTCTTCTCACAGGGTGATGTTGGTGATTATATTTTTATCATTGTTCACGGCTCTGTTGAAATCTGCAAAGAAGCAAATGGTAAAAAAGAGGTTATTGCCCGTCTGTTGAGTGGAGATATCCTTGGCGAAATGGCGGTACTCACCGATGAGCCACGCTGTGCAACTGCCATTACCGTCGAGCAGACCAGGGTTATCATGGTTAAGGATCGCACTTTACGCCTTGCTCTATTAAACGACGACCTGCCAATTTTAAAACCCCTCACAAGCCAGTTAGTCCTCCGTTTCAAAGAAGCTGAACAGCAGGCAAATTATTATCGCCGGAAATTCAAAAAACTTGAAAAAGAAGTCGGGATATTAAAAGAACAACTCCTTCAAAACGCTTTAGGAACAGGAACGTAAAAAGTTCAAGTTATTTCGTGTACGTTTCTTTTCCAAAAACACTTGACGCATTCGTAGAGACTATCAAGTGTGCCTATGAGAATCCTTTTAGGACGTTACAAAACAACTCATGCAGCCAGAATTCTTTTCAGGGAACTGCGCAAATAGCGAAAAGGTCGAAAACGTACCGGACTCAGTTTTACCGGTGCCTGAAAACCAGATCCTGCAAAATCAGATGGCACAGATTGCGGAAATTCAAGATCCTGTAAATTTGCCCCCGCTATACGTTTTTTTGTTGCAGCCATTGCTAAGGGAACGCTTTTCTTCTCAAGCTCAAGCACTTCCAGCATAGCCCGATCAAGTGCAACGCCACTCTTCGACGCAGCAAGGCACCCAAGCAAAAGAGGAGAACCTTTCATCGGCCCTCTCCGGTTCATCACCTCAATACCATCTGCAAAAACAAAAGTGGGTGGTAAAATATCCTGCAAATCGAGAATCATCTCGGCAAAAAACCGGTGCGATCCACCATGTTTCATATGCAACCAAGCCTTACGCACTCCAAGCACTATACCGAAGGCATTTTTCACAGCCATGGTCACCCTCATCTGATCATGAGCCTTGATCCGGGGGAGGTTAACAAAGTAGTCACATTCTAAAGCTTCACCAGCAACACCAACAGAAACGCCACAGGGAAGTTTTTTGACAAGACGTGTTTTAAACACCACATGCTCCACAGCTAAACCGGATAATGCAGCGGTAAAGCCTTGTTGTTTTAACACTTGCGCTGCAGAACCAAAAGCTGGAGAATCACCAAGCAGAACTTTTGCCCCCCGGGAGAGAAAACAGGCCGCAACTGCTTTTACAAACTGAGGATTTGAACAGGACAGCGCTGATCCTCCAGCACTGAGTAGATTGGGTTTCAGAAGAATTTTCTTAGAAGAGAGATCGGCTGAGACTCCTAGAATATCCATCTGTTTATTAAGCAAGGGCTTAATAACTTCATAAGAGTATGTCTCGCAACGATTCAGGCAGACATTTATTTTTGACATATGGAAATGTTTTTATCGTAAATAAGAAAAAGGCCGGATTCGCCAAAGCGAAACCAGCCTTTTTCCGGAGAAAGAAGAGAAGAGATAGAACATATCTTGCACAACTCGTGCCAGAACTCAAAATACCCGAATCCACCACTAATTCAGCACCTTACAAAAACAAACACACACTCAAAATGCTGTAATCGATTCAATTTTTTACACTTCCTGCACCACCCAGTTTTCCCGTATATTACCAGTCAGTTACAATCGACACCACTCCTATAAAGAATATCTCCCAACAGACAATCAGATAGATACCTGCCCTTTGAAGAATTTTATTTAGAAATTAATTAAACAAATATCTATACATTGTGAAAAAATTTGAACCTTTTTCCAGCACGACATCATGTCCATGTATCGGGAAATTAACATTTCTGTGGAATTTTTTCCTATGCAAGTTATCAGTGACCGATACCGAACACCTAATACCTAAGACCGAACACCTCCTCCCCACAGAACATCATGTTCGCTCTCAGTTTTCTTTTCTAAATCAGGTAAAACTGATGCGACGGGTTCTGATTACATCTTCATTGGCCTCAATCTCAGTGGCAATATTTTCATCAAGTGTTGATTGAATATCGATGATATTGTAGCCAACTGTACCATTCGATTCATTTTTGAAACTCACAATATTCACACCATGATTTCCTAGAACCTTGGTCACAAAAGCGATCATACCCGGTACATCCTTATTAATAACAATCAGCCTTGTTTGTACGGTTGACTCTGGAATTGACTCAATATTAGGAAAATTCACACTGTGGGTAATATTCCCGTAATGCAGATAAGCGGACAATTCACCAACTGCCATACGGGAGCAATTCCCCTCAGATTCAGAAGTTGACGCCCCAAGGTGAGGTGTTGTCAGCGTTTTTGGATGAGCAATCACAGCAGGTGTTGGAAAATCAGAGATAAAGGCCTCCAGATGACCGGAATCGAGAGCTGCAAGCACTGCCTCTTCATTCACAATCGGACCTCTTGCGTAGTTAACAAGAATGGCACCCGGTTTCATCCTGGCTATAAAATCAGCATCAACCATACCTCTTGTTTTTTCATTCACAGGCAAATGGAGACTGACAATATCTGCCTGGGACAGGGTGTCACGCATGGCACGGGTAACCGTTACTTCTGAGAAAAGCTTGTGGATGTTATCAAGACTTGGAAAGGGATCAAAACCGTACACCTTCATAAACCGCTGAATTCCTCCATTGGCAAGCCTTACACCGATTTGTCCAAGTCCTATTACACCAAGGGTTTTTCCAGCTATCTCCACACCACGAAAAGCAGCTTTACGGCTCTCAACCTCACCGCTTACCTCTTCCGGTGGAACATCTGCAAGGGACTTACAAAAGGAAATTCCCTGATAAATATTTCGCAGCCAAATCCCGATCATGGGAAAGACAAGATCAACCACTGCATTGGCATTGGCACCGGGAGTATTAAAAACACAGATCCCTTTTTCGGTGGCCTTATCCACTGTTATATTATTTACTCCAGCTCCGGCTCTTGCAAGTGCCAGCAATTCCGGATAATCATCCACATCCACCTGTGAGCTGCGAACCACAATTCCATGGGGATTGTCATCTTCTGGGTCAACGGAATACTCATCGCCAAGAAGTTCCAAGCCTTCAGGGGCAATGGCATTTATAGTCTTAATACGAAACAACGTCATTCTGTCCTCCCTGTGATCACGCATTTTTTAATACGTCTCACATATAGTATATAGGTTATGTAGTTATTAGTCCGCAAATCTGCCACATCAGAGAATGAACAAATGAATAGAAGTTCCTAGGGGGAGATCCTTGGCTTCAAGATAGTCAGTTGTTTTTTCTGGTCAAGCAACAAATACAAAGCTGAACCTGAGAGTGACAACACCAGCGATATGGAAATATGACCGTTGTGTTTTTGGTGTAGTCTGGCAGGAAAGAGTTAGCACCATCGGAAAAACAAGGCTGGCAGTTAAAAAGCAACAGCCATTTGATTCACTTATCACCATACTTTGCGAAAATAGATCTGTCCCCTTTTTATGTCCCCTTTTTACTTTTTATATAAGACGGACATGGTAGGCGATTACTGGACTTGAGTCCAGTGAATTTTAAACTATGCCGATGTTATTTCTTTTGTACTTTTTCATATTGCACCCAGTGCAAGTTGAATCAAACTAACCCACGGTGATGAACGGGAAAGCTGGGACTCTTTTCAGTACCCCCCCCCCTGAGTGGTGTAAGTGCCTTGGTTGTATTTATAACGTACTGATTTCTTCACCCTCAAGTTTTCTCGGAGTCTGCGCTTACCTACTTGCCCTTTGTTCCGCCACCTGTACTTGAACAACGTTATATACAGGTATATGCCAAGTTCTTTTTAATACAGGTAGCGAAAAAATTGCAGCGTAATATGCGCAACTTTTTTCGTTCCCATTCCCAACCTATCCAGTTGCTTTTTCCTGTCTTTTATGTACAATGGACTAATGTGACCGCGGTCACAAAGCAAGGTAACCATTATGCGCATCACACAAGAAGCTAAAGAAAAAACAAGAAAATCAATCCTTGAGGCAGCGGAAATACTCTTTGCCAAGCAGGGTTTTGAAAAAACCACTACCCGGGATATTTCCGCATCCTGCGGTATAGCTAAGGGAACACTCTTCAACTATTTCAAGAGTAAAGAAACCCTAGCCATGACGCTTGTCGCTCAGGCCATGGAATCCGGCCGGAAAATGTTTGAGCGCCGCAGAACAGGAAAAGAAATATTGGTAGAAGAATTGTTTCTATTTATTGCCTCTGAATTGCGTGCGTTAAAAACGTTCCGTACTTACATCGGTCCGGTGCTTGCGAGCGGCATGTCTATCTTCTCAAAAGAATCCATTTGTCCGGAGGGTGAAGAAGCCAGGCGCAACCACCTTAAAACAATTGGAAAAATCCTTGCCAACCACGGCTTCGAGATAGAGTACAACTCAATAGTCATCACCCTCTACTGGTCGCTGTACCTTGGCATCCTGGCTCATTGGTCAAAAGACAAAACACCAAAACAGTCCGAGACACTTGCCTTGATTGATTACTCCATGCACACATTTGCCAATACTATTTCCTCAAACACTGTTGTGCCAGAGGCTTTTATCTGCAATGAATAGCCTGACTGAATCGATTCTAAGCAGGGTACAGACCAGGAAGATTCCCTCAAGTTCTTTCGTGCGTACATGGACTCTGGGGAGCAGTCATGCAAAAATCGCCGCCCGTTACTTTTCCTACGCAATTCAAAAGCACTTTGTGGAAGACGAGAAGAAAAAAGATCTGTACAGTCATTTTCAACTGCAATCCGCACTGCAGCTGCTTGGCACTATGGGGTATCTACGTGGTGCCATAATGAAGATTGGGCAGCTTATAGCCAACTTGCCACAGATTATGCCAGGGGAACTGATCGAAATATTTGAGTCCCTCCAATTTGAAGCACCGCCCATGCATTATTCGCTCATTAGGGAGGTGTTTCTCGATGAACTCGGCCGCGATCCTGAAGAAATATTCGCCTCTTTTGAAAAAAATGCCTTCGCTGCCGCATCACTTGGACAGGTTCATAGAGCCAAACTCCATAATGGCAAAGAAGTTGCGGTTAAAGTCCAATATCCTAATATTGCCGAAACCATTGAAGCGGATATCAAAATTCTCAGCGTTCTTCTTCAGACCATGCGCTTCAAAAAAGACTTTCAGTATCTGGGCGCCCATGTCCAGGATGCCAAATCTGTTTTTCTGAATGAAGTTGACTACCTTTCAGAAGCCGCGTTCATGGAGAAAAACAGAAAGATCTTTACAGACAGCAAGATTGTTGTTCCCCGCTTGTATCCGGAATTCACCACAACACGAGTCTTGACCATGGAGTATCTCCCTGGAAAACACCTGCAAAGCTTTCTTGCAACAAACCCTCCTCTCTCCAGGCGAAATCATTTTGCTGAACTCATCTCCTATTCATTTGTCCACTCCTGGTTCTCTTTACGAACCGTCTATGCGGATTTGCATCCCGGTAATTTTGTCCTGATGCAGGACGGCCGATTAGGCTTTATCGATTTTGGCTGCTATCGTCAATTTGATGTGGAACGATGGAAACTCCAGGTCGATGGTGAGCTGGCCATGTTTCAAGATGACCGGGATGCTTTGAAATTCTATCTGACCAGGCTCGCCATGCGTGAGACTTCCGCTGACCTTGACCCGGAATGGGTTGACCTGTTTATGCGCCAACTCCGTTGGGTCATTGCCCCAGTTTTGAAAACAGGCCCCTTTGATTTTTCCAGAACGGAATATGTAAAACAAGGAGCAGACCTTCTAATGGAGAGTGTCCGGCAAGGCCATGTCCGAATTGACCCGTTTTATAACTGGAGCAACAGAGCATTGCTTGGCCATCGTTCCCTCATGTACCGTCTTCGCTGCAAATTTGATTATTCTTCCTTGTATCTCACCGAGATGAAACAATTTACTTGATTTATCCAGATTGCTTTCTCGAAAGGCAACTCTTGAAGTTTCCTAAATAAATCTACTATTACTACTCTGTTTTCTGGAATTACAAACTTTTCATTGGAATACTTCCTTCTGTTTTAATGCGACCTCGCCCACTTTACGGTTGACAAACCGCACTTTTCCCTTTTATATGACCATGCCCACTATAAACAAACAGAGGAGAAAAGAAAAGAAATGAAAACGTTTAAAAAAAATTGTGAGAAAACGTTCGAGCGGATTGCCCGATGGTCATTTAGAAACAAGTGGCTGGCAGTCGGCTTGGTAGTAGTTGCTTTTCTGGCTCTAGTCTCCCAAATTTCAAATCTAAAACTGGATACCAGTAACGAATCATTTTTTCGGTCCGACGATAAAGTGCTTGTTGACTATAACGAATTCCGTAACCAGTTCGGCAAGGATGAATTCATCGTTATTGGTATAAGCAGTCCTGACATCTTCAGCATCGAGTTTTTGAATAAACTACAGAACCTGCATCATGATTTGGAAGAAACCGTACCCTATCTGGACAAAATAACCAGCTTGATAAATGTGCGGAAAACCAGAGGAGAAGAGGATGAACTCATTGTCGAGGATTTTCTGGAAAAATGGCCTCAGGGATCGGCTGACCTGAACACATTGAAGCGAAGGGCACAGCAAAACAGTCTGTATACAAACTACATCCTCTCCGAGGATCTTTCCATGACAGCTATTGTCATTAAACCTCTGCCGTGCAACCCGGATACTGACAAAGTGTTGATCGAAGAGGGGAGTTGTCAACCCATGACTAATATCCAGAACCGTAAGATGGTAACGTCCATTTCTGCGATTCTGGAAAAATATGATGCTGAGGATTTTTCTATTGCCATTTCTGGCATGCCTGTTGTCATCGAATATCTGAACATTGCCTTGGAAAAGGATCTTGGAACTATTCTCTCTGCCACCTTTATCATGGTTATGATCTTTCTTGGATTCTTGTTTCGCAGAATCTCAGGCATTGTCTACCCCATTATCATCTATATTATTTCTCTTCTGTCAGCAATCGGGATCATGGCAGCTATGAGTATTCCTCTGACCAGTATTACAACTGTGCTACCTTCCTTTCTGCTCGTGATCAGCATCTGTGATGTGGTTCATATCCTTGCTCTTTTTTATCCGGAATACCAAAAAACGGGAAGCCGGGAAGATGCTATTGCTTTTGCCATGAAGCGTGCAGGTTTACCTGTGCTCATGACATCGCTTACTACCGCAGGAGCTTTTTTGTCTTTCATGGCCGCAAAGGTCGCTCCAATTGCAGATCTGGGTATTGTCATTCCCGTGGCAGTCTTTCTTATCTTCATTTATACTGTGCTACTTATCCCTGCTCTGCTGGCGATTTTCCCAGTGAAGAAAAAAGTGACACATTCCCACAGAATTATAAAACTTGATTCTTTTTTTGATCGCATTGCCGAATTGACCTGTCGGCGTCAAGGCTGGATAATAAGTTTGTTTGTTGTCCTTCTGGTATTTGCGGTAATGGGTGTAAGCCAACTGCGCTTTGAACATAACGCTCTGAAGTGGTTTCCCGAGGATTCTATAGTCAGGCAACATACCGAACTAATAGATCATAAAATGCGTGGAACAGTTTCCTTTGATGTGGTTATAGACACCGGGAAGGTAGACGGCCTGTATGACCCGGAATTTATCGAAGCGCTGGAGCAGACAGTTCTTAAATTCTCAAACTATGCAACCGATGATCTTTTTGTTGGAAAAGTATTGTCTTTGATTACAGTGCTTAAAGAGACAAACCGTGCCTTGCATAATAATAACCAGGAAATGTACCGTGTACCGGATGATAAAGCACTGATCGCCCAAGAGTTGTTTCTCTTCCAACTGAGCGGTTCTGAAGACTTGGAGGAACTCGTTGACCAACAGTTCAGCAAAACTAGATTTACCATGCATGTCCCTTACCGGGATACATCAAAATATAAAGTATTCGTTGCTGATATTGAAGCTGAATTAATTGAACGTTTCCCGGACTGCACTGTGTCGATAACAGGGTTAAGCAGTCTTTTTGTAGAAATACTCAACAACGTTATGAGTGCCATGGCACTGAGCTATACCATAGCCCTTATCCTGATTTCCCTGCTGATGATACTTATGTTGGGGAAACTTCGCATGGGTCTGCTCAGCATGATACCAAACCTGCTACCAATTATCATGATAATGGGCCTCATGGGGTGGATAAGAATTCCGTTGGATCTCGGCACCGTTTTGATTGGCAGTATTGCCATTGGTATGGTGGTCGATGATACCATTCATTTTTTTCATCACTTCGGGAAACATTTTGATCAACTTGGTGATCCCGTCCAGGCAACTGCAAAAACACTGAAAACAGTTGGCCGGGCAATGATGGTAACCTCCTTTGTCCTTGCCGGAGGCTTTCTTTGCAATATGTTATCCGTATTAACTGTAAACAAAAATATGGGTATTCTTATTTCCGCAACCATATTGGTAGCTCTGTTCACAGAATTTTTACTGTCTCCTGCTATTCTGTCACTTGTTTACACAAAGCAAAAAACTGCACAGGCAAAGAAGGTAGAGAAATGATTTCCAGAAAAGCAATCGTATTGGTGGCACTGTTTCTACTGCAGAGCATACTCTGTTTGGCCGAACTCCCTACAGACAAAGGACTGAGCATTGCAGTGGAAACAGACAAACGAGCATCAGGATTTGGTAATTTTACGGCGAAGATGAAAATGATACTCCGTAATAAGGATGGCAGAGAGAGTCGGCGTCAAATTCGTATCCAGGCAATGGAGACAGAAAATGACGGCGATAAAAGCCTGACCATCTTTGAATCACCTCGTGATGTCGCAGGAACGGCTCTCTTAACCCATGCACACAAAAAGGGTGACGATGATCAATGGTTGTATCTCCCTGCTTTAAAAAGAGTCAAACGAATCAGTTCGCGTAATAAATCAGGAGCATTTATGGGAAGCGAATTTTCCTTTGAGGATTTCGCCGGTATGGAGGTGGAAAAATATACGTACAAATTCCTTGGCAATGAGAGACTGAACGAACGCGAATGTTTTGTTGTGGAGCGATATCCGCGCGACACAAAAAACTCAGGTTATAGCCGCATTGTGAGCTGGACAGACAAGACCGAATACAGAATATGGAAGGAAGTGTACTATGACAAGAAAGACAGATTACTCAAGACCTTGACCTTCTCTGAATATCAACTTTACATAGATAGCATTTGGCGTGCTCATTCAATGACAATGGTCAATCATCAAAACAGAAAGGAGACCGATTTGCACTGGTCAAACTTTGTCTTTCAAACTGACCTCACTGATCGTGATTTTACTAAGAGTAGCCTGAAACGAGCCCGCTAAGAAAATCAGACTAGATAAGTATTTACAAGAGAACTCTTTTGGCCGATTGTTTTATTGTGGTCTGTTTGAATGTATAACTAAACAGCCACCGGTTAAATAAAAAAAGTCCTCCTGTGGCAGAATCGCACAAATGCTGGCCATGAAGAAAAACTCTAAGTTTAAGACATCGTAAACGCTCAATTAGTGGTATTAACGTAAGATGTTTAAATGATACAACATCCAAAGGAATTGAACACTTTCGCAATAGTAACCGTTCAATTTCTTCAAATCCATGCAATCCTAGATAGTTATTGCACTATTGTCCTTTTTCACTCGATGAGGTCTGAATTAGCCCATTTAAGGGATTTCCTTACGATAATGACCCCTTCGAGGGGGGGGCTCCAGGCTGTCGAAGTAAGAACTATTTTCAATAAATTCGATCATTTAAGAGCTCAAAACAGCTTCTACAGGTGTTTTTTACAACTAATAATCAATAACTTAGCTAGGAGTACAACATTTTGTGCCACAAAAATATATCCTTTTTTATACATAAACTTTATCAGTTATTATCTTTCACAAAATCAAGTAAACAGCTGATTAAAATGAACATTTCCAGTTTACTTTAATCCTGTTCTACCTTTCAAAAACCGTACAAAAAATACCCACTTCGACAGCCCAGGGGCTCTCCCTCCAAAAAAAACACGTTCTCTGGGCGTGGTCGGTGATTGTAGAGGTCTGACAAAGGACAATATGATGGAAGAATTATTTCAGAAGGCTCTTGGAATTGAATCTCCTTGGTTTGTAAAATCAATCGAGTTTGAAGCAGCGAATAAACGACTTGATATTCATGTTGATTTTAAACGTGGTGCGACATTCTCAGATGGCAGTGAGGGTGCGCCCTGTAAGGCCTATGACACAGTTAAAAAACATGGCGCCATCTTAATTTCTTTGAACATGAATGTTACCTGCACGCCCGTGTCCCACGAATAAAACGAGATGATGGGTGTGTTCGTTTAATCTCCCCGCCATGGAGTGGTGTGGTTATCAGGGTTCATCTTGTTAGTCCACAAATCTGCACATCAGAGAATTAGCAAAGGGATAGAGATTTTTAAAAGAGATCCTTGGCTTCGGCTCGGACAGAGGGCAGCATATTGGAAATTGGCTTCGACTGTGGAAAAGCCATCAGCTTCAATTCGGATTGATGGCAATGTGACGGTTGTTGCCATTGAGAAGAAAAAGGACAACGACTTTGATCTAAGCAGGTGGCAGCTTGTCTGACATCGGCTTCGATAGAAAAAGGATATCGCCTCTAACTCGGATAGAGATTATGCGACGGTCATTCGCTTCAAGATAGTCAGTTTTGTTTTTGGTGGTGTCTGGTAGGAAAGAGATACCACCAGCGGAGAAACAAGGCTGGCAGTTGAAAAGATAACAGCCATTCGACCCACTTATTACCAACAACCGCTTGCACTGGACGAACCAGTGAAGCGGGGCGTTATACTTCAAATCAAAATAGCTATCGGAGCCAACTATGGAC
>JAFLJO010000169.1 GCA_022712975.1 Desulfocapsa sp.
ATTGATTTTACAAACCAAGGAGATTCAATTCCAAGAGCCTTCTGAAATAATTCTTCCATCATATCATCCTTTGTAGAGTGTTTTTCGTTTGATCATACAAGGAATGATTTTAATTTACCCACTCAAATTTCAAAAGAGCCAAACTATTCTTGATTACGACTATGGCTCTTACAAAGGGTATATCGCTGAGAATTTTGCTGTCCAGGAGTTTCAGGGTGTGGAAGAAAAAACCTTGTATTACTGGCGAGAACGAACTGCAGAGGTCGAATTTGTATGTGAATTCGATGGTAATGTTGTTCCCATTGAAATCAAATCGGGGTGGGTAACCCAAGCAAAAAGTCTTAAAGTGTTTGCTGAAAAATACAAACCACCTTACCGGATTATTATGAGCGGAAAACCATTCCGGATAGATTATGAACACAAAATACAGTTTCTTCCATTGTACCTTGCCGGGAAAATTCCTCTTGAGTAGGCCGGACTCGGTGAGATATGCAGACTCTCTGGGCTTCACATCAATAGTAGAGAAATTACCTTTCACTATGAATAGCTATTCCGCATGGATGTGGCAGAGTGTTGACTCTGCTCAAGGAGCTCTTTGCTGATTGGCAGAGCAAAGGGTTTATTCCCCGCCGAATCATTGAACGGAGGGGATAAAACAGAAGAGCCCAAGAAATTTTACGAGATGAACTAAAATTAAAAATCAGTACTTGGAAAAATCGTTTACTGCCCGGAACAGACGCAGCCAGCGAAGGGTTGAATTTACAGCGTCTGGAACGTTGATTAATCTGGATTTACTCAAAATAGTTATTCGACCTATTGTTGTTTCGGACGGTGTCTCGTATCCTCTTAGTGGTGAGGATGGTTTTATTAAGATAAAAATGATCGAGGGAGATTATGAAAAAAATAATATTGTTAACTGGATTGTTGGTTTTGGCAAGTTCTGTTGTTGTATTCGCTGGACCAGTTGATGTCTCCGGGTGGCGTGCTCAAACGCTGGAACACACAGGTTGGGATGGTGGACGTGGTGGCTGGAAAATTGATGGGGATAAAGCCGTTCAGACTAGAAATTCAGATGCATCGGTATTGCTGAGCGACTCCTTATGGCAAAACACTGTATTTGAAGGGTCTTTTGGCGTAAGCACGAGAAGCGATAATGACTGGATAGGTATCGTATTTGGCTACACATCAGCCACTGATTATTATCTTTTTGACTGGAAGCAGTCTTCCCAGGTACTCAGGGGGAATGGAAAAGGACACGAAGGGTTTGCTGTTTCGCACATCACAGGATCTGACGTTAATTTGTGGAGTCATCGTGGAGCTGATATCAATTTGCTGGCGACTGACTTTTCTTCGACTAATGGATGGGCAGATAAGCAGATGTATGGTTTCACTCTCAGATATACCGATAGCAATGTGAGAATATCTGTATCAGACAGGTCGAATACTCTTTTTTCTTTTGACACCTATGGTGCGTTTTCAGCTGGGAAAGTAGGTTTTTATAGTTACTCTCAAAGGGGCACAACATTTAGTGCGCTGCAATCGACACCAGTACCAGAACCAGCAACAATGGTCCTCTTCGGTGTAGGACTGGCAGGACTGGCAGCAGGAGCAAGAAGAAGGAAAAAATAACCCTTATCTCTCAGAATTTTCTTCTCTCATAAAGGCGGAGTCACTTAAGTGATTGTGCCTTTATGAGAGAAAACAGGAGTCAGGTTACTATTCAATGCGAGGCAGACCTCAATGAAAATAAGCATGATTTCATTTGCTGTAGTTTGCTAAAGAAGGTAACGCATGGATGCCCGACACCTGTCAGCGAAATTCCAATGGTACTTTAAAAAAACAAAATCATAATCCAAACAAAGGCACATAAACAAATAGACAAAAACACAGCAGCAGAACCTTGGTCTTTAGCTCTACCGGAAAGTTCATGTTTCTCCAAACTTACCCTATCAACCAAATTCTCCAAACCCGAATTTAAAAGTTCAACAATCAAAACCAATACAATACTACCAATCAAAAGAACTCTCGAAACACCTTCAGGCGCCAAGTAAAAGCCAAGTGGAATCATAATAAGAGCTAAAAATATTTCTATTCTAAAAGCTTCTTCATTTTTAAAGGTCGAAACTAATCCATTGATTGAGTACTTAGTATTGTATATGATTCTCCTTTTAAGGAACGAATCATCATTATCAGGATTGAATTCCTTACGTCTTGCCATCTTTTCTCCTCTTGTGATAAAAAAAGTCACTTTTCAGTGAGTCAGTGGAGATGAAAAAAAGTACGGCCAATACACGTCTTGGAATAAAAAAGTGTTTCGGTAATAGGCCCTGCAAGATCTCCTCCTCTTAAAATTCCCAGTAATCCGATATCACATTTCAAGGATTATAGCTGTAATCAATGTCTATGCAATTATCACTATCGGCTCTGACAAATAGTTTTCCCAGAGAATGAAATACGTTAATATCGAATCATTATTTATATGAAAAACAAGAATTACCTCTACCTCTGGCTGGTCAATGTCACCACAACCCTGGCCATAGAACTCTTTACAGTTACCATTCTGGTGTCTGTTTTTGTACAGACCTCATCCACGTTGCAGGCAGCCGGTACAATGGTGGCACGCACGCTACCGCCATTTTTACTTGGCCCGATTGCAGGAGTACTGGTGGATCGCTTTCCCCGGAAAAACATGCTTATCGGCATGGGATGCCTGCAAATCCTAGTGGTTGGTGTTGCCATAGGACTTCTACAGGGAGGCGGTGAACTCTCTGTTGTTGTAATATACCTTTTACTTGCCGGTCTTTCTGCTGCCGATAGCTTCCATCGTCCTGCCCGTATGTCTCTGATTCCGTCGCTGGTTGATTCTGGTCATTTAGTACAGGCCAACAGCTTTATTCTGGCCTCTAATCAAATAATGATGGCCATTTCCTATACAGCAGGCGGCTGGCTTATTTTATCACTCCCCCTGCACCGAATTGCCTTTGCAGTAATAGGGCTATTTGTTCTGGCAACTTTTATAGCAATGCCCATTGCGGAACCCAAACGAGAAAAAATAAAAGATGATGACAGAAGAGAATCTATTTGGACATCATGGGTCTCCGGTTGGAAATATCTACGCAAACATCCCATCGCCAGGCCACTTACAGTTATGGAGACAGTGGAGCATCTACCACATGGCATCTGGACTGGAGCCTTAATGCTCGCCTTTACCACCAAGGCTCTGCATGGTGATGCCGTAGACTGGGGATATCAGGCAACCGGCTACTTTACCGGAATGATTCTTGGATCTCTTGGCGCACTTACAATCAGCGACTGGCTCGCTCGCTATTCAGGCCGCATTATTGTTATCAATGCCTGTGCCGCCGGCTTGCTTACGCTGGCTTATGCCGGCAGCCAGACGGTGTGGATAGCTGTGATGTGGGCTTTTGTCTTTGGTCCGCCTTTTGCCATTCGTGATGTGGCACAGGACTCTCTACTGCAAAGTACTGTTGAAAAAGGACAACTGGGGCGAATCTATGCGACACGGGAAATGTTGCGAAACGCTGTGTTTATGTTTGCAGGTGTCTTTTTTGCATGGGCCTCTGATTTTATATCTATTCGTACAATCTATGTTATTGGTGGTGTTCTTTATCTGATGACCGGCCTTTACGCGCTCAGCAATAAAGCTTTAAGAGATAGTAAGATAATTCCAGCCAAAGAATAAGCTGCAAGCTCCAGGTAATGTTCAGATAATGGGATTCCCCGAGTGAACATGATGCCCTGCGGGCAGAAGGTATTCGGTATGCGGTTTTCGGCAAGCAACATAGGAACAACTCCCACAGAAACTTTGATTTTCCGATACATGAACATACCCACTTAATGGGAAAACTCAACATGTTGGCATCGGAAATACTTGCTCAACCCGTTTACGATCAGCGTCGGGAAATCCGGAAAAAAGTCCGGGGACACGTCAGCGTTTTGCAGATTTTCTGTGCTTAATTTGGTGTTGTGTTCAAAGATTTCGAATGCTGTTCATAGAAATATGGATTTGATGAAAAGCTTCTATGACCAAACCACAAGGGCATGGATACATGCATTAAGGCGCAGAACTTACAAAGGGCAGAGTTTTACCTGGAAGTGATAATTGGGGGCGTTCTCGATTTACCGATTTACCTGCGCAGAAAGTAATTGTTTGCTTGTACCGAACGGAGGTGCAAGTATTTTTAATTAGTCACAACTGGTAATTTATATTATACTCGTCATTGTATATTTACTGGTCGAATTAGATTAGATCTCACTGCAAGCAACAAAAGGATAAACCTATGGATAGCTCCACGCTTCTCGGCATCACAACATTTGCGTACCTACTGGCTGCAATTGTTTATATTGGCCTCTTTGTTTTTCGAGCGGAAAAATTTGGCTCTGTGGCAACCACGGTAACAGCTCTTGCTCTTCTGATCAACACCGCCGGTATTGGACTGAGATGGGTTGAGTCACATCAGATGGGCATTGGCTATGCCCCTTTGTCAAATATGTATGAATCGTTGGTTTTCTTCGCTTGGTCCATTGCTGTTTTCTATCTGGGCCTCGAACATAAGTATAAAAATCGTTTTCTTGGCGCCTTTGCCATGCCATTTGCAGCAGTGGCAATGCTCCTTGCTGAGATGAAGAATCCCGAAATCAGACCCCTTATACCAGCTTTGCAAAGTAACTGGCTTATTGCCCACGTGGTCACCTGTTTCATCGGTTATGCCGCCTTTGCAGTGGCCTGTGGTTTCGGTTTGGTATATCTTCTGAAAGACAGAAAACAAGCAAAGGGCACGGAAGGAAAATTTCTGTTGCAGCTGCCACCCCTGAAAATTCTTGATGACATCATGCACAAGACCCTGGTGATCGGATTTCTCTGGCTGACAGCAGGTATCATAACCGGTGCCATATGGGCAAACTCTGCCTGGGGAACCTACTGGAGCTGGGATCCCAAGGAGACCTGGTCGCTTATTACCTGGTTTGTATATGCCATAGCATTACATGCCAGATTTACAAGAGGATGGGGAGGGAACAGAATTGCATGGTTTGCCATCGCAGGATTTGCCTCGGTGATGTTTACCTACTACGGAGTAAATTACCTCCTGTCGGGCCTGCACAGTTACGGCTAAAGATCGTGAAAGTAACTACGTGTTAATATTTTTTATCAATATAATCACCTGGAATTTAAAGGGATGTTGTGAGCTAATAGTAACGATTACTCCATAACAGCCATGAAGTAATCTTTTTCACAAAAAGGGGAAAAGTGATGAAGAGAGCGTTATGGAAAAGTTGTTTTCTGTTGACTATCCCAACTGTCCTTCTGTTGGGTTTTGCAGTGACACCACTGTGGGCTGACGATGCGGATGCATGTATCAGCTGTCATGAAAAAAGTACGCCGGGTCAGGTGAAAGATTGGCGCTCGAGTCGGCACGCCGAAATGGAGATCAGCTGTATTTATTGTCACGGCGATAACCATACAACCGCAGAAGATGGCAAACTCGCCCAAATGCCGGATGAACATGTCTGTAAAATGTGCCACGAAGAGCAGTTTGAATCATTCGCCAAAGGAAAACATAACTTTGGCTGGAGAGCTTTAAATGCCTTGCCGATCACCCACGTTGAGCCTGATGAATTGATGGAGGGAGGAAGTGGCTGCGGTGGCTGTCATAATATGGGGATCAAAAGTGAAGAGGAGAAAAAAGAACGGCTGGCAAAAGGATATCGTTATCAGACCAACTCCTGTGATGAGTGCCACACCCGACATAGCTTTTCAAAAAAGGAAGCTCAGGATCCGCGTGCCTGTCAGCAGTGTCATATGGGATATGACCACCCACAATGGGAAATGTGGAGCAGTGCCAAACATGGAACTCGCTGGTTTGCCAAAGAAGCCGGGCGTTTGCCGGAAGACGCTGCAGTACCCACCTGCCAGACATGTCATCTCCCCAATGGCACCCATGAAAACCGTACCGCCTGGGGGTTTTTTGGTGTACGCCTCCCACTTCCTGAAGATAAGCAGTGGGCCGCTGACCGAGTTACCATTCTGAAGGCATTGGGGGTGTTAAGCCCCGAGACCGGTGAACCGACTGACCGCCTGGAGATGGTGACTTCACTTGATATGATTCGATCAACCCAGGAAGCCTGGCAGACCGAACGTGACAAAATGATTCAAACCTGTAGTGGGTGTCACTCCAAATCCTACGCCACAAGCCGGCTTGAAATGGGTGATTCGATGCTTCAAAAAGCTGACCGGGTCATGGCACAGGCCATTGAGATTGTAGCAGGTCTCTACAAAGACGGAATTATTAAGAAACCCGAAGCCTACGCCTTTGCTTATCCTGATTTCCTCTATTACATGCAAACCGGTGGTGGTGATATGGAGAATCTGTCAAACATTGACCAGACCCTTTTTGAACTGTTTATGAAGCATCGGATGCGGACGTATCAGGGACAGTTCCATGTCAATCCAGACTATGCCTACTGGTATGGCTGGGCCATGATGACTCAGGGACTTGGCAAGATTCAGGCCGAGGCCAAAAAGCTGCGTACTTTGCATGAGCTAACGAAAAAATAGCTTTTAGACCGTGGGCTTTGTGAGCCGACGGGAAGTAAGTAAAGCCTTCGAGGTGTCCGAAGAAACTCCATGGATCTGCCCGGCGAGGGATATCAGTGGTGGTGATTGCCTATCTTTGTATCGGCCATGTGAGTCATTTTCCTGAAATGCCTGAACTGGAAAAAGCCGGATGGCTTCCTCGTCTTAATCTGGATGAATTGGTTTTTTATGAAGAGTGGGGGAAAACAAAGAAATAGCACCTGTTAAACCTTGCAGAGTATGCGCAGTGCGAGTAAAAACAGGAACTCACAATAAGGTTAGAAGATCTGGCGTTTCATTCAAGGGGAGTCATGGCATACATACCAGTTATAGGGAAATCTATTCGGAGGCAACTCGAAGCAAGAGAGGAGGAAATTCTTTCCCCCTATGCCTGTTTGAACAAGAACAGTGCTGGCCGGATGCGTGTCGAGACAGACGATGAGTCTGATATCCGTATGCCCTTTGAGCGAGATAGGGATCGCATTACCCATTCTAAAACATTTCGTCGTTTAAAACATAAAACTCAAGTATTTCTTGCACCTGCCGGTGATCATTACCGAACACGTCTTACCCATGTTCTTGAGGTCTCGCAGATTGCACGAACCATAGCGTCAGCACTATGCCTGAACGGGCCTTTGACTGAAGCCATCGCTCTTGGCCATGATCTTGGTCATACTCCCTTTGGACATGCAGGAGAAGCAACTTTAAATGAGCTGCATCCGAGTGGATTCCGTCATTACGTGCATAGTCTTCGGGTTGTTGATATCCTGGAACATAAAGGAAAGGGGCTGAATCTCACCTTTGAGGTTCGAAACGGGATTGTGAAACACTCTAAAGGACGAAATGATATCTTTCCTGAAAATAATTCTGAGCTTCCGGTAACCCTGGAGGGTCAGGTTGTAAGGGTGGCAGATATTATTGCCTATGTTAATCATGATATGGATGATGCCCTCCGTGCCGGTATCCTCAAAGAAAATGATTTACCGGCAGATATTCGAGTGGTAGTTGGTGATCGTCATTCTAAGCGGATCGGTGCCATGGTGCGGAATCTGATCGTCGAAACCCTACAGGCAGGAGATGGCAGGATTCATGTCAGTGAGAAAATGCTGAGGGCTATTACCGATCTTCGGATGTTTTTGTATGAAAATGTGTACCGATATTACCGGGTACATAATGAGTTTGAGAAAGCACAGCGCGTTATTCGTGATCTTTACGGGTACTTTATGGAAAATGGTCTTGGCCGTTTTGATGGAAGTCGATGGGAACCTGAAGGATCGAAAACATGGAGTGATGAACAACAGGCCCATCGACATGTTTGTGACTTTATTGCAGGGATGACAGATCGCTATGCCATGCGTATCTATGATCAGATTTTTTTGCCAAAAGCATGGAATGCACAAATATAACGATTAAATGAAAGTTGTATGTATAGCAAACATTTAATAATCAACACAAAATATAAAAACCGAATATACGTGTTATGGAAAATAAAGATAAAGGAAAAACCCTGGCAAAGAGCTATGAGTTTGACAATGTAGAAGAAAAATGGCTTGAACGCTGGGATGCTGCAGGCTCTTTTGCTGCAAAAATGGAAGAAGGTAAAGCATCATTCTCTGTGGTTATCCCACCTCCTAATGTTACCGGTGTTCTTCACGTTGGTCACGCTCTAAACAATACCATGCAGGATGTGCTTGTGCGTTACCATCGCATGTGCGGAGACAATACTCTTTGGGTTCCGGGTACTGATCATGCAGGCATTGCCACTCAGAATGTTGTTGAACGTCAGCTTGCCACCGAAGGAAAAGGACGACACGATCTTGGCAGGGATGCCTTTATTGAAAGAGTATGGGAATGGCGCCGGGAAAAGGGCGGAACCATTATTAACCAGCTCAAACGTATGGGCGCCTCCTGTGACTGGGAACGGGAACGCTTTACCATGGATGAGGGGCTTTCCACTGCTGTGCGCGAAGCCTTTGTTAAGCTCCATCGTGACGGTCTTATTTATAAGGGTGACTACATTGTAAACTGGTGCCCGCGTTGTCATACGGCACTGGCAGATGATGAGGTGGAGCACGAGGATAAAAAGGGTAAACTCTATCATATTCGCTATCCTTTTGCCGATGGTTCAGGGCATGTTGTGGTGGCTACTACCCGGCCTGAAACCATGCTTGGTGATACCGGAGTAGCAGTACACCCTGATGATGAACGCTATTCTCATCTTGCTGATGTGGGAATAAATCTTCCCCTTACTGATCGCACAATTCCAGTGGTTTTTGACCATCATGTGCAGAAAGATTTTGGGACTGGTGCCTTAAAAGTAACTCCTGCTCATGATCGTGACGATTATGAGATTGGTCTCCGTCATTCCCTGCCGATTATGAAGGTTATGGATGATCATGGTGTGATGAATGATAAGGCGGGTTCTTATCAGGGACTTGATCGATTCGAATGTCGCGATAAAATTGTGGAAGATCTGAAAACAGAAGGCTTCCTGGAAAAAATTGAAGACTACGATCATGCCGTGGGGCTGTGTTACCGCTGTTCAACGGTTGTGGAACAAACCATATCACTGCAATGGTTTGTATCGGTTAAACCACTTGCTGATAAGGCTGTTGCTGCAGTGCGTGACGGACGCATCAATATTTACCCCAAAACATGGTATAATGCGTACTACTCCTGGATGGATAATATCCGTGACTGGTGTATTTCCCGCCAGATCTGGTGGGGACATCGAATTCCAGCCTGGACCTGTAAAGATTGCAGTGAACTGATGGTGGAATCCGTTGATCCTGATAAATGTTCCAAGTGTGGATCTACAGATATCGAGCAGGAAACAGATGTCCTCGATACCTGGTTTTCCTCGGCTCTCTGGCCCTTTTCAACCATGGGCTGGCCGGAGAATACAAAAGAACTGCAAACTTTTTATCCCACCTCAGTGCTTATCACCTCTTTTGATATTCTCTTTTTCTGGGTGGCTCGTATGATAATGTTCGGCCTCCATTTAATGGAAGATGAAGTGCCGTTTAAGGATGTGTATCTTCACGCTCTGGTTCGTGATAAACATGGCAAGAAGATGTCGAAATCAACCGGGAATGTGATTGATCCTCTCGTTATCATGGAGCAATACGGAACAGACGCAATGCGGTTCACACTCACTGCCTTTGCCGCTCAGGGCCGTGAAATCAAGCTTGATGAAGACAGGATTGAAGGATATCGCTTTTTTATTAACAAGCTCTGGAATGCGGCTCGTTTTACCTTGATGCATGTTGAAGAATGTGACCCATCTATAACAGACGTGGTACAGAAGCCAAAAGATTTGCCCCTTATCCACCGGTGGATTTTAAGTAGAACTGCCAAAGCAACAGCAGATGTACGCTACGCATTCGATGAGTATCGTTTCAATGATGCTGCATCCGTGATCTATCAATTTGTATGGCACGAATTCTGTGACTGGTATCTTGAATGGATCAAATCAGACCTGTTCAGTAAAAACGAAACTCTGCGGGATCAGGCACGAGGGGTGTTGCTCCACGTACTGGAAACCATCCTCAAGCTTATTCATCCCATTACTCCTTTTGTTTCTGAAGAGATATGGAGTGTACTTCCAGGCGTGCGTGACATGCTGGTGACCAGCGATTTTCCTGTTGCTACCCATGATGGTTGGCTGAATGAGGCTGCTGAGAGTGAGGTAGAACTGCTTATGGGGGTGATAACCGGCATTCGTAATATCAGATCCGAGGCTGATGTTCACCCTTCTGCAAAGATTGATGCCTTTGTGCTTTGTGCTGATACTGATAAAACGGAACTGATTGAGACTTTTTCTGCCGCCATATCGTCAATGACACGACTGGAATCTCTCACTGTTGAACCAGAATTGACTAAACCCGATGATGCTGCCACCTATATCTATCAGAATGTTGAGATATATGTACCGTTAAAAGGGTTGATTGATGTGGAGAAGGAGCGGGAGAAACTAACGCGCGAGAGAAGCAAGATTGAAAAATCTCTCAAACAGATTAATGGCAAGCTTGGAAATAAAAAATTCCTGGCGAATGCACCAGCTGAGATTGTTGAAAAGGAAAAGGGCAAACAGGCAGAGCTTGAAGCAAAGCTTGCCAAAGTTGCTGAAGCTGAAAAGAGGCTTGCAGAAATTGGATAGGGCAATTCTTTTCAGTCAGCTTCGTTCTTTTCTGCGGGAAGATATCGGAAATGGAGATCTGAGCAGTGAAGCTCTTTTTAGTAATGCTGAAGAGGGTAGGGCGGATCTTATAGCAAGAGAATCTTTTGTGGTTGCTGGTGCGATGGCTGTGGCAGCTCAGGTGTTTTATCTGCAAAACCCTGATGTTGAATGCACAGATGCAGCGGCCGATGGTTGTGCGGTATCAAAAGGAGATTGCCTCCTCACCGTGAGCGGGCCTGTGGTTGATCTGCTAAAAGCTGAACGGGTGGCTCTGAACCTTTTACAACGCCTATCCGGAATAGCAAGCATTACAGCAGGTTTTGTCGAAAAGGTTGCGCTTTACCCGGTGCGTATTACCGATACCCGCAAGACTACACCTGGGTTGCGAATGCTTGAAAAATATGCGGTACGGGCAGGAGGAGGCTATAATCATCGTTTTAATTTAAGTGATGGCGTGCTCATTAAAGACAATCATATTGCTGCCTGCGGTTCTCTTACAAAGGCCGTTGAAATATTACGGGAAAAAGTTCCTCACACCATAAAAATTGAAGTGGAGACCGATACTTTAGAGCAGGTTCGTGAATCGTTGGATTGTGGTGCGGATATCATCATGCTTGATAATATGGATCTTAAAACCATGAAGCAGGCTGTGTCCATGATTAATGGCAAGGCGCTGGTTGAGGCCTCAGGTGGAGTAAATCTTGATACAGTAGCAGGAATAGCTGCCACCGGTGTGGATATTATCTCAATCGGAGCACTTACTCATTCTGCACCATCCTGTGATATCGGGATGGATTGGAAGAGTTAATGGAATAAATGGCTGCTGCCAGCAACAACCATTTATAAATGAAAAATTCTTGATTCTTTGTGGGGAAACGTGCAATAATATTCACATGTAGGATTTGTTTGTCTCTATTGAAGAGAGTTGATCCTTTAATCCAGTGAAGGTGTTAGAATATGCGTTGTCCTAAATGTGGCTATATCTCGTTTGATCATATTGAAACTTGTTTGAAGTGTAAGAAAGATATTTCAGGAAGTACAGAAGTGGAAGGTACAACCTATCATGCTGTAGTGCCTTCATTTCTTCGAGTGCCAGAGAAGGAAAATGTCGGGGTTTCCTTTGAGGGAGCAGACGACTTTGACGAAGATGGGTCTGGTTTTTCTGATTCTGATCCGGATGCTCTTGTTGGTGGAAGTGAAGAAGATGAAGGGACAATCACTTTTGGTGGTACCGGCAGTGAAGATTTCATGCTTGAAGAAGATGATGAAAGTGATGAGGAAGGAAGCTTTGAATTTGATCTGGATGATGGTTTGGATTTTTTCGATGAGAAAACAGCTGAAACACCTGTCTTGAAACTCCCTGATGAGTTAGCTGATATCTCGGACCTTGCACCTCCTGAAGATTTGAACCGGGAAGCCGTAAGTGGTGTTGGAATGAATCTTTCCATTGATGATGAGCTGAATTTGGATGAGGATCGTGACCTTGATGGTCTTGATCTTGGCTTGAGTGACACAAAAGACCTTTCAGGTGCTGATTTATCCTTGTCTCTTGATGATATTGATTTGTCAGCAGGAGATATCACAGCAGAGAGCAGTGAGCTGGATGATATAAATCTGGATCTTGGTCTTGATGATTTCGAAGCTGTTCCTGCTTCTGCAAAAGAAAAATCATCGGGAAGTCTTGATGATATCTCTCTTTCACTCGATTAATAGAAAGATATGAGAAACACTTAGACATGAGGTTTTTGGCATTTCAGAGATCTCTTCTGTTTTATCTTGTTTAAGAAAGAGAAAATCTGTTGACACATCCAAGAATGTTCAGTAAATAGCATCTCACATACGGTGCCGGGATAGCTCAGTCGGTAGAGCAACGGACTGAAAATCCGTGTGTCCCTGGTTCGATTCCTGGTCCCGGCACCAAAGAACAGTAAGGCCTTACAGCGTTTTCGTTGTAAGGCCTTTTTTTTTGTTTTCTGGTCGTTGTACATAGTTTTTAGTGAAAAGTTGCCTATGTTGTCGTTTTTACTAACGAAATCATGTCCGTTTTTTTTACACCCCTATAAATGAATGTTTAGTCATTAGCCAGAGACATAGACTGCTAGTTGGCTTAACTTACTTGCAAGCTGCGGACTCACAATAGGAAGCTATTATTAACGCAGCAAATCCTGTTGTTGAGAATCTCAAATTGTTCAGACTGATTCTGTTTTGTTCCCCCCCAAAGAAAAAATTTTTCTTGATGGCTTCCAACTAGCGCTTTTTGGGGGATTTTGTCGTAATTTCCACGAACTGTAAAACAAAAATATTTGCTTTTAACGGTGAAAGTGGTACGATAAAGTTCCCATAAATGAATAATGTTGCATGACAAAATACGTCTACCGGGCAATTATGAAGAGAAATGTTAGTGATTACCTTATCCGATGGAAAAATTCCAAGAGACGTAAGCCCTTGATTCTTCGAGGGGCAAGGCAGGTAGGCAAGACCTATTCGCTGGAAGAATTTGGCAGGAAAAATTTTAAGGTTTGTCATTATCTCAATTTTGAGGAAGACGAACAGCTGGATAAGATTTTTAGGCAGGATCTCAAGCCAGTCCGTATCTTAAAGGAATTGGAATTCTATCTCGATAGACTCATTACAGTTAATGAGGATATTTTGATTTTTGATGAAGTGCAAGCATGTCCTCGAGCTTTGAACAGCTTGAAATATTTTCAGGAAAAAATGACAGGCTTGCCTATTGTCGCGGCAGGATCCCTTCTGGGGGTGGAATTAAGTGAAATTTCTTTTCCTGTTGGGAAGGTCGAATTTCTTGATATGCATCCCCTGTCTTTTGGCGAATTCCTGGCAGCGGTGGGCGACCATTCATCCAGTGATTTTTTTAGAGATTTTAAAGAAAATCAGAAGATCCCTGAAATTATTCATAGCCGACTTTGGCAACAGATGAAGAATTATATGATTGTCGGTGGTCTGCCTGAGGTGGTGACGGTTTGGAAAGAAAATTTGGATACACCGCTTGTAGCATTTAAGGCAGTGCGAAAAGCACAGAAAAATCTTCTCATTTCTTATCTTGCCGATATGGCAAAGCACTCTGGTAAGCAAAATTCTATGCATCTGGAACGCTTGTGGTCAAATATTCCAGGTCAGCTTGCTCGGGAGCAGAGCGGCTCGGCATCAAAATTCAAATTTAAAAATGTTCTTCCTGGTGTTCGAGGTTACGAACGACTCGCAGGCCCAATCGACTGGCTTACAAAAGCTGGGCTGGTTAAAAAGGTTACTATGGTCAATAGTGGTAATCTGCCATTACCGGCATATGCAAAAGACAATACATTCAAATTGTATTGTTTTGACACAGGTTTGTTGGGGGCTCTGGGCAATCTGCCGCCTAAAACTATTCTTGATTACGACTATGGATCTTACAAAGGTTATTTCGCTGAGAATTTTGCTGCCCAGGAATTTCAAGGTGCAGAAGAACAAACCTTGTATTATTGGCGAGAACGGACTGCAGAGGTCGAATTTGTACGTGAATTCGATGGTAATGTTATTCCCATTGAAATCAAATCGGGGTGGGTAACCCAGGCGAAAAGTCTTAAAGTGTTTGCTGAAAAATATAAACCACCTTACCGGATTATTTTGAGTGGGAAACCATTCCAGATAGATTATGAACACAAAATACAGTTTCTTCCATTGTTCCTTGCCGGGAAAATTCCTCTTGAGTAGGCCGGATTTGGTGGGATATGTAAACTCGCTGGCTCCCACATTAATAGTAGAGAAATTACCTGTCACTATGAATGACTATTCTGCATGGAGTTAACAGGGCGTTGACCTTGTTAATTTGTGTGTGAAAAAGCTTCCAGAATCGGTAAAAACGGATAAAATAAGAAAAAATGTGGAATTGATTCTTGTTTGGTTCCAGTCCCGTACCAAGTATTAACACAACAACGACACCTTGAAGAATTTCGTCTGTAGTTTCGATTCTGGAATCATAGTTACTACTTTTCCCATTGCATATCCTGAAGCTATTATAAAAAGGCTGTAGGTTACCCCCCCCAAGGTTTGCCACTTTTTCTATACACCGCATGTGAAAATCCTGAAGTCTTCCATATGTTCATGTATCGGAAAATCAAAGTTTCTGTGGGAATTGTTCTTATGTCGGTTGCCGAACACCTAATACCGATTACCGAATACCCTCTGC
>JAFLJO010000078.1 GCA_022712975.1 Desulfocapsa sp.
GACGCTTTCTAGGCTCCTAAGAGGAGACCCTGTAGGCGACAAATACGTATTAGGTCTGGCTTGGGCTATTAAAAAGATGGAGGAAGAATGAAGCAAGTGAGCGAAATACCAAAAGAAGGCCAGTTTGTTGCTGTCTGGGAGGCTAACGGTACAGTGTGGTCTGACACTTACAAAGTAGAAAAGGGGGTAGCATACTGGTTCAATGATCACACTGATGAGTTTGAGGAGACTAGCCACTTAAAGCCGCCATGTAGAGGTTTTAATGAGATTTATTTTGTAATAGAGGAAGAATGAAATCATATTTTAAAGAAGTAGATAATACCCTTAAAGCGGGATGGTTTGAATTAACTATGGCAGACTTGTTTGGCAAGAAGATAATCGAAAATGATGGAGAATATGCAACAACCTTGCACCGCTGGAGAGGAAAAACGTATTTCACTACTTTCAAGAAAATTAAGAAAGGGCCGCTGAGATGACTGATATATTTTTTAATATAGCTGACCTCACAGACCCGAATGACCCGCAAGGCAGAACATACAGACAGATAAATCTCGCCACTCCTCATAAGTATGAGGTTGGCGCGTTAATTGAATTAGAGAACAAAGCCAGATTATTTATTGCAAGACAAACTCGGGACTGTGATGGTGCGCCGCTATATTCACTAACTCACGAAACCCGTAAAGACGATTTCCCGCTCAACGAGCTATATTTTGCTCATGGGTTTTCTGAGGAAGGTATGACAGAAATTAAGATGGAGGGCCAGACATGACCCTCCGATACTTCTTGCAACTAATGGGGGAAGTTGCTATTGTGGTTATGCGACTAACCGGACAATGTTTTCAGTGTATAACTATACACCATCCTTTTCCAGAAAACCATAAACAATCCGTTATGAGTCGCCGCAAAATGACTGCGTTAAGTCTAGCCGGGGATGATGGCCTTGAAAAAGATTGGCCCATAGCAACCCGTCCCGACAGAAATTGGTACTCGGCCAACGTCATAAAAATCGAACGCATAAACGGCACCGAGCACTGGAAGACCAAAAGACAAGGAGAAGTCTACAGAAATTGGTCAAACTTTAACCGTTTTCGATTGCCGACGGGTTGGGTTTTTTTTGTCTTAAAATAAGTGAAAAAAGAGGTCTACAAGATGGAATTAGTCACACCAATAAAACCGAAAAGCATAAACAAGCAGGCAACTGAAGTTCTTGAGTTCTTAAATGAGAAAACAGGAAGGAGCTATAGGCCCACAAATGTAAACATTACATTCATAAGGGCTAGGCTTGCAGAAGGTTATACCATTGAAGAAATGAGGGCAGTAGTAGCTATGAAGTGCAGGGAATGGCCAAAAGGACATGATATGAATAAATATCTACGGCCAGCAACATTATTTAACAATGAAAAATTCAACCAATATGCGGGAGAATTGGATTATGGCGATTAAATGCCCTGATTGTGGAAAGCTATTAAAGCCGCTACAAACAACATGCTTATGTGGATACCAGAAAAAAAAACAAGGACAGGAGTATGTTGACGACAGAAAATGCGAGTGGCGAGCTGGAGAATTGCGCTGCCCAGCGACAGGCACCAATAGCGCAAGCATAACCGGTGGAGGCCCATGGTATTGCCGATGGCACTTTAACAGCAGGGATAACTTTGAATACAGTAAGCGAGTCACTCTGGATATGATTAAAAACGGCGTTCCGAAAAAGGACTGGAGAGAGGAGCTTATGCAAAACCATATGAACCCGCAATTAAAGGACAGACGGAATTCATGAAAAACCTAAGTTTCTAGGCCAAAACAAGACCGGAGGCGGACGCAGGAGGAGGGATAATGGGGTGCAATAAAATAACCTTTGAAGACAGCAAGAGTGCATTAAAAGAAGCAAAGCAACAGATAGCGGATAACAAGCATTCCAAGAACAGGGATAGAAGGAAGTCTAATCTTAAGCTTGTGCCCTACATTTGCCCAAGATGCTCCAAGTACCACCTAACATCACAAAAAATGAACAAGCATCTAAGGAGAGGTAAGTGAGTAAAATAACCGCAGAATTTAATAGTGAAGTGATTTATGAGTGAGTTTAAAATAGGCGATATTGTAATAATTGTGGTGACTCATCCAAATTACGCATGTTTTAATGGTTTGGGGTGCGAAATAATGAGCAGTCTAGATAGTAACGGAAAGTATGAAGTTAGAATAGATGGGCGCACACCTAAAAAGGGATTTAGTGGATTTGCTGCCAAACCGTGGTCGCTCCGCAAGAAGAAACCGCCCTTAAGTAACTGGGAAGATGTAGAAACGAAGACAGGCTGGAATCCGGTAAAAGAAACTACTTTTATAAACGAGTGATAATGAAACCAGAATCATATTACATTATAAGCCATGCGGTAACCTTAAACCTCGCAACAAGAATAGGAATGATACCTATTGACGGGAGTGTAAAAGTGGTTATTTCTGATGCTGGGAGTAAGTCATCAAAGCAGCGAGGTCTCCAATGGCAATGGTACACAGAGGTCGCTAGAGCCGGTATAGGCGGCAAACACGAAGACACTAAGAACGGTGTGCATCTTTTATCAAAATGGCGCTGGGCAGTTCCTATCCTGCTTAGAGATGATGGTTTTTTTGCAGATATATTTAATGTTTGGCGGGAAAAGTACGGGGACAACCCGGAGGCTATGGGATGGTTTTTAGATAATCACGTAACAACAGAGAAATTTAACGCAAGCCAGATGGCTGAATACTTGACAGATTTTGAAAGACATTACAGGCCAATGGTTAATTTAACTGACCCTGATTTAATGGGGCTAAAGGAGGAGAAATGAAATTATTGGAAGTGAACTTATGGTATTGGTTGGTAGATCGACTACCAAAGAAATTAATTTATTTTTGTTTTATGAAAGTAATGGTGCATGCTACTACTGGCAGATACGGAAACACGGAAGTCCCTAATATAACAGGGATGGAGGCCATTAAGCGGTATGGTGAGACTTATAAAGTAGGTTGAGGAGGCAACATGAAAAGAAGAAATCGAAGAATAATGCATAACCCTGCGTTATCGAAATATTTTTGGTTATGTTTAACTGGGTTACTGGTCGTACTTTTATTGAATTATAACGAGCAAATGTAGGAGGGGCTATGGATTTAATAACAAGAAACAGGTTAGCTAATGTAGATAATAAATATCAAAACCAAGACACATATAAACGGGTGCTGTGTATTTGTTCGGCAGGGCTGCTAAGAAGCCCAACAATAGCTTATGTTTTATCTCAAGAACCATATAACCACAATACCCGAGCAGCAGGCGTAGTTAAAGAATTTGCCTTAGTGTATGCAGATGACGTGCTGGCTGAATGGGCTGACGAGATAGTTTGTGCGAACAATGACCACTACGAGATAATGATAGAGAGATATCCCGGTAGAGTAATACGGAGTTTGGGTATCCCAGACGAATATGACTATCGGTCTGATAAATTAATAGATCTTATCAGGAGTCGTTATGGGGTGAATTATGACGACAAAGACTAGATATAACGGTTCACGTGGAATCATATCGGCACATAAAGGAAAAGAGGATGAAAATTGAAATCAACGGAACAGACATGACGGTAACTAGTGAGACACTTGAAGACAATCGAGCGGCTGAGCAATGGAAAGATTTCAGAGCAAAAGGCACGGGGCGGCTATTCATTAAAACAGACTTTGCCTACGACCTGGAAGAGGTCGCAAGAAATAATGAGGGATTAGGTGGAGAAACTTAAATCAAAGGTTTCACATTAAACATTAAACAGGAAAATTTAGATGAGCATAGAAAAAACGCTAGAAGACAGAGAAAAGCGGTATGGTGATTTTGCAACTCACGCGATGATTACCCAGGAAATAAAAGCGACAATGAGTATGACTCCGAAATGGGATTTATTGGGTTCAGCAAAGAAAGAGGCTCTTGAAATGATAGCCCACAAAATAGGTCGAATATTGAACGGAGACCCAGACTACAAAGACTCATGGCATGACATTATGGGTTATGCCAAATTAGTTGAGGACAGCATTCCAGACCACAAAGAGAGCTAGAGGCATGAAAGGCCGCAAACCAACAGCAGACGAACAAAGGCATATGGATAGAGTCCGCGCTTTGGGTTGCATAGTGTGCCGACTGCATCTGAATGAGAGTACGCCAGCAGCTATCCATCATGTCGATGGAAAGACTAAGCCGGACGCGCATTTTAAAACGCTAGGTCTTTGCTTTTATCACCACCAAGGCGGCGCAAATACTAGCCTTTATGTTTCCAGGCACCCATATAAAGCGGAATTTGAGAAACGGTACGGCACAGAGAAATACTTGTTAGAAAAGACCAAAAATTTACTGGAGGCGACATGAGTCATACGTCACAAATATTGCAGGCAATGAAAGAGGGCTGTATATATCGTCCTTGTGATTTAGGTTATCTAGGTATTGATGTTGGCACGATTGCATCTATTTTAAAATGTTTGGCGAGAGGCGACCTAATAGAGGTTATTGAAGGCAAAGAGTACAGACGAAAAAAAATGTACAAGACCAAGCAAAGGGATATATTTAACGCTCCGCCACAAAGCCTTTTGGATGCTTCGAAACTGGATCATAAATAAATGAAAGAGTCTGATATCCAAGAAGAAATAATGAAGGTGCTTTTGCTGCACCCAAGGGTTGCATGGTCATTTGTCGTGACAACAGGAAAGGTTCAGGGTCGTGGTGGCCATTGGATAACGCTTGGGTTTCCCGGTATATCGGATATCCTCGGACAATTAAGGGATGGCCGCATTTTAGCAGTAGAAGTAAAAGTCCCTGGCAAAACCCCAACAGAAAAGCAGTGGGATTTTATCGACACAGTAAACCGGTTTGGCGGCGTAGCCGGATGGGCAGATAGCGTTGAAAGCGCATTAAATATTTTGGATTAAATGACTGTAGGAAAGGCTATGAACATAAAACACATATGCAAAACAGGAAAATCAAAGACCTTAAAATCAAAGCAAAACCCCGGAAAACCGGGGAGCAAACTTAAGAAAAGGCTGCAAATGAAGGGTGGAATAGTAAGTAAGCATCTTAGGCTGAAGAAGCAAAAAACATGGTTAAAGGGGTGAGTTAAATGATTAAAAATAACGCATTTTTAATAACAGTTGTAGGGTTCGTAGCAGTTGCGGTGGGACTATGGTCTTTTGCACTTACTAGCAAGCATTATAAATATGAAGCAATAGAGCAAGGATGTGCCCAATACAACGGAAAAACCGCAGAATTTGAATGGAAGAATAAGAAAGCCGACAAAGATGAGTGAATTTATAAACCCAGAACTAATATGGGAGGCCCAAGACAGAAGAACTAAAGGGTGCTTTGCCTGCGGCTTTTCAAAAAGAGGGGAATTAAGAGGGGTAACCCAAAGTTATTGTCAGGCAGAGGAAGACGGATTAATAGCTGTAGACTATCCCCACGAAGATGAGACCTCTTGCAAGATGTTCTGGCCAAAAAAGAGAGAGCGAAAATGAGCAGCAAACAGTATGTAGTTAAATTTTTAAACAAATATCACGGCGACGTCGTGACTTTTTCAAAAATGGAAGCCAAGTTGGAGGCTATTTTAGAAGAATACGGGACAATGAGGTGCAAAGAAGGGGTAAAACAAGGGGAGGAGGAAGTCTTAAGTCAAATTTCAACTAACCCCCCCTCCATTTCGGAAAAAATAGTATGGGCTAAATGCAAAGGCAAGGCTTTACGAATAGCTAACGCATGGAATGACCCTAAATACCCGGAAGCAGCAGGCAGCATGGCGGCTCAGGGCATTAAAAAAGATTTAAAGGTTTTGCTTTGAACCCGAAAGAGCTAGAGGGAGACCTTCATGAATGGGGGGACATGAAAGCTATGGATGTAAAGGGCTTAAGTGCTCTTGGATACCCGTCCGGGCAAGCTGAGCTATCGTCAGGAGCGGGAAGACCTCCCACCCCTAATTACTACCCTAAGCACCAAATACAAGCCTTAAACAACGTTATAGAACGGCTTGAAGATAAATATAAGAATTTGCTAATACTTATATATGTAGGCAAAGTAAGTTACAGGGCGGCAGGAAAAGAAGGTATTTGTCATCGAAAAACGATACCCAAGCGATTAAATGAGGCCAAGCATTTATTAGTTAAATCAAAATACTGGAAAACTTGAAAAACTGCCCACATATGTTAATATTAAGTTACTCGTTATCAATGACTAAAACTAACTGGAGTGCAAAATGCGAATCCATACAGATAACAACGGCATTGCCGTGAGTGCAATATCAGACAGTAACGGATGCGATGTAGAGGGACACTTATATCAAGTGCTGGCTGGATCAGCCACAAAAGAAATAAGCTTTCAGCTTGGCCCTGTTTTAGAATCTGGCGTAAACGGCCTAACAAGTGAAGCTTTACTTGCTATCCTCGTTCATCGAACAAAATTTATAAACAAAAAATTCCCGTGCCGGGAAAACTCCATTGCTATCACAAATATGGAGCAGGCTCTAATGTGGCTTGAAAAGCGCACCGCTGATAGATTAGAGCGCGGCGTTGAAGGCAAGGATAAAGAATGATCCCTACCCCGTAAGCGAACAACCAAGAGAGAGCGTTGAACCGAATAAGGTGTCTTTTCCTTACCGGAGAGCCTAGAAGAGACTTAACCGAGGCGCTTAGGGAGGCTGAAGAATCGGGGATTGTTATAGCAAAACCTCCCAAACCTATTTACTTTCCGATATAAGAAAACCCTTATGTCGGAAAGTAGCACTGAATTTGATGTTGTAAAATTCAATTGGTCAGAATAGCGGCCAAAGCGAAAGCCGACGTTGCTAGTTGCAGGTTCGAGTCCTGCCAATATCAAATATGAGTCCCTGCCTCAGCAGTTCGCAGGGGAAAGGTGTTGCTCGGAAAGACCGGCTGTCTATCATACTGACCCAGTAGCTAGACCAATACCGCACTTGGTTAGTGCCGCCCACTCTCCGTTGAGGGGTCATGAAAAACTCAATGTTGGACTAAGGCGGTAGCTAATCACCACCGTAGAGATGTAGCTTAAATAGACCGAAAGCGGAGCAATATATGCTCGATACAAAGATGGTCTCTTTGTTATCTCTGTAGTACGGTGGCCTTTAGGTAGGAAAACCTTTGTATGGCCTCCAAATCCATGCATAAAGCCATAAGCCGATAGACCGGAAACGGTCGCTCGTACTTTCGTAGAGCAGGAGCTATGTCGTGAGTGGTGCCGTTTTATAATAAGGTATATCGTGGCATCTTCGGATGCTGGGTTTTGGTGCCCTAGCCTAGTGGGGTGATGCCGAATAGATTGGGCAAATTGATTATCGCTATATAAAATAAACTGCTGGAGCGTATAACAGGTTCAAGGTCTGGCCATGCTTATGTATGAGCAAGCAGTTATAGTCAACCGTCAAACCCGGCGGTATATAAACGGGTATGATGATATTTTGCCAGTTAGGTGACTCCTTTAAGCTCGATTGAGAGCAAATATTATCACTCCTGACCCCGATGGTTTACGGGGAGCTAATTTTGCAGCGAGAGGTTTCGTTAATGTAAGATGCATGGCTGCTCGACACTCTATAATCCTCTCGGAGAGCAGCCCTGTCATGGCAGTAATCAGGCGTGAAAGTCGAAGTCTGGGAGAAATCCAAGCCCATGAGCAAACATGATGATTGACGATCATCTTAAGACTTGACGGTCGGAGAGACGGCACATTTTACTACCAATTTAGTAGTTAGCCACGACAACCACCACAAGGGTTTTGGATGCCACATTGAAAAAGCCCGCTTCACTAAGAATAATGGCAATAACAGAAGGGCATTCTGTTAATATCAAAGACGCTTCTCCGTGGATTACAAGAGACACTTATTCAAATTTTGGCTTTGGTGATGACGCAGGCGCGGCAACGCTAGGCTATAAACTTAATGATAGTGAGTTTAGTTTAGACATAGCAGGCGCATCAGTCCCAAGCAGATCAGGAGAAATACTATCTTGCTCACGCTCAGGCATGACGTTTGAGCTTGAACAGAACGCTGCAAAAGGTAACTTTCAGAAAAGAGTTACCATGACAGCCCAAGCCCTTAAAGACCTTGGGGGGATAGTTTCGTTTCCACTAAAAACAAATAACCTCACATTTCATAAGCAGCCGTATCTGGTGGGCGGCCCAAGTCCTACAAATGGATATGAGCGTAATGAAAATCAGGCAGAAGCGGAGGGATTTAGTTCTCGCTCTGCTGAAATATGCGGCGGTTATGCAGTGTATGACGGCAAGATAAATGAACGTCTTGCTAGTTTAACCAGACCACACATATTTTTTAATAATGTAGAGGGATTAAAAGATCACCCTGATTTTCCGGGTTACCCAATTCCCGTCATTGAATTAGATATAACCGAAACCACATACAGCTATGTTGTAGACCCGACATGGTTGGCGTCGATTGGTTCAGGAAGAATAATCATAGACCCTGAATTAGGGTACACGTCAATCGGCGCAACAAATGGCTTTGATACTGCACGGGTAAACTACGGACAATTCACCGAGGGAGGAAGTGCCGGGAGTTACGATACATTTTTCGTATATAATGGCTCAGACACAACCCCAACTGAAATTGGGACAGCCGTATATACTGATAGTGCAGGCGCCCCTA
>JAFLJO010000091.1 GCA_022712975.1 Desulfocapsa sp.
TCCTGCAAGATGTTCTGCTGAAAAATCAGAGGCAATCCGAAAAGGATAACTGTGGTCAAAATATTTTATAAATTCATCATTAAGATAGATTTTTGATATCCCGGCACTGGTGGCAATGATTAGTACAAGCATTGACCAGAAGATCGGTGTACGGCGTTTAATGACAATATCTGCGAGAAGTGTAAAAACTCTGATCTGTTTTCCTGTATTGTGTTTTACCCGGAGGGGAAGGACTGCCATAAATGAAGGCAAAAAGAAAATGGAATAGAGAAATGCTGCCATTACGCCCATGGCAACAATATTCCCAAGATCTCTAAAAGGCGGGACATCTGAGAAATTCATGGCCATAAAACCGATTGCAGTACTGACACTGGTTATGAGTACAGGCTTGAGATTAACCCTGATAGACTCCTTTATGGCATCGCACCTGGCAGTACCGCTGCGCATCTGGTAAAAGACCGTGACAAGGATATGGATAGAGTCTGCAACCGCAAGGGTTAAAATAATAATTGGTGCGTTGGCTGAAGCCGGTGTCAGCACTATTCCCATCCAGCCGGCAAGGCCAAGGGCCGTGATAGTGGACAGGATAATTACCAGCAGGGTGGCTACTGTTGCCATTATAGATCTGATGGAAACGATAATAAGAAAAAGCAGGAGTGCAAACATAACGGGAATAAGAGTGCGCATATCCCTTACAGGTGCTTCCCCGAATGCTGTGTCAATCATCACTCCACCGGTAAGATAAATATCAAGAAAGGGATATTTGTCCTTCATAAGCTGATCGAGTGCAAGTGCAGCTTTGCTTACTTCTTCAATTTTATAACTACCATCATCCGGTTTGATAATATTGATGTTGACTGCAGTGACACTTCCTTTTTGGTCAATAAGACTGTTTAAAAGCATGGGCTGAGTAATTGCGATCTGCTTGATTTCAGCTATTGCTTCGTCATTGAGTGATTCTGCACCAGAGATAAGGTCTGCAACCACAAGGTCATCTTCAAAGGCTTTAGTGTGCTGGTAATTACTTAAGGAGTCAACACGGCTGGAGAAGGGGATTTTCCAGGCTTGTTCGGTGATGAATTCTATGGCTGCCAGAGTTTTTGCTTCAAAAACATTTCCGGATTTTGGAGCAATGATATAAAGAACATTCTCCACCTTGGTATAGGTGCTTTCCAGAGCCTCCAATGCCTGGAGTTGAGGGTTTTCTTTTGAAAAAAACATCCTGGAATCGTTGGAGAAGGTGAGGAACTGCATACCACTGGCAGATATTGTTGCAAAACTGAGTAGTGTAATAATGAACAACCAGCGGTATTTAATAACTATATTTCCAATCCAGTGTTCAATTTTCTGCATATTTAATCCTGATGCTTCGTGGTCTGATCGGTTTCGGTGAACACATTGTAAGCAGCCTCCAGAGTAAATGTCATGCTCTTGAGGCTGAGTACGAAATTATGCAGCCTGGTTTTTTTTGAAAATTGTTTGAATCCAAATACCACTCAGCAGGTAGGAGTAGAGCCAGGTACCAAAGATAATGACAATAAAGGTTTTGATAATATCCATTGATGTTCCCGTAAGGGAAAACCCTGGGACAAAGCCAAAGAGAAAAGGGCCAAGATAGAGAAATTTGGCAAATTTAAATGCTGAAAAGGCAGTTTTCCACATATTGGCTTTGGCAATTGCAGCTCCTGCAAAGGCGGCAATACACACCGGCGGGGTAATATTTGAATCTTGAGACAACCAGTAAACAATCATGTGAGCCGCAAGGACATTAACCCCCAGGTGAGTGAGCGCTGGAACCGCAACAACTGCAGTGATCAGATAAGCCGCCGTAACAGGTACTCCCATTCCAAGCACCAGTGATGCAAGGGCAATGAGGAGGATAGTGAGAACAAGCGATCCGTCTGCAAGTTCAATAACGATATCAGCAAAGGTGAGTACCAGCCCACTGAAGGTAAGAACGCCGATAATGATACCAATCACCCCAACAGTGGCACCAATCCTCAGACTTGACTCTGCTCCATCTCGTGCTGCTTCAAGGAATTCTTTGGGACCTATACGTGTTTCTTTTCGAAACCAGGAAATAACAATACAGGAAACAAGGCCAAGGATGGCGGAATAGCCTGGTGAATAGCCACGGAGCATAAAGATGGTAATCACAACAAGAGGGATGGTGTAATACCATTCTGACCTGAATATTTCCCATGCACTACGTTCTGATTTTTCGCCAACAATATTGTTTTTCTTGGCTTCATAATGAACCATTACAAAAACAGAGAAGAAATACATAATGGCTGGAAACAGGGCAACCAGCATGATCTGCGAATAGGGCAGGCCTGTCAGCTCAGCCATTATAAATCCACCTGCACCCATGATGGGCGGCATAAACATTCCGCCAATGGATGCTGCTGGTTCAATAGCACCTGCAATATGTGGTTTAAATCCGGCTTTTTTCATCATTGGGATAGTAAATGCGCCGGTTGACACAGTATTGGCAATGGCACTTCCGGAGATTGAACCAAAAATTCCTGAGGCAATAACTGCAACCTTGCCGGGACCGCCAATTTTGTGCCCGACTGCAGCAAGCGGAAAATCAATGAAGAATTTTTGTGCGCCGCATTTTTTAAGAAAAGCACCAAAAAGAACAAAGAGAAGAATATAGGTGGCAAGGACATTTGCCATGATTCCAAATATTCCATCACTCTTGTAAAAAATTGAGGTACAAAGGTACGGGAAAGTATCTCCTGCATGGGAGATGAGATCAGGCATAGAATCGCCGTACACCCCGTAAGCGAGCATAATAACACCAATAATTACAAAAACATTCCCCACAACCCGCCTGGCAAGCTCAATGCCAAGCAATACGCCCACCATGGCAATCCCCATATCAAGGGGAGTTTCTGCACCAGTTCTGTAATTGATGACTTCAAAATTGTATATCCAGTATCCAATGGTTATAATGGAAGCTATCATTAATGTATAGTCTATGATTCGGCCAATGGTGGATTTTGATTTAAACAGAAGAAAAACCAATACATAGGTGACAAGAACGTAAATCCCGCGATGATATTGAGTTGAAGCAGGCGACAAAACAGCAGCATAGGAATAGAATAAAAGTAGACCTACTGCACAAACATCAAAGAGTATTTGTTCGAATCTTTTCAGTTCATCGTACACGGGGAGAAACCTCGTTGAAAGCGTTGTAGGGGGAAGGCTAAGGAAGATTGAAGGTGTTGAGATGGCTAAAGGCTAAAGGCTGAAGGTAAAGAGAAATAACATTGGAATACTCCTTGTTTTTCTTCAGTCTTCAGCCTGACAGCCTTTATTTTGGGGATTACAGTATCCCTTTCTCTTTCCAGAATTTGAGAGCACCTGGATGCATTGGAGTTACGATTCCATTTACACCATTTTTAATAGACATCTGTTTGAAGGTTGTTTTCTGTCCAACCATATGGGCAAGACCTTTATCGGTATAGATGGCTTCAAGAAGTTTATAAACGACATCTTCGGGTACATCTTTGTTAGCAACCCAGAGAGCAGAATCCTGAAAAGAAGGGGTGGCTGTATCAACGCCCTTATAGGTTCCTGCTGGAATACTGAGTTTTGAGAAGTAGGGATATTTTTCAAAAAAACCGGAAGCAATGGCATCAGCCTCAAGGTCGATCATTGCAATATCATTGGTTTGGGCTGCCATAATTACCGCTCCTGATGGGAATGCGGTGAAGAGCCAGAAAGCATCGAGTTGTTTGTTGCCAAATGCTGCGGCTGCATCATTGTAACCCATGGCGTTACGTTTAATGTTGTCCCATACGCCCATGTGGGTGAAAAAGAGTTCGCAGTTTGCAAATGCGCCGGATCCGGCATTACCAACACCAACTTTTTTACCAGCAAGATCTTTTACCGATTTAATACCGGAATCTGCACGGACAACAAGCTGAGCAGGAGCACCATAGAGAAATGCAACGGCCATAACGTTTTCATATTTTTTGGTATCGTTTTTCATCATGCCATTGGCACCAAGATAAACGTGTCCGGAGTAAACAGTTGCAAAGTCAGATTTTCCTGAGTTAACCTTGCGGAGGTTCTCAACGGAGCCGGCAGAAGATTGGGCTTTAACGGTGAAGTCAGCCATCTCTTTTACAGGTTTATAAACCTGGATAGCATTGGCAACAACCTGGAAGGTTCCACCGGCAGGACCACCGCCAAATACAATACGTTTTTTAGCATGGGAATCGGTTGCTGTTGCGAATGTCATAACCATACTAAGGCAGATCACAGACATCACACCAAATACTTTATTCATATTCTTTCCTCCATGAAGAGAGTTATGAGACAGGAAATTTTGTCTCTGGTTAAAGAATGCAGATTGCTCTGCGTAAAAAATACAAAAAAACTAACAGAGTGTATCTCCTCTAAAAGCAGTCTCGTAAATTGCGATAACATCTTTCAATGTTGGTTTTCTCGGATTATTTTCAACTGGTCTGGTTACGGTGAGTGCTATTTCTGCCATTTCTGGAATTGCCTCAAATGGAATGTCGAGATCATTCAGAGTTGCAGGAATACCAACATCATTGTTCAAATTGAAAAGTGCATCAACACAGAGACCGGCAGATTCACGCAGGGTGAGATCGTCGGTGTTCTGACCAAGAATTTCAGCAAGAATTGCAAATTTATTTGTATCTCCAATAAGATTATATTCAACCACATAGGGAAGAAGCACTGCATTGGCGAGACCGTGAGGGACACCAAACATGCCGCCCATAGGGTAGGCCATGGCATGAACCAGCCCAACTCCTGCTGTGGCAAGAGCCTTACCGCCAAGGAGTGATCCCATGAGCATGGCTGAACGAGCTTCCAGGTTGTTGCCATTGGCATAGGCAGCAGGTAGATTATCAGCGATAAGGCTGATTGCTTCCAGTGAATACATCTCTGATATAGTGTGGGCTTGAGTGGAAGTATATGCTTCCAGGGCATGGGTAAGTGCATCAATTCCGGTAAAGGCAGTTACATGGGGGGGGAGGCTGATGGTGAGTTCAGGGTCAAGGATGGCGGCATCTGGATATAATGGGTCGCCGTTCATACCACCCTTGGAACCGGTTTTTTCATTGATAAATACGGCCGTGAATGTTACTTCAGCACCGGTACCTGAAGAAGTGGGAACCATGATTTTCGGAACTCCCGGTTTTTTGATACGTCCAAGCCCTAAATAATCGACAGCTTTACCACCGTTGGTAAGTAAGATTGCAATGGCTTTTGCCACATCCATGGCAGATCCGCCACCTACACCAACAACACAATCGCATTTGGCTTTATTGGCAATTTTGCATCCCTTGTCAGCAAGTTTCAAACCTGGCTCTGGATCAATTTTGTCATAAACGGTAAAAGGAATTTTTGCCTTTGTAAGAGGTGCTGTGATTGAAGAAATCAGGCCGGCTTTTACAAGGCCGGGATCAATTACCAGCAAGACATTGCTTCCATTAAAACTTTTTACTGTTTCAGCAAGATTTGCAATGGATCCTGCTCCGAACTGAATTTGCGTGGGTTGTGTCACCGTAAATGTTTGAGAAGTATTCATGAGAAGTATTCCTTTTTGGAAGATATGTTGGGTAATGAATTTTACATACAGCTTGATTTCACAAAGCAAGATAGCATAACAAGTCAAACCCAAATAAAAAACAAAAATGCAAAAGTTTGTTCAATAAAAGTGAAGGGTACGGTAGATTTTATTGATATCATGGAGTTGGTAGTATTTTTTTAGTATAAATTGAGGGAGTAATGGAAAAAAAAGGAAAAAAGATCATTTTAGCAAATCCCAGAGGATTTTGTGCTGGTGTTGAACGGGCAATTTCCACTGTAAAGCTCGCAGTGAAACAGTATGGAGCACCAATTTTTGTACTTCATGAAATTGTCCATAATAAACATGTTGTGCAGGAACTCGAAAGGATGGGGGTGATTTTTGTCAATGACCTGGTTGAAATTCCCAGAAATGCCATCTGTATCTTTAGTGCCCACGGAGTGTCGGTGGCAACAGAAATGCGTGCTAGAACTCTTGGATTACGCACAATTGATGGTACTTGCCCTCTTGTTGGTTCTGTTCATAACATGGTGGAGACCTATCATGCTGGCGGCTATGATATATTGATTATAGGTCATCACAATCATCCGGAGGTGGAAGGAACTGCCGGACGTGTAGGTGGGAATGTGCATATTGTTGCAACCGAGGAAGAGGCACGGATGGTTCAAGTAGAGGATCCTGGCCGTGTCGCTTATGTAACTCAAACCACATTAAGCCAAGATGATATCAAGGGGATACGTGATATATTAATGGAGAGGTTCCCCGGTATCAAAGGGTCGGAATCAAACATCTGCTATGCGACTCTGAATCGTCAAAGAGCCATGAGGGAGCTTGGTGGACGTTGTGAAACTTTATTCGTTGTTGGATCAAAGAATAGCTCGAATTCTAATCGACTTCGCGAAGTAGGGGAACGGGCAGGGATGAAGGGGTATCTTATAGATGATGAACATGATATTGAAAAAGAATGGTTACATGGTGTGACCACCCTTTGTATTACAGCCGGGGCGTCAGCCCCTGAACGTTTGGTACAGGGAGTGATTGCCTTTTTACAGAAACAGGGATTTGATCAATTTGAAGAGATAGATGGTAAAGAGGAACTGGTTTCGTTTAAACCTGCAATTCTTGAAGGGAAAAGGTGACTTTTCTGTACCCTTGGTGGTTACACCGCTCCTGCGGTGTAACCAGAGCATACTCAATCTTGTAGGTTTAAGCGAAAGCTTCCTTGATTCTAATCATTGCTTTTTCAACATTTTCGTAGGAATTAAAAGCAGAAAGCCTGATATACCCTTCACCGCACTTTCTAAATCCTGCTCCAGGTGTACAAACAACCCCTGTTTTATTGAGTATCATATCAAAGAATTCCCAGGAGTCACGATTTCCTTCAATCCAGATATATGGAGCGTTATCTCCGCCTGCAAAACCATAGCCAAGGTTCTTGATTTCCCTGGCGATAAGATCAGCATTTTTCAAATATCCAGCAACCAGTTTCTTGGTTTGCAGAAAATGGGGGCAGATTTATTTTTTGTGAATCGGTTGCATGCATATTACTTATGAACTATAATGTGGTTAACAATGAACCATATAATGAGGTGGCAATATGAAATCAATCACCATCCATGGCCTTGATGAGCATCTGGACAGGACAATCCGAAGCTTGGCCGACCGGGAAGGGTTGAGCATGAACAAGACAATCAAAAAAGTGCTGCGCAGTGCACTGGGTCTTGATGACCAGGGTAAGACGACCCGGCGTGAACAGTTTACAGATCTCTTTGGCACCTGGACCGAACAGGATTTTGGAGAGTTTCAGGAGAATACCGCAGATTTTTCCCTGGTTGATCCATCGGAGTGGGAATGAAAAATATAGTTCTGGATACCAACTGTTACGCCGCATACCGGATCGGAGATAAAAAGGTGTTTGATGCGCTGGTAAGTGCTGAAACAGTCTGGATGTCGGTAGTCGTTCTCGGTGAACTCTATGCGGGTTTCAGAGGCGGAACAAAAATGTTAGCAAATCAGCAACAACTGGATCTGTTTCTTGCGAAGCCGACGGTGAGGATTCTTGATGTTGGCAAGGAAAGTGCTGAAATCTTTGGGGAAGTAAAAGATCATTTGAAAAAGTCCGGCACACCGCTTCCCATCAATGATGTATGGATTGCAGCGCATACCATGGAAAGCGGCTCCGTTCTGGTGAGTTATGATCGGCATTTCAAGGCAATTGCCGGTCTACGATACTGGCCATATCTGTCATAGCCGACAAGATTGTTTTTAAACAACAGAAACAACATAAGGGACAGATTTATTTTTTGCTGTCAGGGCACGGATGGTAGAATTCCCCTAGTCAGGTTGCAGTGTGAAAACAGGAGCTAAGAAACAGATCCGGTTGGACAATGATCCATTCTATATAAGTCCTGACCGTACAAGAAAGAGGCGTGAAGACATGGCTTGTCAATCTTGTACGTTCCTAAGCTAAAGCTTCCTTGATTCTAAGCATTGCTTTTTTAACATTTTCGTAGGAATTAAAAGCAGAAAGCCTGATATACCCTTCACCGCACTTTCCAAATCCTGCTCCAGGTGTACAAACAACCCCTGTTTTATTGAGTAGCATATCAAAGAATTCCCAAGAGTCACGATTTCCTTCAATCCAGATATATGGAGAGTTGTCTCCGCCTGCAAAACCATAGCCAAGGTTCTTGATTTCCCTGGCGATAAGATCAGCATTCTTCAAATACCCAGCAACCAGTTTCTTGGTTTGTGCTTTACCAGCTTCACTGTAAACAGCTTCTGCAGCACGCTGGACAGGATAAGAGACGCCGTTAAATTTTGTACAGTGGCGACGATTCCAGAGTGGATGTATAAGTTGTTTTCCACCTTTTGCATCAAATGCTGAACATTCTTTAGGAACCACAGTGTAGGCGCAGCGAGTTCCGGTGAATCCGGCACCTTTGGAGAAGGAGCGAAATTCAATGGCAACTTCTTTGGCACCTTCCACTTCATAAATGGATTTTGGCAGGGACTCGTCACGAATAAATGCTTCGTATGCCGCATCAAAGAGAATAAGTGCCTGATTTTCTTTTGCGTAATCGACCCATGTTTTCAGCTCTGCTTTGGTGATGGTGGAACCGGTAGGATTATTTGGGAAACAGAGATAGATAAGGTCAGGTTTTTCAGTGGGCAGGCTTGGGACATAGTTGTTTTCCTTGGTGGAATCAAGATAGATGATTCCTTCGTAGCGACCATCTACAAAATCTCCGGTACGACCGGCCATAACATTTGTATCAAGATACACTGGGTAGACTGGATCGGGGATGGCGATTTTGGCATCAGTTGTGAACAGTTCCTGAATATTTCCGGTATCGCATTTTGCGCCATCGCTTACAAATATCTCATCTGCGGAGATATCTGCTCCCCGAGATTGAAAGTCATTTTTTGCAATGGCCTCACGTAAAAAGTCATAGCCCTGCTCCGGTCCGTAGCCACGGAATCCACTATCAGTTGCCATCTCGTCAATGGCTGAATGAAAAGCATCCGTGCAAGCCTGAGGGAGAGCGCGGGTTACATCGCCAATGCCAAGACGGATAATATCTTTATCAGGATTAGCTTCCTGAAAGTCACTTACTTTTTTTGCAATATTTGAGAAAAGATAAGAGGCCTGAAGTTTCAGGTAATGTTCATTTATTTTGATCATGGGATTGTCGCCTCAACGGTAATAGAGTATTGAATTACAAAGTTTGATTTTTATTTTCCATGGAAAATATACTGGAATTCATTGGCTGTCAACGCCAACAGAATTGAAAAACAGAAAAAGGAAAAATCATGTCCACCAAAAAGCATTCTACCATTTATCGAAAAGATTATCAGGTTCCAGTTTTTCTTGTAAACGAACTGCATCTTGATTGTATACTTAGCGATAAAGATTGTGTTGTGCATGCTAAAACTGCTTTTCAAAAGAATCCTGATTCTCAGGAAACAAGTGGCGATCTTTTTCTCCATGGTCAGGAACTTGAGCTTTTAAGCATTGCAGTGGATGGTGTGGAATTATCAAGTGATAAATATCAGCAGACTGAAGATGGTGTGATGTTGTCCGGTATGCCGGACGCTTTTATGCTTGAGCTTAGTACCCGGATCTATCCGGATAAAAATACGGCACTTGAGGGATTGTATCGATCCAGTGGTAATTTCTGTACTCAGTGTGAAGCTGAAGGGTTTCGCAAGATAACATATTATCTTGACAGGCCTGATGTTATGGCACGATTCATTACTCGCATTGAAGCAGCCAAAACCAGCTGTCCAGTATTGCTCTCAAACGGGAATTTAGTTGAAGAAGGAGATCTTGAAGAAGGTCGTCATTTCGCAGTATGGGAAGACCCTTTTCCTAAACCTTGTTATCTGTTTGCGCTCGTCGCAGGAGATCTTGTCTCTCTTAATGACTCCTTTGTAACAATGTCTGGCCGCAAGATTGATTTAAAGATATTTGTGGAAAAAAGGAACCGTAACAAATGCGGACATGCCATGACATCCTTGAAGAAAAGTATGCAATGGGATGAAGAGAAATTCGGCCTTGAGTACGACCTTGATAGGTATATGATAGTGGCAGTAGATGATTTTAATATGGGCGCCATGGAGAATAAAGGACTGAATGTCTTTAACTCCAAGTATGTACTTGCAAGTAAGGATACAGCTACTGATCAGGATTATCTCGGCATTGAAGGAGTGATCGGCCATGAATATTTTCACAACTGGACAGGCAACAGAGTAACCTGCCGCGACTGGTTCCAGTTGAGCTTAAAAGAAGGCTTAACCGTGTTTCGTGATCAGGAATTTTCATCAGACATGAATTCGCGCGCCATACAGCGCATTGACGATGTGCGGGTATTACGGAATTTTCAATTTCGTGAAGATGCAGGGCCCATGGCGCACCCTGTTCGTCCAGATTCCTTTGTGGAGATTAATAATTTCTATACTGTCACTATTTATAATAAGGGTGCTGAAGTAATTCGCATGATGCACACCTTGCTTGGTGCTGAAAACTTTCGTAAAGGAATGAACCTCTATTTTGAGCGACATGATGGACAGGCAGTTACCTGTGATGATTTTGTGTCTGCCATGGCTGATGCTTCCGGAGTTGATTTTGAGCAGTTTAAACTTTGGTACAGTCAATCCGGGACTCCTGAATTACAGATAGAAGAGAATTGGAATAACAACTCAGGGAAGTATACCCTGGAAATAGTACAAACCTGCCCATCTACTCCAGATCAGTTGCAGAAGAGTAAAAAACCATTTCACATCCCGCTATGTTTTGGCCTTCTGGATTCGGCTGGTCAGGATATAAACCCCGGAAAAAGCTTATTGCATCTTCGCAGCGAAAGAGAGAGCTATTCCTTTGAGAATCTCCCAGAAAGACCTGTTTTGTCCCTCTTACGCGGCTTTTCAGCCCCTGTGAAAATTATGCCATGGCAGGACAGGGAACAGCTTGCCTTTCTTATGGCAAATGATTCAGATCCTTTTAATAGATGGGATGCTGCATTTCGTCTAAGTGAAGCGGTTATTCTTGAAATCACCCAAAGTTTACAAAAGGGTGAGTCACCGGCTCTTGACCCGTTGTTTGTGGAGGCTGTAAAACGGATTCTGACCGACCAAAAGAGTGACAAATCACTCCTGGGGATGGCGCTAAGTTTGCCGGAAGAAAATTATCTCGCCCAGCAAATGGCAGTGATTGATCCTGACAATTTACACGAAGGAAGGAACTTTGTTCGTCAGGAACTGTGTAGTTTTTTACATGATGAATTCAGGCAGATCTGGAAAGAGAATCGTGATCAGGGGGACTATGAATTAACACCTGAAGCCATGGGGCAGAGAAGGTTGAAGAACGTTTGCCTTTCATATCTTTTAGCCGGAAAGGCTCCTGAACAGACTGATGTGGAGCTCGCATTGCGACAGTATCATGATGGTCAGAACATGACCGATACCGTTGCAGTGCTGGCGGCTTTAAGTAACTGCGATATCCCGGAGCGCTTGAAATTATTAGAACATTTTTACGAAAAATGGAAAGACGATGTGCTGGTTATGGATAAATGGCTTACCTTACAGGCAACTTCAAGTCTGCCAGGCACCCTTGCGTCGGTGCAGGAACTGATGAAGCATCCTGCTTTTTCCATTACAAATCCTAATAAAGTACGTTCATTGATTGGAGCATTTGGCTCAAATCATGTTTGCTTTCATCGTGATAATGGTGAGGGATATAGTTTTCTGGCCGATCAAATCCTTGTACTGGATTCTCGAAATCCCCAGATTGCATCCCGTTTAACTACACCATTTTCCACATGGAAACGCTACGATGGGGCGCGGCAGATACTTATGAAAAAACAGCTTCAGCGCATTGCAGATAAAAAGGGTCTTTCAGGGGATGTTTTTGAGATGGTACGAAGAAGTCTGCATGTTTAAGCTAAATCGCATCTAATTCTAATCGGAAAGATAACCAGCTTCCAGTTGGTGACGTATTGCAACAACAATTACTTCATCACCGTTCAAGCGATATAATGCGACATACCCATAATGACCAAAACCTATAACTAGCTCTCTGTACCCCAGCTCCATATCTTCTACCGGTCGACCGATTTGTGGGTGGTGTGCTAAAATAGTAACTGATTGAATAATTGTTGAGGCTGCTTTTTGACTTGCTATAGGATTCTTGCCTTGCAGAAAGGTACGCAATCGAGCCAAGTCACGTAAAGCACCGGCTGAAAATTTTACCGATGGCATTCGGGTGCGTCCTTTTCGTCGTCTGTCCCCCATGTATTAAGCCATGTTATCACTGCATCACCTGTTACAAAGAGTCCTGTTTCCTGGTATTCTTCCCACGACTTCATCGCATCCTGATGAAAAGAAACACGTTTTTCTTCTCTGTCTACATATTGCCTGATGGCTTCACGCATCATCCAGTGCGCTGAACGATCCTTTATTCGTGCAAGATTATTATAGCGCTCTTTTGTTTCCTGATCTATTTTGATGGCAATAGCTGTAGTGGTCATACGAACTCCTTATGGAAGGTATCCGGGTAATATAGTCACGGTATTGATAAGTATATACTAGTAATACCCCAGGAAAAAGTCAATCTTCAGTCTTACAACAACGGGGCGAACACAAGGTTCGCCCCTACACCGGCAGAAATGATGCAACCGCCCGAATCATGAATGGGGCAGAGCCAGGCTACCTGGATGTTTGGGGTAGATTGGTTTTTTTCAAATCCCTAATCACGTCTATGGCAAAATAAACAACGATTGGTACTTGCCGTGATGTCTTTATGGGTTTCGTAAACTTCTTCAGGAGTATGACACTCTACGCATAATTTTTCGGCCACTTTTTTGTCCATAGCAAACAAACGATTATGGTCGTCATTGCGGGGAAGTTGCGGTGTTGTTATTTCAGGGGCGCTGAATAGAAAAAGAAGAATACCGACTAACGTTACTACAAATGCGATATTGATAAAAATAGATTTTTTCTTTTTTGTGGTGTGCATTTTTATGTGTGCCGTGCGTGGTGTGTGAATTTTTATACAGCCATTTCAAGCTTACTGAATGTAATCATACCTGTTCGAAGCCCCAGTGTCACCAGTTCTGCAAGTACGGAATTTAATAACCCGTTTTTGCCACTGATAGTAACCATTTTGCTGTGTGTATCATGCCTGGAAATCAAATTATCCATGATGGCAGTGCTGTGATCAGGGTTTGCTATGGTTCGTGCCACCTGTTCCCCTGATATTATTGCAGGGTAAATACCTTCTCCCGTTAAACCCGAGGCAAGACCTGCCGCATCACCTGCCAGAAAGATGTTGCCAAAGTTCCATCCCTGATAATCATAGTTTATATATTCGGCCTTCGCAGAGTGTTGTTCCAAAGCATATCCCTGTTTGCCGGCCCAACGAATAAGGTTTGCCTTTAATTTTCCAGGCCCCATTGTTTTTCTATCAGCATAAGCCCCAATGGAAATTGTTTCGGCGTGAGGAAAGATCCAGGCGTAGCCATTGCCGAAGAGTTGATTATTAAGATGCCATTCCATTTTGAGGACATCCCCAGGGATTTGATAGTTTATGCCAATTCCCAATCGTTTACTTTCAAGTTTTAAAAATCTTCTTACCCGCGAACTTGAACCGTCTGCTCCAACAAGATTGTCAAAACTGATTTCTTCCTCTGTGCCGTGTTCTTTATCAATAACAAGGAGGGTACCTGTGCTGATTTTCCGGACAATTACCCCAGTGCGGAGTTTTGCTCCGGCATCCTCTGCAAGTTGTGCCATGTATTGACCAAGCTTTTCACGATTAACTGTGGCAATGATAGGTGCTTTTTCCTGAATAGATATTTCCTGGAAAGGAGTTTTAATGTATTGTTTAGGAAAAGACTTTTCGGCTAATGTTTCAGGCACACGGCTTATTAATCCACTCCAGGTGATTCCCCCCGCACATACCTTTGGGCCAATGATTTTTTTTCTTTCAAGAACAAGGGTGTCTATACCGAGTTCAGCAAGGATTTTTGCGCAGGCAAGACCTCCAGGGCCTGCACCGATAATGAGAGAGTGAACATGCATAGAATTGTTTTTGAAAAATAAAAATAGGGCAAACCAGGGGACAGACCCTGCGGGTGCAATACAAAAAAGTGATATGCTTTACATATTCTTAATAGCACTTACACTTAATCAGTTGATTTAATGGTCTAATTTGAAAACCGAATGTCGAATGTTGAACAGGGAGGTAAGCGCAGACTCCGATATCGAATTATGAAGTTTTCTTTTCCTTTATCGTAATCGTTCACCACAAATGCCGATTTACAGTAAACTTGGTTTCGTAAGCATTCACCAGAGAAATAATTTGTCTCGGACAATAACTCTGTGGACACCGTATTTAAGTACCCTACGCAAAAAAAATAATTGGGATAAAACCACCAAATTTGGTAAACTTGGAAGATCAAGGTAACATCTGGCTAATGAGCAAAATCAAATATGAATATTCTCAAAAAAATTCAGGAAGCAATTCAAAATTGAAAGTACGCATTACGCCCTCACACCGTCACCCATATGCTTTCAGAAGGATTTGAGGAAAGCAATATTGTTGAGTCCATTATAAACGGGAAAATACTTGAACATTATACCGAAGAGTACAGATGCCTGATTACAGGAAAATTTCAAATATCAAAAAACACAAAAGAGTCTCTTCATATTGTTGTGGATTATTGGTCAGAAACAAAAGAAATAGAATGGGTGGATGTTGTTACAGCATATATTCCCCGTAAACCCTTTTGGGAAACCTATTACAGAAGAGGCAAAAGACAATGAAAGAGAATGCCATTTGTAAAGCATGCCGAAGTGGTAAACTTCTTAATCGTGAAGTAGGCCAGGTATTTGAGCGTGAAGGGCTTGAGGTTAAAATTGAGGGAATCCCGGCATTGGTGTGTGAAGAATGCAATCAGGTATATTTCTCTCCTGGAATAGGGGACAAGATAGCCAATGCTGCAAATCACTTATTCATTCTTTCAGAAATAAAACATACAGGAGAATATAGGGCCGCTGTATGAAAAATAGTTGATACCGGTAAATGGGGTCAGGCCAGACCCTGCTCGTTTTTTATTTGCGTTAACCTTGACGCGCTGTAGCCTAAACGTTACACTCTGATTGTGGAATACGAAATAGAAAAGACTGAAATATTCGACAAGTGGCTGAAAAAGCTTAGAGACCGGCAAGCAGTGGTGGCCATAGCCAAACGCCTTGGTCGGGCAAAGCTGGGCAACTTTGGAGATGTGGAGCCCGTTGGTGGTGGTGACAAATCTAGCCAGAAGAAGGGTATAAAAAAAGCCAAAGAGTTGGTACAACGACAATAGGAGAACACCATGACCCTGAAAACAACGTCATACAACCCTTTTGACTACCTGGAAACACAGGAAGAAATTAACGAATATCTGACTGATGCCTTTCAGGATGGAGATCCACGCCTTTTTGTCGTTGCTCTCGGCTATCTGGCTAAAAAAAAGGGTATGACCACGGTGGCCAAAAAGACTGGCTTGAATCGTGAAAGTCTGTACAGAGCTTTGTCTGAAAACGGCAACCCAAAGTTTGCCACAATCAGTAAAGTCAGTAAAGCACTTGGCTGCAAATTGGTTGTTGCTTAAAAATAATGACACAAAAGGGGGTCAGGCTTGACAAATGACCGTTTTCTCCTGTTGAGACGGGGGCAATATTAGGGTGAATTTATGTGGGAATTTATGCAAAAAACGAAGCTTTCACAAATTCCCTGTTCATCCTTGCAATATGTCTAATTGATATTCCTTGAGGGCAAACAGCCTCACACTCCCGCTCGTTGGTACAGTTCCCAAATCCTTCTTTGTCCATTGCAGTTACCATGGCCATGGCACGTTCTTTCCGTTCCGGTTGTCCCTGGGGTAATAAACTTAATTGAGAAATTTTTGCCCCGGTAAAAAGCATGGCCGCACTATTTGGACAACTTGCAACGCAGGCGCCACAACCGATACAAGATGCTGCATCCATGGCAAGTTCAGCAGTGGCAGAAGGGATCGGTGTTGAATTTCCGTCTGGTGTTCCTCCCGTGTTCACAGAGGTATAGCCTCCGGCCTGAATAATCCTGTCAAGCGAACTACGATCAATGACCAGATCTTTATGAATGGGAAATGCTCGGGAACGAAATGGCTCTATAACAAGGGTGTCTCCATCGTCGAAGTGTCGCATATGGAGCTGACAAAGTGTGGTTTCAGGTTCAGGGCCATGGGCAATGCCGTTGATTACAGCCGCACACATACCACAAATACCTTCCCGGCAGTCATGATCAAACGCCACCGGATCACTCCCTTCGCGGGTAAGTTGTTCATTCAAAACGTCGAGCATTTCCAGGAATGACATATCCGTGGAAATGTTGCTTAGCTTATAGGTTTCAAAGTCACCTTTTGCTTTAGAGTCTTTCTGACGCCAGATTTCAAGGCTGAGGGTAATATTTGTTGTGGGCATAATAGATAGGTCTCTGTTATTTATAGCTTCGTTGGCTTGGAGTCACAGTCTCGAAGAGTAATTGTTCTTTATGGAGTTTTGGCACGCCATCTTCTCCCTGATATTCCCAAACTGCAACATGGCTGTATCCGGCATCATCACGCTTGGCTTCATGTTCTTCTGTCTGGCTTTCTTCCCGCAGGTGACAACCGCATGATTCTGCACGATCCAGTGCGTCAAGGATCATGATTTCTGCAAATTCAAGGAAATCAGCAAGGCGTCCTGCCCGTTCAAGGGATTGATTAAGCTCTTCGCCAGTGCCTGGAATATACACATTGTCCCAGAATTTTTTCTGAATTGCCGGGAGTTCAGCCAATGCCTTTTCGAGCCCTTCTTTGTTCCGTGCCATACCGCAATGATCCCAAAGCAGGAGGCCAAGCTCTTTGTGAATTTCGTCAACTGTGAGTTTTCCCGCAGGGCCGCCTTCACTGCTACGTAAAAGTTTGGCGATACGATCCTGAACACTTTTCTTCGCATCTGAGAACTGTTTATGCCCGTTGTCCACAATGTCTTGCTCTGTAGAACCAAGGTAGCCTGCGATGCTTGTGCCAATAATAAAATATCCGTCTGCAAGCCCCTGCATAAGGGCACTTGCACCCAGGCGATTAGCTCCATGATCTGAGAAATTACATTCTCCAATGGCAAACAGCCCTGGGATTGTCGTCATCAGATTATAATCAACCCAAAGCCCACCCATGGTGTAATGAACAGCGGGATAGATCATCATTGGTTCGTGCAAAGGGTTGGAATCCGTTATCTTTTCATACATCTGAAAAAGATTCCCATATTTCTTGAGGATTGTAGCTTCACCATCCCTGCTGATTGCCTCTGCAAAATCAAGATAAACAGCAAGATTGGTTGTACCCACACCTTTTCCATCGTCACATTGTTCCTTGGCATTACGGGATGCAACATCACGGGGCACAAGATTTCCAAAACTGGGGTATTTACTTTCGAGATAATAATCGCGCTCATTTTCAGGAATAGAACCCGGCCTTCTCGTATCACCCGGTTTTTTTGGAACCCAGACTCTGCCATCATTACGAAGACTCTCACTCATCAGGGTGAGTTTTGACTGAAAACTACCGTGAACCGGAATACAGGTAGGATGGATTTGGATAAAACAAGGATTGGCAAATCCAGCACCTTTTTTATGTGCCCGCCAAGCGGCTGTGACATTCGAAGCCATGGCATTGGTGGATAGAAAATAGGCATTTCCATAGCCGCCAGTGGCAAGGATTACGGCATCCGCTGAATACGTTTCAAGTTTTCCGGTTATTATATCCCTTGTAACGATACCCCGGGCTTTCCCGTCAACAAGAACAAGTTCCATCATCTCCTTACGGGTATGCATGGTAACTTTTCCGGTTTTGATCTGGCGTGCGAGGGCAGAGTAGGCACCGAGCAGAAGTTGTTGCCCTGTTTGACCGCGTGCATAAAAGGTTCGTGAAACCTGTGCTCCGCCAAAAGAACGGTTGGCAAGGGTTCCACCATATTCACGGGCAAAGGGAACACCCTGTGCAACGCATTGATCGATAATACTATTACTGACCTGAGCCAATCTATATACATTGGCTTCGCGTGATCTGAAGTCACCTCCCTTAATGGTGTCATAAAAAAGACGTTGAATGGAGTCGCCATCATTCTGATAGTTTTTTGCTGCATTTATTCCACCCTGAGCAGCAATGGAATGAGCACGTCTCGGGCTGTCTTGAATGCAAAACGTCTCTACTTCATACCCCTGTTCAGCAAGAGTTGCTGAAGCAGAGGCTCCGGCAAGACCTGTTCCAACAACAATAATTGAATATTTACGACGATTCGCAGGGTTTACAAGTTTTGAGGAAAAACGATGATTGTCCCATTTTTCGGCCAAAGGGCCTTCGGGGACGTTGGATTTAAGTTCCATGAGTATACCTGTTCAATTCCTGTTCAAAAGATAAAAAGAAGGGAGATGGCACTGAATATAAGAAGAAAAAAGACGGGAACAATATAGGTTAAATTTCTTATCAGCGTATTGTACTCGGGGTGATTCACACCAAATGTCTGCAACATTGACCAAAACCCGTGATTTAGATGAATGGCAAGCACTATGAAGGATATGATATAAAAGAGTATCACAAGAGGAGAGCTAAACAGATAAGAGATGGTGAGGCCGATTGTTCCGTGGTCACCAAAAGAGACCGCACAGGTATGAACCAGGATGTACAGCAGGATAAATAATCCGCTATAGATCATGGTTCTTGAAGCCTGTGAGTATTTAACCGCCCTTTTTTGTACCTTGTATCCGGTACCTCTTGCTTTACGATTTTGTAGAAAGAGTACTACTCCAGTCACTATATGAATCACAAAGACCATAAACAGTACTTTACTTAAAATCGCAATGATAAGGGGGTGGCTGTGCAGTTGGTCAGAATAGGCCTGGAAAAGTGGTAGAGAGTTGAAAAGAGTAGCATTTCCAGCTGCATGACTACAGAGAAAGAGAAGTAGGAAACCACCGCTACAGGCCATTATCCATTTTTTGCCAATGGATGATTTGAAAAATTGAATAAAGAGCATAGTATTAAACCATCTGAAATTAATATTAGGTGTGATTTGTCAGCTATCAATAGCACTAATTGTAAAAGAAATGAACAAAAATGAGTAGCCTTGATTTTGAGTTGTGTGAAAATTTGTCAGGTGCTATTATTACCAGGAAATTGAAAGAGGAAGTCTCCTGTTAATTTGTGCTGGAAAAAGGAAGAAATCATGAAATGCAAAGGACTGATATTTGATCTGGATGGAACACTGCTGAATACCCTGGAGGATCTCGCCAGTGCCGGCAATACAACCCTTGAACATTTTGGTTTCCCTGTTCATCCGGTGGATGCGTATCGTTATTTTGTCGGCGAAGGCTTGAAAACATTGATGCAGAGAATTATTCCAAAACCCGATGCAAGTGATGATCAGCTGCTGGAGTACATGAAGAAGTTTGGAGAAATTTATGCTGAAATCTGGAATGTACGTTCTGCACCCTATAAAGGTATTCCTGAAATGATCAGCTCTTTGTCTGCGGCTGGCCTGCAGCTTGCGGTGCTTTCAAATAAACCCCATGAATTTACAAAAATCTGTGTGGAATCTTTTTTTCCTGAAAACCCATTTGTATTTGTTCTTGGTCAGCGGGAAGGTATCCCTAAAAAACCCGATCCAGCCGGGGCAATAGAGCTTACTGAAAAAATGGGACTAGTGCCAGGTGAAATTCTATACGTTGGCGACACTGCAACAGATATGCAGACTGGAAACAGCGCAGGAATGAGAACCATCGGTGTGGAATGGGGATTTCGTGATCGTGCAGAACTCCAAAATAATAACGCCTGGAAAATTGTTTCAACTCCAGCAGAGGTAGTATCGTATGCCGTTTGATCCTTCTAGCTTAACACCATATTTACAATACGCAGCACCTCCATTACTGGGCGCATTTATCGGATATTTAACGAATAAAGTGGCTATTAGGATGCTGTTTCGACCACTGACCAAAAAATATCTTTTTGGCATACGTATTCCCATGACTCCAGGGGTGATCCCATCCAAGCGAAAGAATCTTGCAATTAATATTGGCGAGATGGTAGGAAGCCACCTGCTGACCAGTACTGAAATACGTAAGGCACTGGAAAAGGAAAGTTTTCAAAAAACTCTATACGATCTTATTGAAAGCAGGGGAGAGGTTCTGCTCCAAAAAGATCATGGTTCGCTGTGCGAAATTGTACCGGAAAAGTATCAAAGTTATTATCAGGTTGCAGTCCACGCAATTACGAATCAATCACAAAAAGCTATCCATTCATTTCTTGACTCAGAGTCGTTTACAAAAATCCTCGACGAGTCCATAGATGAACAGTTTGATCGTCTGCTTGCCACTGATCTGCAAATGTTCCTGCCTGGAGCAGATAGAGAAACTGCCTACAAATTTCTGGAAAAAAGCCTGGGGAGAATGCTTGGCAGCCCCGCCATGGAAGAGTGGGTTGAGAGTTTTGTTCAGCAAAAGGTGTATGCGGTATTACAGCAGGAAAAAAGTTTAAGTGACATAATGCCTGGCTCCATGCAGGAGTTGATTGTAACTTCCATTGAGAACCAGACCCCGCTTTTGCTCAGTAAACTGGCAGGGATTATTGCAGAACCTGCGATCAGAGATCGTATTGTTACAGGAGTACGCATGGGAGTGGATTCCTTTGTCGCAGGTATGGGGCCAATGGCAGCTCTGGCAAGTGGTTTTCTTACACCCGAGGTAGTTGAAAAAAAAGTAAGAGAATATCTTGAAGAAAAAGAAGAAGATATTGTTGAGTGGCTTCAGAATGATGAAGTGCAGAGCAGGGTGGCAAAAGTTCTCCGTGAACGAAGTGTGGGAATACTTGGTACTCCACTGGTGAAAATGGTGGGGAATGATAATGATGATATGGTAGAGGGGTTTTGTACAAACCTGAGTCAGCAATTAGCTGCTCTTTTGCAGGAACCGGAAACCACAAATGCCTTTGCCTCCATGATTTGTGATAACATTGAGACACACATAGATGGCGGTAAAATCCCACTAGGTGAAATACTTTTTGATTTAATGGGAGAAGACGGGATAACACGAGGAAGGACGTGGCTGAAAGAGGAAGCTTTTACCCTTCTCAAAGCTGAAAAAACCAGAAAAACTTTGGATTCAATGGTTGTGAGTCTGCTGAACAATCTCTTGGATCACCGTGTGGGGAAAATCTCCAGACTTTTACCCGCAGGTGTCAGAGAAGGAATCTACGTTTCCCTGCAACGAATGGCTTCTGGTATGCTTGCTGTCGAAGTTCCCAGTCTTGTCACCTCTTTTAATATTCAGAAAATCGTAAAAGAAAAAGTCAATTCTCTTGATCTTATGCGCCTGGAACGACTTCTCCTTTCCATTATGGAAGAGCAGTTTAAATATATTAATCTTTTTGGGGCGTTACTAGGTTTTTTGATAGGATGTTTGAATTTGTTTTTTTTGAATGCTATGTGAGATTTCAACATAAGTGGATCGGAAAAGTTACGTTTACCTCCTTGTTCGACATTCGATATTCGATTTTTAAATTAGTGCTTTAAATCAACCGATTAACAATATGTAAAACGTATCACTTTATTGTATTGCACCCCCAGCCATTTATTTATGAAGCTGGGAATAGCAGGCAATAATTCATCCAAATTTTAAAAAAAAGTCTGATGTCTGTTGGATGAGACGTCATCAGGCTCTCTGGGGAGAAGAAAAGCATGTTTCACGAATTGAGTACTTGGGTCGAACAGCACCGTGATGCTGTTCACAGCCTGTTTCGCAGCTTTCAGGGACAGGGTAAAAGTCTTATCCTTCGCAGCCAGATATGGGATACCTTTGTCCAATTCTGTGAGGAGGATAACCAGAAAGAGCTGCTCCACTCCCCTCTTGCCCAGGCACTAAAAAAATGCCAGGAAGCTGCCGTTGACGAGCCTTGGTTATATATTGATGTTCGCCCAGGCGTTGCCCGCTGGCATTACCTGCGCTATCATTTTGAAACTATGACCTTTGAAGAAGTGTCTGCTTCTGAATTCCTTGCCTTTAAGGAAAGGCTGGTCAATGGTCATTCACAGGAAGCAATTCTTGAGATTGATTTTTCGCCCTTTGAAAGGGATTTTCCCAAAATGACCCAAACCCGCTCCATTGGCCATGGGGTGGAATTTCTGAACCGTAAATTCTCAAGTCGTCTAGGCCATGACCTGAGCCAGGGTGACAAATTATTGTTTTCCTTTCTCAAGGTTCACGGATACCAGGATAAGCCGTTTATGATTAATAGCAGTATCCCCGATGTTCACGCACTTCGACGTGCCTTGAGTCGGAGCCTGGAATTTCTTGAAAGGAAGCCGAACGAGTTGCAATGGCCTGAGCTGGAAAATGATCTGCGGGCCATGGGGTTTGAACCTGGCTGGGGAAGAACGATCACTGGCATCAGAGAAAGTATGCTTTTGCTGGCCGACCTGCTAGAAGCACCGGATCATCAAAATCTGGAAAAATTTCTAGGCCGGATACCCATGATATTCAATATAGCAGTTCTCTCTCCACATGGCTATTTCGGTCAGGATAATGTCTTGGGTTTGCCCGATACCGGCGGACAGGTCGTCTATATTCTTGATCAGGTTCGCGCCCTTGAACGGGAAATGAAAAAACGCATTTATAATCAGGGCTTGGATATTCAACCGCAAATCATGATCATTACCCGCTTGATTCCGGATGCCGGGGAAACAATGTGCAACATACCTGAAGAGCATGTACACGGAACCGACAATGTGTATATTCTTCGTATCCCGTTTCGGGACTCGAACTCCGCAATTATCCCCCACTGGATATCGCGCTTTGAGGTGTGGCCCTTTTTGGAAAGATTCAGCCGAGAGGCGGAAACAACCATCCTGGCCAAGCTGGGCCGAAGTCCTGATCTGATCATTGGCAACTATTCAGATGGTAACCTGGCAGCCTATCTGATTGCACAGAGCTTAGGCGTTACTCAGTGCACCATTGCCCATGCCCTGGAAAAAACAAAATACCTCTATTCAGCCCTTTACTGGCAGGACATGGAAGATCAATATCATTTCTCCTGCCAATTTACTGCTGATCTGATTGGAATGAATTCGGCAGACTTTATTATCACCTCAACCTATCAGGAAATTGCCGGTTCCGCTGATGTGGTCGGCCAGTACGAAAGTTATGGCTCTTTTTCCATGCCCGGCCTGCAACGGGTTCTTCACGGAATCGATGTCTATGACCCCAAGTTTAATATTGTTTCACCTGGAGCAGATGACAACACCTATTTTTCCGTTACGGAAAAAGAGCGCAGGCTATACAGTCTCCATGAAGAACTGGAACAGTTGATATACGGTGAAGAAAACGGGGAGTGCCGTGGCGTCTTAAGGGAGCGGGAAAAGCCGATTATTTTTTCCATGGCCCGTTTAGACCACATCAAAAATCTTGCCGGCCTGGTTCAGTGGTTTGGGGAAAACGAGCATTTACAGAATCTGACCAACATGCTGATAATCGGTGGCACAGTTAACCCGGATAATTCGGCAGACAGCGAGGAACGGGAACAGGTCATCCGTATACATGAGTTGATTGATCAATATAATCTGAACGATAAGGTGCGGTGGCTGGGGATTCGTTTGGATAAAAATCTATCAGGTGAACTGTATCGATATATTGCCGATACCAAAGGAGCCTTTGTGCAGCCGGCCTTTTTTGAAGCCTTTGGCCTGACTGTGATAGAGGCCATGGTGTCAGGGTTGCCCACTTTTGCTACGTGCTACGGTGGGCCGCTGGAGATTATTGAGAACAATATATCCGGCTTTCATATTGATCCCAACCATGGAGAACAAGCCTCACAGATTCTGGTCGATTTTTTTGAACAGTGCAAAACCAACCCAGCCCATTGGCAAAAAATATCGGAAGGAGCACAGCAGAGAGTCGAAGAGCGCTATACATGGAAACGATATGCCAAGAGATTGTTGTCACTCACATGCATCTACGGCTTCTGGAAATTTGCCACCAATCTGGAACGGGATGAAACCAACCGATATCTTGAGATGTTTTACCATCTTCAGTTTCGGCCAAGGGCGGAAAAAATAAACCCTTGATATGAAGCATGTCCATACCATGCCATTTGGAAGCCGAACCCTTATTGCTGAATATTCAGCAAAGCAACAGACCATAGCACCGCATAGTATTGTATGGTTTCTTGAGAGTTGAGAAGAGATCTAATCTATCCAGACATAAAGCGTTCGTTTGGAGTGTTACATGAATCCGTAATGCTTCAGTCCATCAATAACTCCTGAAGCATAGGTTTTGGGACTGAAATAGATGTTCCGCTTACCACGCAAGGCTTCCAGGTCTTCACTGTGATTGCCAACCACCAGGCCCCGGGCACGACCGGCAATCATGTCTTCATCATTCCCTGAATCACCGGCTACCATCACATGGCGTGGTGGAAAATCAAACTTATAACGAAGATAGTCAATGGCCTTACCCTTGGATGCCCTGAAAGGGAGAATGTCGAGAAACTGGCCATGGGAATAAATAACCTGACAGCGTACGTTGTTTTTCTTTAGCTGCTCCTTTACCCTGGCCAGGTTTTCTTCCTTGTCTTCCAGGTAATAACTGACTTTATGGCTTCTCTGCCCCTCTGCCTCCTGGGAAACCAGGAAGTCAAGGGAAGATAACACCTCTTTTAGCTTCTCAGGATTCCACTGTTTAGAAATATGTTTTTGCCAGCCCTTGTCGTGGCGCAGATCCGGACCATAGTAGATTTCCGTACCCACAGAGCAGATAAGAATATCCGGCATTGGGAAATTGTATTCCGTCATGGCCTCAAGGGTTAGTTCCATGCTGCGGCCAGTGGCCACGCCCCAGGCAAGATCTTTGCGATATTCACCTAACAGTGAAAACAATTCCTGCATGCTCTGGTTGTCACCGACAAGGGTGTTGTCTATATCTGTGATCATGAGTTGTTTGACATTTGTCAATCGTTTGCCGTAGGAGGGTGATGGCTGAACTGTTGTCTGCGCTTCTTGATGTTTCATAGAGTCCTTGAAAGCCGGAAGGAGTTGACAGGCATGCTGCATAGTTTTTTCACAATGTACCTGCCAGGAGTAATGATTGCGTACACCATTTATGCCGTTGTTTGAAAAGAGCGACCATTGTGATTCATCTACGAGTATGGAATGCAGTGCTTCGGTAATTTCCTTTGGATCGGTAGCATCAACCAGGATACCATTCTCACAATTCCCCACAATATCCACAGGGCCGCCATCATTGGTTGCCACAATCGGCAAACCGCTTGCTGATGCCTCAATCAAGGAGAGGCCGAACGGTTCTATCATGGCCGGGTTGACAAACACGCCATGGCTATCAGCACAAATTCGATAGAGTTCCGGTACTTCTGTGGCGAAATCATGTTGTTTGGGAATTGCCAGTTTACCGTACAGGTCATAGCGATCCATCTGCAGGAGCATATCTGTAAGGACCTCCTGCTCATTGTCTTCCATTGTAGTGATATTACGCCGAATACCCGCAAAAATCGCCAGATTGGCAACGGCCTTTAATTCCTGGCTGGTGCCATAAGCTTCGAGCAAGCCGGTAATATTCTTACGATGATCCGGGCGACAGAGGGTGAGGATAAAGGGTTTTTCTGGATGTGTCCAAAATCGATGTAGTTCATTAAAGAGGGTGAACCTGATCTGTTTGACTTCTTCGTTCAACAGTTCACTGTCAAGCTGGAAATCATAGAATGGGTAAAAGGTGTCCAGATCGATGCCCGGTGGGATGACAGCAAAACGATCATGATGACCGTTATCGTACAATCCGTACTGCTTGTCAACTTCCTGTTGGGTTGAGGTGATAATGAGATCAGCTCGCCGCATGATATCTTCTTCAACCTGGATACGGGTATCCATCTTATACTGTTTGTTGATCCTGGCCTCACTCAATCCATCAGCAAGCAACTTCTCCCTTTTGTTCCTCCCCAGTGAATGGCCGGTGAAAATAAAGGGTGCGTCAAAGGCAGATGCAAGATCCATGGCAACATATCCCGCATCAGCATAATGACCATGGAAGAGGTCAGGTGTCTTCCCCTGCAATTTTATAAAGCGAATTGTTTTGTCTATAAACTCCTCGAGATGGGGCCAGAGCAGTTCTTTCCGTAAATATTTTTTGCCTCCACACTGAATGCGTACAATACTGACTTTATCGGAAAGCGGTTCAATGGCTTGACCATAATCCGAAGCAACTTTCTTATCATCGATGAGCCTGGTAACGAGATCGACCTTTGCCACCTCATCACGTTCACCAAGCGCTTTGGCTAACTCCACTACATATTTCACCTGGCCTCCGGTATCGGCATCACGCCCCAGCTCCAGCATGTTTCCGCGAACTAAGCCATGGATACTGAAAAGTTGTAAATATAATCCTGATGGTTGCATGTGTTTCGGTTTCCTTTGAACAATGAAAGAAAAAGCTTTTGCCTATCAGGCTTGTGCCGAATCGAAAATTCTTTTTTAACCAGACAAGTGAAACATAAGTCGAAAAAAAATAGTCTAACTGGGGTACTATCTGTCAGGATAGTAATAAAAAGATACCACATAACTTAGGCGGAGCCAATGTGCTACACATTAGTATTGAACAATATTATATCGTATAATACCATAAGCGATATGGTTTTATAATGTCAACGACGAACAATAAAATGATTAAAACAGGAGTAAAACATGGTACAGATACAACCAGTTATCTTTGGTGAGGTGCTCTTTGATTGTTTTCCCGATGGGACTGAAGTGCTTGGCGGAGCCCCCTTTAACGTTGCCTGGCACCTACATGCTTTTGGTCTGTTACCTGCATTTATCAGCAGGATAGGTGAGGACAGGAGGGGACAGGAGATTGAACAGGCAATGACTGGCTGGCTCATGACGACAAACTTTCTACAAAAGGATTCTCAGCGGCCTACCGGTACCGTAAAGGTGCAGGTGAAAAACGGGGAACCTGGGTACCAGATATCACCAGAGGACGCCTATGGCCATATTCAGCACAATATCTCGAATCTGCCGGCAGATGTGCCCATTCTGTACCATGGCTCACTTGCTCTCTGGTTTCAGTCCAGTCGTGATGCTTTAGAAAATGTAAAACAACAATGTAATGCCCCGGTTTTTATCGATGTCAACCTGCGCCCTCCCTGGTGGCAACGTGACACAGTCCTTTCATTGCTGGAAGGCGCTTCCTGGGTTAAATTGAACGAAGAAGAACTTAATTTACTCCTTTTGCTACCCGAGGGAAGGGAACAAAAGGCGAGTGTCATGCTTGAGCGTTTTCAACTCCAGGTCCTTATTCTTACCAGGGGAAGTCAAGGGGCAACAGTATATTTACAGGGTGGGCAGCAATTATCTGTTGCCCCTGCCTCACAGGTTAAAATTGTTGATACCGTTGGCGCAGGTGATGCTTTTAGTGCTGTATTTATTCTTGGCTTAGTCATGGGCTGGCCGATAGAAAAAATTATCGGTCATGCCCAGGAGTTTGCTTCAGCTATTGTGGGCCAGCGCGGAGCCATCGTTGCTGATCGCCATTTCTATATATCTTTTATAAATAAATGGACAACAGATTGAAAGTTCATACCTCGGCCATTGGGAGGAGCTGCCACAGAGAGAGAAATCGGGGACAGACCCCAATTGTTTTCCAAAGATTTTTTCTCACTTGGGCATGGGCTATAAGGAAATCGCAAAAAAAGTTTTCGCAATAAGGCCATATACATTCAAACGCCAATATTGTAGGGTAAACTATCCTGCCATAGGGGGTGCAAAAGAACTTTTACAAACAATTATGTCGTGTTGACATGACGATATAATTCCAGGTACTATTGTAATGTGCTGTGAGGTTTTTTCTAACGAAATCCGGTTGTTTAATGTACAAATGGCTCTACAGGAGTGTCTCTTGCGACTATTCACGGAAAGACAGGGAAAAGAAGTGAAATGAAAATTTCTGCTCAAACAGGATCTATCATAGGAGGGATTGGTTTTATTCTGTTTATCATTCTTGCTTTTTGGTTTCTTGGTGAGTCAGGGGTGGAAGTATTGGAAACAGACACGATTTCCTGGGCTGCTGCGGTTGAGAAATGTAAGGTGAAATATAAGTCTCATAGACCGGCAGGACTTATGAAAGTACCTAATTGCAGGAAGCGGCTTTGGGATGATGAATATTTCTATTTTTATTGGAGCAAACCACAATCAATTTTTATTAAAAAGTCTACTGGTGAACAGGTTAGATATGACGGAACATGCCAGGTTGAAAGGAAGACTGGTGACATTGTTTATATGACTCTTAATGGTCGTGAATTGGTGAAAAAAACAAGGCAGTGATTGTGCGGTACTATTGTTTTTACTTGTTTTCTTTGATTCGTTGCTGGGCCTGTTCCAGGATTTCTGTGAGACTTGAAATCTTTGATTGTGGCGGTTCAAATATCTTTTTGTATTCCTCTTCCGAGTAATGTTCAGAAATGAATTCCTCAATTGGGAATTGCTGAAACCAGCAATCCAGTACTTTACTGCAGGGCAAGCCTTTCTTTGTGGTTTTGCAGTAGTCAAATGTGAGAAAATGTCCGAGGATTTTGCAATATCCTTCCTTTTTGTCGTATTTTTCTATCATAATTTTAAAGTATCGGAAAACGAAAGCCTCTGTGGAAATCTTTCCTATGTAAGTTGTCAGTTACCGAATACCTTCTGCCCGCAGGGCATCATGTACATGTATCGGAAAATCAAAGTTTTTGTGGGAATTGTTTCTATGTCTGTTTCCGAAAACCTAATACCGAACACCTAACACCTACTGCCCGCAGGGCATCATGTACAGGAATTGTGAAGATGTTAGAACAAATTGCTCTCAATCATTACTGATTTTATAAACACTCGTCCAAGATCGCTGCAATTTTTTCTTCTGAATAATCCCGCATTCTCCATACTTTGGCAAGGGTCATTGCATTTGTAGCAATTTTGGGAATGTCTGTACCTGGAATACCCAATGCTGTAATAGTTACAGGCGATTTGACGTCACTGAACCAATTGCTAAGAGCTTCTATTCCCTGTGTTGCTTTCTCTTCCATATTTCCTGTGTGTTTATCAAAAACACGTATCGCAAACTGGGCGAAGCGGTCAGGTTGCAGCTTTGCATTGAAGCGCATCCAACCGGGAATTACCGCAGAAAGTCCGGCACCATGAGGAACATTATAAAATGCTGAAAGGCTATGTTCGATCATATGCATGGGGAATCCAACCTTACCAAGACCTGAACTTGTGAGACCATTTAATGCAAGGGTTGCAGTCCACATAAGATCTGCCCTTGCATGATAGTCATCCGGATTGACCAAGACCCTGTTACAGCTTTCCATGGCGTTAATTACAATTCCTTCCATAAGCCTGTCTTGTACCGGGGTGTAAGGATCTGTTGTGGTAAAATAACATTCCAGTACGTGGGAAATGGCGTCAATTGCGCCATATGCTGTGTAGTCTACAGGTACCGAGAAGGTGATGGTGGGATCAAGAATGGATGTTTTCGGGAATAACTGTTTATTAGCAAAACCAAATTTCTGTGATGTTGCATCGTTTGTGATGACCATCCCCGAATTCATTTCAGACCCGGATGCTGCCAGAGTGAGCACAGTGGTTAGCGGCAAGGGGTTTTTGACACTTTTTTTGCCGGTAAAGAATTTCCATACATCATGTTGAACTGGAGTTCCTGCACAAATAGCCTTTGCCTCATCGATTACTGAGCCGCCTCCAACTGCGCAGACAACATCACAGCTGTTTTCTCTGGCAAGTTTTATTCCCTTGTGAACATGGGAGAGAAGAGGGTTTGACTGAACTCCGCCATGCTCTGTAATAATTGCATCAGCTGCATGAAGTGATTGTACAATCTGCTCATAAAGCCCATTTTTTTTGATGGAGCCCGTTCCATATACCAGAAGCACTCTTTTTCCAAAGAGCACTGTCTCATCACCAATTAAAGGAATGGTGTTTTTACCGAAAAGGATTTTAGTGGGATTATGAAAAACGAAATTTTGCATGGAGTGTACCTTGCGAGTAGTTACCCGTAATTAGCCATTGGATAGTTTCAGAGAAAAAGCCATTGTCAGATCAATAAAATGTTCCAATTCAAGCGTTTCAGCTCGTGTACCCGGTTTAATATCAGCTTCAATAATGGTCTCACTGGTAAGTTGTTTTGCAAGTTTTTTATCATCTGCACTAAGAGTTCTGAAAAATCCTCCAGCAGTAAGAGTGTTGAGAAGAGTTTTTCGACGCTGGCTGAATGCTGCTCGTACAATTTTCTGAAAAAGGAATCTGTCATAGGCTTTCCCTGCAACTGTTTCCGGATCACAAAACTCAATACGAACAACCACTGAATCAATTTTGGGTCGGGGATGGAATTCAGCAGGTTTTAGTGTAAGCAGAGACTTTACCGTGGCACAGCTTTTTAAGAGTACCGTAGGAATTCCATACTGTTTTGTAGAAGGGGATGCTGTTAAACGATCGGCCACTTCTTTTTGCAGCATGACTGTGGCCCAGGCAATTTTCTCCTGATGTTCGATCAGTTTAAATAAAAAAGGATTGGAGATGGAGTAGGGGAGGTTTGCCATGATTTTTAAAGGCCCCTTGCTGAGTCGATAAAGCTCATCAAAGTCTGCTTTTAAAATATCCTGGTGTAAGAGTGTTACATTCTCAGGAAGATCATCTTTCTTTTCATGGAATCGAACAATCCCGCTATCCACTTCAAACCCAAATACCTGTGCTGCCTGTTCTGCAATGGGCTGGGTGAGTGCGCCAAGACCTACGCCTACTTCTATAATGATATCAGTCGGATGTATTTTTCCACAGCTTGCAACGGCAGCAGCAGTTGCCTTGTGAACCAGAAAGTTCTGACCAAGCTGTTTTTGGGGAGCAAGTTTTCCTTCCTGCAGGGACTTTCGGGTTTCGCCGTAGAGAGTCATAGCTTTTTCTTCTTTTTTGAATGTATCTTTTTTTCGCGAAGGATCTGTTTTTTCAGACGTTTTTCTCGAATTTTAAGGAAAAGTCGCAGAGTGAAAACATACCAGAAAATAGCAGTGGGGATGGCAAGTACCAAGCCTCCACTCATCATAACGATGATAAGCTCATAGCCTTGACCGGAAAGAACCTTAACAGATTCTTTAAATCCGCGCCCTGAAATAATAACATCAAGGATGCTCTGGATTCTTGTCCAGCTGACTTCGTAGGGCGTGATAAAATTGCCGATCTCCATACTGATGTAATAAATCGGGATATAAGTGAAGGGGTTACTGGTTACAAGGCTGGAAAAAAGCCCTGCTATGACTGATGTGCGTGTAAGAAAACATACGGCGATGATACCTATGGTATGAAAAGGCATTACCGGCATGGTGCCTATGATTGCACCAATACATGCTCCCCAGGCGATATCTCGCGGGTCACCTTTAATTCTCAGGAATTTGAGATAGTAGTATTGTTTCAGCCGTGTAAATTTCATTTAGCCTGTTTGTTAATATGCGACATGTGATGTACATCATGCCCTGCGGGCAGAAGGTATTCGGTATTCGGTAACAGACACATTACATAGGAAAAATTCCCAAGTAAATGTTAATCTTCCGATACATTAAAATATGTTTTTTTTCTTCTTTTTCCTTAATTTATAAAAAAATTATAGGGACAAATCGTACCCAATCATAGCTTCTGTGCTCTTTTTGAGCCCATATCTTACTTATAGGACAGAACGACTGTAAACATCAAGGTCGTAGGAAAACCCGGAGTTTTTGCGATGGGAGTGAAGACCAGCAATTGCGATCATTGCACCATTGTCAGTACAATATGACGGGCGTGGAATATGCAGTTTTTTCCCATCTTCATTACAACGTCTTTCCATGAGTTGTCTGAGGCGCGGGTTGGAAGAAACGCCTCCTCCCAAGACTATAGTTTGAATGCTTTGCTGTGAAGCTGCAAGAAGTGTTTTTTCCACAAGCACTTCAACGGCAGCTTCCTGAAAAGATGCGCAGATATCAGCTAACTGAAGAGGGTTGTTTCTCTGCTTTTCCCGGTTGCAATGATTGAGTACAGATGTTTTGAGTCCTGAAAAACTAAAGTCAAGTGAGCCTTTTTCAAGCCAGGAACGAGGAAATTGAATGGCTTTGTTGTTGCCAGATTGTGCTTCACGAGAAATGACGGGGCCTCCAGGGTATGGAAAACCAAGAAGTTTCGCCACCTTATCAAAAGCCTCTCCTGCGGCATCATCACGTGTTCTACCAAGAAGGGTGAATTTGGTGAAGGTATCCGCCCGGTAAATGGAGCTTGTGCCTCCTGATACAACGAGTGCAATAAAAGGAAATTCAGGCTTGTCCTCTTCAAGAAAAACTGAAAGAATATGGCCTGCCATATGATCAACTCCCACAAAGGGGATTTTGCTGACATAGGATAGGGCCTTGGCATAAGAAAAACCGACCAGAAGTGATCCAATAAGTCCAGGTCCCCGAGTTACGGCGATAAGGTCAATGTCGGATATGGTAATTTTTGCACGTTTTAAAGATTCGTTTACAACAGGAACAATGGATTCAAGGTGACATCGTGATGCAAGTTCCGGGACCACACCTCCAAAACGGGTATGGATCTGATCCTGACTACTAAGCACGGAAGAGAGAAGAGTGGAGTCATCTTGTAATACTGCGGCGGCAGTATCATCGCATGAGCTTTCAATTCCCAGTGTCAGCATCTATTTGAACCAGTTGGTCTTGATGTTGTCCGTACCGGCAGAAGAAATAACTGCTGGCGAAAAACAAATATTTAGGGTAAGAGGATGCCAATATATTAATCCTTGTCAGCAAAGTCAATGATGCAGGTCATCACGGAGAAAATGACACCATAGGCCTATGAAAAATATAGACGAAAATACTCATAAAATCGACGGATTAGTTGATATGTTCTCGCGAACTATCTCCTATCTGCGTCTTTCTATTACTGATCGCTGTAATTTACGCTGCGTATATTGCATGCCTGTAGACCATAAAGGTGGTTTGAAGATGCTCAAACATGAGGAACTCCTTAGTTATGAGGAGTTGCTGCATATTATAGAACTTGTTGTTGGAATGGGGATGAACAAAATTCGTCTCACTGGTGGAGAGCCACTGGTGCGCAAGGGAGTGATGGGTTTTATTTCCTCTTTATCTCAAATTGACGGGCTCGATGAAATTCGCTTAACCACAAATGGTGTTCTGCTTCATGAAAAGGCAGCGGGGCTATATGATGCCGGTATTCGAAAGCTGAATATTTCACTTGATACCATGCGTCCTGAACGATTTAAAAAAATAACAGGGTTTGATCTTTTTGCTCAGGTATGGAAGGGAATTAAAACTGCCGGTGAGCTTGGCTTTGATGTGAAAATCAACATAGTTGCAATGAAGGGAGTTAATGATGACGAGTTCGTAGATTTTGTACGACTTGCGTTGGAAACTCCGTATCAGGTACGTTTTATTGAATTTATGCCGGTAGGAAGTGATTCCACCTGGAAAGAGGCTTCCTATATTTCCTCTTCTGATCTTCAGGAAATAATTGCTGGCCTTGGTACATTGGAAGCTTTGCCGGGTCGCAGGATGGATGGTCCGGCAAGGGTTTATTCCTTGACAACGGATGATGGCTCACAGGGAAAGATCGGATTTATAAGCCCGATCAGCCATCATTTTTGTGACACCTGTAATCGTTTGCGGTTGACCTCTGCCGGACGCCTTCGGGCGTGTCTGCTTCACGACAAGGAGGCTGATTTGAAAACATTGTTGCGTAAAGGTGCCACGGATCAGGAAATCAGAGGGCTTATCAGGAAGACCATCCTTGATAAGCCCAAAGGGCATACATTGGCTGAGGATCAGGTCAACTGTTCAGGACAGATGTCACGCATCGGAGGATGATTCATCGGATACAGGGTAAGAGCCCAGCCATTCAAAATAAGAACAGAGCGCGTTTAAGGTTTTACAGCAATCCTTGATATGCTGTTCATCAACATGTCCCATCAAATCAAGGAAGAATAAGTACTTCCACTGCTTTCCCTTAATGGGTCTTGATTCAATTTTAGCAAGATTAATTCCTGCTCTGGCTATTACACTTAAGATTTCATTCAATGCGCCGGGTCGTTCTTTAATTCCAAGAAGTAGAGATGTTCTGTCTGCTCCACTGGGTGTTGGTGATTCTTTGCCAATAACCAGGAAACGTGTAGTATTGCCGCGATAATCTTCAATTCCTTTAACAACTATCTGCAGTTCATAGGTTGTAATGGCAAGAGACGAAGCAATTGCACCGATATTGGGATTGTTGGCAGCCATCTGGGCCGCCGCACCTGTGGAAAATACAGGTAAGGTAGGACATGTTGGTAAGTGCTTGCGAAGCCATTCACGACATTGAGCCAGCGGCTGGGTGTGTGAGGCCACTGTTTGAATATCACTAATATTACCTGATTTACAAACCAGATTATGGGTGATTTCCATCCGTACTTCGCCACAGATCTTCGCCCTGAACTTCATAAAGGAATCAAGCGTTGAAAATACAGCTCCTTCAATGGAGTTCTCAACTGGAACTATTCCATACTGAGTGCGTCCCTTTTCAACCTCTGCAAACACATCAGCAATAGATTCCATGGGACTGTATGTGGCGGAATGGCCAAAGTATTTAACACCTGCAAGATGGGTGAAAGTGGCCTCAGGCCCCAGATAGGAAACAGCAATCTTCTGTTGAGAGAGTCTGCATGCGGTGATAATTTCATGAAAGATTGAATGCAGTGCATCTTTGGGGAAGATGCCATCGTTCAGCTTGGCTAAGCGTTCGTATATCTGTCTTTCCCTTAATGGATCCCATTTGGCACGGTTACTTTCATTCTTTAATTTGCCTATTGTTTTGGCAAGGGAGAGTCGTTCTTTAAGGAGTTCAACAATAGTATTGTCGATTGTATCGATTCCATCTCGAACCGGAGTGAGGTCTTGAGCCATTGGTAATCCTTTTTAATATAAAAAGAGAGTGGTTTAAAAATGTCATAGTATAACAGCGGAATGTAGGGCAAAGGGAAAAGTATGTCAAGTTGTAAAAAAGGACTGGAATAAGCACTGCTGAACAGGTACATTCTATGCGTATTTCTAGCATTTACGACAACGTATTAAAAAGCGTTACATTATTTTCATAAAAGAGAACAGTAAAATCATGAGCGATACCCCCGTACAGAAAACTTACGAAGAAATAAATGGTCGCATCAAAGCCGGTGAGGCTGTTATTGTCACTGCCGAAGAGATGGTTGACATTGTAAAAACAAAGGGTGCTGAAGATGCAGCAAGAGAAGTGGATGTTGTTACCACCGGTACTTTCTCGCCCATGTGCTCTTCCGGAGCCTTTTTAAATTTTGGCCAGATGACCCCCACTATTAAAGCATCCAAGGTTTGGATTAATAAGGTATCTGCCTACGCAGGACTTGCGGCAGTTGATTGTTATATTGGCGCCACAGAACCCGTTGAAGATGATCCTTTAAATAAGCTTTACCCCGGTGAATTTCGTTATGGAGGGGGCCATGTTATTGAAGACCTGCTCGCTGGAAAAAAAGTATTTCTTGAGGCTAAAGCCTATGGAACCGATTGTTACCTTGCGCGAAAAATGAAAAAGGAATTCACCCTGGCAGAACTTCCCTCTGCTTTGCTTTGTAATCCCAGAAACGGATATCAGAATTATAACTGTGCCGTGAATCTAACCGATAAGGCAGTACATACCTATATGGGAACCTTAAAACCCCATTGTAGAAATGCCAATTACTGTAGTGCCGGTAGTTTGAGTCCCCTGTTTAATGATCCCCATTATAAAACGATTGGGATAGGAACCAGGATTTTCTTAGGTGGTGGCATCGGTTATGTGACCTCACAAGGTACTCAGCACAACCCTAATGCTCCGAGGCATGAAAATGGCACACCGGTTAGACCGGCCGGAACGATAATGGTTCAGGGTGATATGAAACAGATGTCGTCTCGTTACATTCGGGGAATATCCATTTTGGGATACGGAAATACCATGGCCATTGGTTTAGGTATCCCAATTCCAATTTTAAATGCTGAAATGGCTGCTTACACTGGTGTCTCAGACGATGATCTTTTTACCCAGGTTATTGATTACGGGTATGATTATTCAAACGGCATTAACAAAACCTATGGTGAAGTGAGTTATGCACAATTAAAATCAGGATCCATTGAAGTTAATGGGAAAGCCGTTCCCACAGCACCACTTTCCAGCTTGCCAATGGCCAGAGAAATTGCCGAAACCCTTAAGTCGTGGATGAAGGATGGTACATTTCTGCTCAATAAGCCGGCTGAATTACTTCCTGATGCTACTATTCCAAAGGATTGATAGCTGGATAGTCAAGAAAAATACCAGGTTCTGTTGCAGACCTTGAAGCAGTATTCATGTGTTGCTGTGGCATTTTCAGGAGGAGTTGATTCGACACTTCTACTCTATGGTGCCTGTGAAGCATTAGGTAAAGAACGTGTTTTTGTGCTTCGTGGAGTGTCAGAGCTTGTATCCAAACGAGAAAGTACTGCTGCCGCAGCACTACTTCGTGAACTGGATATCAGCAGTAAACAAATACTGGAGATCAGGCTTTATCCACTGACATGGCCGGAATTTGTCGCAAATAGTCCTGAGCGTTGTTATTTTTGTAAAAAAAGAATGCATCAAACTTTTCAGCGTAGTCTTAACGTATCTGGTGATCCCGTGTTGCTTGATGGAAGTAATGTTGATGACCTGAGGAGTCACAGACCCGGTTCTAGAGCTATTCAGGAATTTGGTATAAAGACGCCAATGCTTGATGCTGGTCTGAATAAAGAAGACATCAGATCATTGGCAAAAAGTTTTCATTTGAGCAACCACGATAAAGCATCAAATTCCTGTCTTGCCACGCGTTTACTTGAGGAAACAGAAATAAAGAGTAAATTGTTATCAATAGTTGAAGAATGTGAAGACTTTTTGTTAGAACGTGGTTTTTCTGGATGTCGGGTAAAACCAAGTGGCTTAGATGTTGTTTTGGAACTTTCCGGCAATGATGCAGTACTATTGACAAGATCTCCTGAACGTGTTGTAATCATACATTTCTTTAAGTCGATGGGTTTTTTACGAGTCCTTCTTGACCTCAAATTGCGTAGTTGAGGGGAGAGGAAGAGGCTAGAAGATTTGTCAGAAAAGGAGTAATGTCTTGATTTTGATTATCTATTCGATTACGCTATTAGTTTTATTCTTTTGACAATCAACCAGCCTTTTATTAAAGAAACATAGAAGAGATGAGGGGAGCAGCCCAGTCTGTATCCTGTTAAATTAGAAAAGAAGTTTCCGGGAGGGATTTATGAACAAGAAGGAATTAGTAGAAAATATTGCAGGTGCCGCTGATATTTCCAAGGCCGCTGCTGAGAAAGCATTAAACAGTACTCTAGCAGCCATCGCTGTAACATTGAAAAACGGCGATAAAGTTACCTTGGTAGGTTTTGGTACTTTTTCTGTTTCCAAGCGTGAAGCTCGTAAGGGAAGAAATCCCCAGACCGGAAAAACCATCGATATTCCAGCTAAGAATGTGGCTAAATTTAAAGCTGGCTCTAAACTTTCTGAGGCTATTAATTAATGGTGCTCTGTGAGTAGTTCCCCATAAAGAGTTCTTTATGATTTGAAAGGCTATTCTGTTACGCAGGATGGCCTTTTTTTTTTGTGTTTTATGAAAAAATTACGATCTGGATATACCACCGGTGCCTGTGCAGCAGCAGCTGGAAAAGCTGCTGCAATGTTGCTTTTGACAGGTATTAAGCAAGAAAGTGTTGAAATTCCATTTCCTGATGGTTACAGGGTGAAATTTCAACTTGAATCATTGCGGGTAATTGATCATGTGAAACATATGGTCACGGCATCCATTATTAAAGATGCTGGTGATGATCCTGATGTGACTAACGGCGCCATTATAGAGGCCACTGTCTGTTATGCAGGAAAAGAGCAATCAGGCGATGAAGTTTTTAAGATTTATGGCGGCAAAGGAGTAGGAACTGTTACTAAAAGAGGACTAGCCATTCCCGTAGGTGAACCTGCAATCAACCCGGTGCCACGAAAAATGATCAGGGCAGCAGTTGCAGAAGCAGTTCTTGAAAGTAATAGCAATCCTTCCACGCAGCTTGAGATCACTATCTCCATCCCCGAAGGTGAAGCACTTGCAGAAAAAACGCTTAATCACCGGCTGGGAATTATTGGCGGATTATCTGTGCTTGGGACAACTGGAGTTGTAAGACCTGTCTCTGCGGATGCCTGGACCGCAACCATTGCAACATCTATGGATGTGGCCAAAGAAGCTGGAATTGATGAAATTATTCTTTCAACCGGAAGGACATCAGAAAGAGCAGTTCAAGAGTACCTTGAATTCCCCGAAGAGGCCCAGGTCATGATGGGCGATTTTCTCCACTTCTCCCTTGTCGAAGCTGCAAAACATAATTTCAGCAAAATTCATCTTTCAGCTATGTGGGCCAAGATTATTAAGTGCGGGATGCAGATACCGCAAACCCATGTACGAAATGGGGCACTTGAAGTTCCGGCTGCTTTAGAGTTTCTAAAAAAACTTGATTGTAATGCAAAGCTCCTTCAATCCCTTGAAGGTTCTAACACTGCACGGGAAATATATGGGCGTTTACTTGATTTTGGAGAAGAAAGGGTTATTGCAAGAGTTTGTGGCGCAGCTAAGGACTACGCTGAAAAGGTATCCGGACTTGATGTTACTGTTTATCTTGTTGATGCCACAACGAGCATAGTATTTCAAACAGAAGAGGACCTGTGACGATGAGCTGTTCAGTGCTCCATATTATAGGTTTTGATCCTTCATCTGATCAGGCAGTACTCCAGTCAGCACTTGAGACATCCGTTGTAGTTGTTGCTTCGAAACGTTCATATAAAGAGCTCCAGAAACGTTGTTTATTTGACTTCTGTCCTCCTCTGGTTCCAGTTGTTCCCCTGACAATCTGTATCGATACGATAAGGGATGCTCTTAAAAATGGAGATGTGACCGTTCTTGCTTCAGGTGATCCGTT
>JAFLJO010000177.1 GCA_022712975.1 Desulfocapsa sp.
TTCAGACAAGTGTGTAGTTTTCCTTTTTTATGTCATCCAAGCCATCCTTTAGATTTTGGTATAGTTGCTTATCTGCCAATATCTCACTCATCTCCTCACTATCGACAAATTGAATAGATGACAGGTATTGCAATGTGGCAAATTCAATAAAATTGGATAGATTCCTTTTTTGGCCATCCGCAGCTTGTTTGATCATCTGATATATTGAGTCATCAACCCTCATTGTGACCGTTTTCATTTTGGCATCCTCATTGAAGTTATTTTAACAAATTATATTCATTTTTATTCATAGCGTCAAGACATGTCAAACGGAAAGGGAAGGGGGACGTTGTTGATTCATTGATTTAGTAAAACAATCGTGGTCTGTCCCTATTTTCCTATTTTCCTCCTGATGCTTATTTGCTATAATGATAACGCCCTTGCACAAAGTCGATTCTTTCATGCCCCACAACATAAACCAAGCGATGTTCTTGAGTAATTCGGCGAGACCAAACACCTGATCCGAGGAACTTCAGAGACTCCGGTTTGCCGATACCCTGAAACGGATCTCGTATTATCGCTTCGATTAATTTAAAAACTCGAAGAGCTGTCTTACGGTCAGTCTCCACCCAATAACGTAAATCCTCCCGAAACTCTGGTTGAAACACTGCTTCTCGCTGCATAGTAGTACTGGGCGTTTTTATATAACGCTTACTCAAAACCGATTTCGCTACGAAGCTCGTCGATTGTTTGTGGTGTGCCGGTTCCTTTTCTAACTCTATCCAGGGCGGTAAGGAGTCGCTCTGCATTAATGGGCGAACGAAGCAAATGTGCCGTTTCGAGTATGCCGGTCAATTCGTCAGCCGCTATCATGGCGACGTCTTCACTCCCACGTCGTTGGATGATAACCACTTCTCGGTTTTGGGTTACCTCATCTATTAAAAAAGCGAGGTGTGCGCGGGCATGGGTATAAGTATAGGTCGTTTGAATTGCCATATGTTTCTCCTTTATATGTACAGCTTTACTGTACATGTTAAAGGCAGGAATGTCAATAGGGGTAGAAAAGAAATAATTGGGGTCAGAGTAAAATAAAATCATATAGAACGAGAAGAAAAAAATGGGGTCAGGATTGACAAATGGGTGTTTAAAGAAGCCTCTTTAAAAAGGAAATCGAAAGAAAATCGGGGACACGAGCCCCCTGTGTCAGGATAGCTGTCGTCTCCTTTGTGGAGTTGCGTACGAGGTGCTTAGGAACGAGGCGGGAAACAATCGGGGACAGACCCCAATTAAGCACCTCCTCAGAGGAGTTCACAACCATTCTTTTCAAGATGGCAGACGAGAACTCGTCTTTTCATGTGCGTACAAAAACAGGTTCACGAATAACATCTTGCATTTCTGTGATGGATTCTTCGACAAGAATACGATTGGCCTCAAAAGTCATATCTATTGCTTCCTGGAGATTTGCTCTTGCTTCTTTAAGCGTTTGAGTATTGGCTCCTGATAATTCTTCGACAAGTCCGACATACCCTTCCGGGACTTTTTTGAAAACTGCACCTCGTTCCCCAAAAAAGAAAATTATACTCTGGATAACCAGTAACCAGGCTTTCTACTGTTGTGCATAATAGCAACAATGTAAATTAAGCTATCTTGCTCTCGATAAATCACCGAAAAAGGAAAGCGTGCAAGTAAATACCGTCGGAATCCTTTCTGAAATAACGGCCAAGTATTTGGTAGCTGGCTAATTACTTGATACGCATCCTCTAGTTCTCTCAGGAAATCATCTCCTAAACCATCTGCTTGTTTCTGGTACCACGTGTAAGAAAATTTTACTTCCAGAGAAATTTCAGGGTGAAATATTAACAGTAACTCCTCCATTGCCTATTCTGTTATTTCTTTTTTTAAATCATTCCAAGACACCGGTTCGACTTTTCCGGTAACAATATCCGAGAACCTTTTTTCGGCTAGCTCACCCCACGCTTGTTCAACTCCCTCATCCTGTTTTGTTTCAAGTGAAGAAATTAAACAATGGGCGAGTGTCGCTTTCTCTTTCGCACTTAAGCACCTACTGTTTTCAATGGCCTGTTGTATATTCATAAGGAAGCTCCTTTGTAAAACCGGGGACAGGCCCCAATTGTCTTTCTGGAAAGGCGTGTGAACTGGTAAAGTACGATCTCCAGACATAACTGTTCAACATCCCAAAAACATTCTATCGTTTCTAAGTAGCTCTCACAAGTTAATTTACAATCTCTTAACAAATAGGGTCACGGTAGGTAAAAATTCCTGGGACACGTTACCTATTCATTCCTTGTCCATTCCTTGTCATACAAAAACAATCAATAGAGATCGGGAAGAAACAGGGGTCAGACCACGGTACTTGTGTTCCCTATTTCTATCTATGTATCGGAATATTAAAGTTTCTGTGGGAATTGTTTCTATGTAAGTTGTCAGTTACCGGACACCGCACACCTCTTGCCCAAATGACATTATGCCCGTTTCTACTGATACAGACTGTTCGGCTTAAAGAACTGAGCAGTAATATAATTGCCATTTTCACAAAATGGTGTTATATGGTAGAAAAAAAGGGGACGTTGTTGATTTATTGACTTAACGGAGAATAGGGGACAGACCGCGATTGTTTCGCTGGTAAATGTGGTCTGACCCCGTTTTTTCCCCGCTCTGAAATGAAATCCGGCCAGGAGGCACTTGGCCAAAGAATGGATGATATGACTAGTACTATGCTCACATTATTTCTTGGAATTATGTCCTTAATTCTTGGTTTGTTTGCTTATATCGCTTGGGATCGTCGCACCATGGTAAAACCTGTTATTGAACGCCTTGATCATCTTGAACAAGAATTCAGGCGTGACCTTGACATTGGTAATGATGCAGGGTCAAAATTAACCCGTCTAATTAGTGCAATGAGGGAACTCGCAGTAAAAGACGATAAAGTCGCCTCTGTTCTCCGCAATTTCTCGTTACTTTAACAACTATTCCTCTTGGAAAACAAAAAGGGTCACGAAAATTGCCAATTACTTTGAAAATTTTCGAGCTGTGCGGGTAGAATTCTTACTTAGGCCTATCAATTAAGAAAACACATAATTATAGCATATTAACGACAATATCCTTAATAAGTATGGAGCAAACAGCAACTTGTGATTTCAAGTACTTATCTGTATTGGCATCCTACCCGCACAGCTCGAAAATTTTGGATGGATAATAATTCAGGGGACACGTTACCAAAAAATCGGGTAGAGTAGAGCACTGATATCCAAGACCATCTTCATCACCTGCATGGGTGCGTCTACCCTGCCTTTGCGGAGTATCACAAAATCATCGGCATACCTCACAAGATGAGCGCCGTATCGACGCGTCAGATCTCGGCACACCCATATTCGATAATTGGGGTCAGAGGATAATTGGGGTCAGAGTAAAATAAAAAAGAGTGGTGTCAGGATTCTAAGTTGTTGAGTTAGAGGAAAAGGAGATACTATTCACTAAATTCAGTAAAAAAGAAAAGAAATGGGGGGCAGGCTTCCAAGTTATCAAGTTGAAAACGACAGATCCCCACCCTAAACAAAAAGGTTGTATTCAAAAAAATAATTGGAACAGGCGAACTATACTTTTAAAAAATTCCCCCCATATCTCTTGAGCCATGCAAGACCCTTACTATTTCTACTCGTTCTTCAATACAACGATAATAGATCATATAGTTCCGAAACGGTAAGGCAAG
>JAFLJO010000082.1 GCA_022712975.1 Desulfocapsa sp.
TTTTGCTATTTTTTTTCGGTGGTAGCGCACCAGAACACTCATCCAGACCTGCTCTTCAAAAGAAAAACCGGGCAAGTCCGCATGTTCCAGCATATATGCACCATGTTTCTGGTATCCACTTAAAGAGACTGCAAGGCCAATTTCATGCAGACTGCTCGCCCAGTGCAGAAGTTCGGCATCTTCCAATCGCAAATTCCATGTTTTTTCACAGGCGGTCAGGAGTTGATGCGCCTTTTTACTTACACGTCTTGCATGGTCGCGGCTAATCTGAAAGCGTTGCTGCACACTTATAACGGTCTTCAAACGGGTATCTTCACTCTTAATTCTCCCCAGGCGCTCATACAGCAGCCCCTCCCGTAAAGCACCATCGGAAACCTGCATGGTGTTAATTTTCAGAGCCTCAAAGGTAGCGATAAGGACGGCCAGGCCTCCAGCAAAAACAGCTTCCCGATCACTTTTTAAACCCGGTAGTTTGAGGTGATACAAATTTCCAGCTCCAATCATTATATCCCGTATCCTGTACAGGCTATCGAGCGTGATACTATAGGACTCAAGTCCAAGCCTGTTCACCACTCTCCCCACTGCTTTGATGGTTCCGGAAGCCCCAGTGGCAGAACGGAAGTCTACTTTCTGGAAGTAACGTCTCACAGGACGGAGATTCAGGTGAGCAGCAATACCAGCGTCTTTCCAACACTTCTTATCCAGGTTCCCATTGCGAAAAAACTCGCGACTCATACTTACGCACCCCATATTGAGGCTACGCAGATGCTGGGGTTCAAAATCCTCGCCGATAATGAGTTCTGTACTGCCGCCACCTATATCCATGACAAAACGTTTGCCACCTTCAGCCACCAGAGAAAGGGACACACCCAGATACACAAGGCGAGCCTCTTCTTTTCCTCCAATGACAGAAATCGGATGGCCCAGAACCTCGCTGGCTTTTTGTAAAAACCGATGAGAATCCTTTGCTTGACGCAGGGTATTGGTGCCAACAGCTGCCACACTACCCTCGGGGAAATCTGTCACCCGTTCACCAAAACGCTCAAGGCATGAAAGGGCACGTGTGCGGGACTCCTTAGACAATTTACCGTTTTTGTCAAGCCCAGCACCCAGACGCACCATCTCTTTTAAATTATCCAGAATATGGATATGACCATCTTCAATACGGGCAATCACCATGTGAAAGCTGTTGGAACCCAGATCAATGGCGGCTAAATGTTGTTTCGGCTGATGTTGCTTGGGCTGTTGATCTTTCATGGTTCACCTTTACTCATGTGCGGAGATACTTTCACCTGAAAATCCCCTGTGGAATAACTCCCCTTTCTAATATTACCAAATGCCAGTTCCGGCAAACTATAAAAAGCTCCCCGTGCTGCCTGGTTAAAACTGACACCATTATCAAAGGGAAGACGTACAATCCCTGCAACACCATATAAAGCAGCATAACCAACATTTAAGGCACCCAGAAGCGGACGAAGCAGCAATGAATCATCAGTAAAAAAGAGAAATGGGGTATCCTTGCTACGGGACTCATAAAGAGTCGAGCTAAGTGTATTTGACTCCCTCAACCAGACCAGGAGGTCATTTTCCTGATTATACAAGTTCTCAAGATTGCGTAAACGTCTGGCCTGTAAAAATTGTTCATTTTGCAGGGAATAGGCTCTAATGGACTTTTCATAGAAAATAAAAGGAATAAAAACCAGTCCATCATTCGGTTCCAGCCATCCCCCCAGAGCTTCCAGGCCTGTTTCTGAGTCAGAAAAAGCAGCATTAAGAGATCGAATAAGTTCTGTGGCACAATTACGCAATACAAGATTATAGCCGTAAAGTTCTGCCCTTTGTTTTTGCCGATCAACCAACTCCCGATCTAATACTTCTTTTATTTCCCGCAGGTTTCTTTTATGCGTTTTGGGAAACTCAAACCATATAACACCCGGACGAGTCGGCAGTGTTACTTTTGCAAGAATGCGTACACTGCGCTGCATATCATTTACCTTGGCTAATTCCCATGCCCTGGCCCTGCTTGTCTCCATAAGAGAATAAGCCATCTCCAGATGCTGTATCTCCTGAAAAAATAGTTCTCGACGAATGATTGTCTGCTGCAAAAAATTATTCTGCAGCCCCGATAATCGTCCTTCTCCTATGTCTTCATTTGTTAACTCTACGACTCTTACCTCTTTGAAAAATGGATCAAGAGTGAAAAGTCTTCCTTCTGAAAGAGACTTCTGAACTGCGAGATACCTGGCAATTTGCAAGAGAAGAGCTTCTCCTCTATCGGGGCGGGCAGAGCGAAGCAGTTCTACAAGGGAGTGTTGAAGATATTGGGAGAATCCCTCAAGGGTCTTTTTTTCAAGAACACTTAATACCTTCTCCTCTTCCATGGGATAAACAAAAGCATCAGGTTTCAGGGTTCGGCCATTGAACAGCACCAGCAGTGCTTCCCGCCAGGCAACTATTTCCTGAAATTCTTTCCCCGGTCTCTCACCATCAATTACTATCTGCACACGCTCCTGAAGAGCCTCATCCGCTTTGCTGACAAGCCTTTGCAGAGAATCATCTCCAATAAACTCAGACAACGAGTTCTCCTCAATAACAGAATCCGGATGTTCATTAAAAAATCCAAGGCAGTCCACAGAAATATTCAGACTTCCATCAATAACCTGATCAACAAGCTGTTTCTCTTGATGCAGTTCCTCAAAATCATAGACAAATTCCTGCTGTGCAACAAGAAGTTCTGTAAAATGGTTTCTAATTTGGACTGCTACGGATAGCTCCAGAGGAAGAGAAGCAATGGAAATACTGCGATTATGAAGTTCATTATACAGAAAGCGAAACGAATGCCAAGGTTCACGGACAAGAAGAAAAGTAGAATCAGGGAAAAACTGATAATGAAAAACTGAGTCACCAAGACGCAAAGCAGTGTGTCCACCAGCCGCTTCGCCTGCATTGGCGTTGATATAGAGAAAGTCAATACTGACATCCTCCGGCTGTTCCGCTGGATATGCTGCAACCATCGGCACCGGAAAGAAAAAAAGGAAGAGAAGGTAGATACACTGTCGCATAGGTACTACGTTAACAATATAGCAAGCGAAATTTTGTTAGATCAACTACAGATCAACCTTCTGTCTATCTGATGCTACATCAGATATCCTTTAATGACCTTGGAATAGCTTGTTGAATTATCAGCCACCATGGATCGAAAATAAGGAATATTGGCAATGGAATCTCTACTGACACCTGCACGCCTCAAGCCCTTACCCATCCCAAGAAAGGTACTCTGTTCCTGTTCCCAGTTACTTATCCCATGATTTTTGGCAATATTTGTAACCTGTCGCTGGTATTCATCGGTGGTCTTATTGCGGCCGACATATAAAACAGTTGCAGCTGCCACATCTTCTTCATACACGGTACTTGTGGCGCTTACTTTTTCATCTTCACCACCTGAGGACGATGTGGAAATAGAAGTTATAGAGTCAAGGCTTGCCGAAACAGAATCCGATGATTTTTCCAGGGAATAGGAAATTGAACAGCCTGCCTGTAACAAGGAAAAACAGACAATGGAAAGTATATATTTGTACTGTTTTTTGATAAACATGCTATCTCCTGTATGTTAGAAAAAAGTGACTACTATTCATTTAACATACGATTCCTGCTCATTCCAGAACTCTTTTGTAACCTTTCACAGGAAAGAACGGCTGTGCAGATAAGCACATTGTACTTGAATTTACTCCGACAGTCGGATTGAATGTTCATCACTTACCCGGTTTCATCAGGTGCAAAATTGGCAATCGTTCTATCGCCAGTCTTCATTTGCAACTGATCCGCGGCATCAACAAACTGCTGACGAGCCATGGCTCTTGCTGTCAGGCCACTGATAGAGACTTCCACATCCTGCAGGCGATGAGGAACTGAAAGTGATATTTCTTTTATCGAATTTTTCGTTCCAGCATGAGCATCTACAAGCATTGCCAGAAAAGAGATTACCATCACAAATCCAACATAAAAAATAAACAGTGCGTTTCCAGGATCAGGCGCTGTCCGTTTTTTGTCTTTTTCCCCAATTACCATTTTTCCTTTTTCCTTTTATCAAATAATCCAAGTTTTTTATGATGACTAATAAAAAACAGAACCATGACAAAGGAGGGAGAGAACAATGACAATTTGCGCTTGAAAAATGACACATTATGACAACGTATCAGTGGTGAATCCGGCAGCAATATTTTCACCAGCACTGTATCACAATTCTGTTTATACCGAACTGCAACTCTATCAAAGCTCAATTCACGTAAGAATTCACCGCAATAAATGTCTTGTGATAGGCAGATGGCTCTTTCTATGCTAATACAGCATGGGAAAGAAAATTTCGAGGACAAATACTGACTGTTCATACCATGGAGAAAAATGGCATACACAATCGCACTGGTGGAAGATGACGAAACCCTGCGCAACAACTACGCCCAGGCTCTGATACGCGATGGCTACCGTGTAAACAGTTACAGCTCCAGACCCGAGGCAAGCAGTGCCTTTGCATGGAAACTTCCGGATCTTGCCATCCTTGATGTGATGCTGCACGATGAGATGGAGGGCGGGTTTGACCTCTGTCGAGAATTGCGAAATCTCTCTCCCACCCTTCCTATTATCTTTCTCACCGCCAGGAATTCTGATCTGGACCGTGTTTCAGGCCTGCGGCTGGGTGCATGGGATTATCTCACCAAAGACACCACCACTCTCGATTTTTTGCCCGTTCGCATTTCAGCACTGTTCAAGATGCTGGAGGCAATTTCAGGATCTGTGCAGCAAAAGGCTGAAACCATCATCAATCATGACTCGCTGCAAATTGACGAAGAACGAAAACAAGTACAATGGAAAGAGAAGCTGGTCAGCCTGACACTCACAGAGTTTTGGATTTTAAGCGCTTTGGCCTGCCGGCCAGGCCATGTAAAATCACACGATCAGCTCATGGCCGCAGCAAATGTAGTGGTTACCAACAACGCCATTGCCGCCCATGTTCGACGAATCAGAGAAAAATTCCGTGAGACAGACCCGGACTTTGATGCCATCCGCGCCGAATATGGGATGGGATATCGCTGGCTGGAAAAATAGTTCGTTCCTTTTCCAGAAATAAAGAGAGAACGATCCAGTTCAAGACGATTCTTCCGGGAAAAAATGGTCACGTTTCATACCATTCGGTATTTGGTTCGATAAACCTGTCCATACTGACAGTTCATAATTACAACCTGTCCGTTTATCAATTTTCTGGTAGCATCCTTCACCCCGACAACCACAGGAATACCCTTTTCACGCCCAACAATGGCAGCATGTGAGGTAAGCCCCGGTTGTTCAGTGATGATTCCTGCTGCACCGCTCATGCTTTCTATCATGGAATTATCAGTAGTATGTGTCACCAGAATATTCCCGACTTTAAATTCATCCAGGCTGCTATATTCATCGACGACGGTAACTTCTGCCGTGACAGTTTCTTTCCCTATTCCCATGCCATGAAGATTAATATCTCCTACCACATGAATCTTCACCATATTGGTGGAACCGACCACCTTAAATGGAACACCGGCGATAATGACTATGGTATCACCATGTTGCATCAGATCATTTTCCAGTGAACGGGCAATCGCATCATCAAATAGTTCTGTTACTGAATCCTCATCCCGAACTTCAAGGGGAATCACCCCCCAGAGTAGTTGCATCTGCCGTCTGACATATGACTCTGGACTTAAGGCTATAATGAATGGTCTTGGACGATGCCGTGCCACCATTCGAGCTGTCCTTCCACTCTGAGTTGCAGCAAGAATGGCATGTGCTTTTAAATCACTGGCAATGGCGCAGGCTGCATAACAAATGGAATTGGAGATAGTTTGAGTAGAATGGCGGGCTCCTGCGCTAAGAAGTTTATCGTACGGAAGAACTGCCTCTGAAATTTCCGCATTTTTTACAAGAAAGCGAACTGCCTCCAACGGATACTCACCCACCGCTGTTTCTGCTGACAGCATTACAGCATCGGTTCCATCAAAAATGGCATTGGTTACATCACTGGCTTCAGCTCTTGTAGGTCTTGGATTATTGATCATTGATTCCAGCATCTGGGTGGCAGTAATAACTGGCTTACCCTGGCGATTTGCCATCTGGATAATTTCCTTTTGAATAACCGGTACCTTCTCCGGTGGCAACTCCACCCCAAGATCACCCCGAGCCACCATAAGACCATCTGAAAGATCAAGAATTTCATCCAGATTATCCAATGCCTCCTGATTTTCAATCTTTGAAATAATCTGCTGCCTGCCTCCAACCTCTTCAATAACACGGCGAACCTCCAGAACATCTTCGGCCTTACGCATAAATGATGCTGCGATGAAATCAACCTCCATTTCACAGCCGAAATGAATATCAGCGACATCCTTATCCATTAATGGAGGAAGATTAACTTTGACACCGGGCAAGCTTACACGTTTATGTTCTCCAAGATAACCACCCACAATTACTTCAGTTCGAATATCATTGCCGTGTATACCCAAAACGCGCAAAGCCAGCTTTCCATCGTCTAAAAGGATGCTGTCACCAATATTCAAATCATCGGAGATACCAGAATAATTCACTCCAATTCTTTCGGCTGTTGCCGTAACTTCTTCGGTCGTCAAAAAGAATGTCTGACCCTTATCAAGAAAAACGGTTTCACCTTCAATGGCACTGGTGCGAATCTCAGGACCTCGGGTATCAAGAAGAATGGCGGTTTCACAATCTGCCAATTGCCTGGCTTCTTTAATGGCATCAATCAAAGCAGCTTGTGATTGGTGGTCGCCATGGGATAGATTTATACGAAAGACATCAACACCGGCAACAATAAGATTATGAATCTGTTCCACACTTTTACTGGCCGGACCAAGTGTTGCAATAATTTTTGTTTTTATCATTCTTTCCTTTCTCATTTCCCAATACTCGCATATCCTGGTCATACGATTCGGTATTAGGTATTATAGGCCTTAGACCTTAGATCTTCAGCATCAGCATCAGTAACTGACACATAACATAGCAAATTTTCTACCTACCAGTGAGTACACTCGCTAACAGGTTTTTTTCATACAACAGAACTCAATACATCACATACGGCCATGCCGAATAATTGAAACCAGTAACCAGAACCCCATAACTCCTGCTATAAGAAATCCTGCCAGACCGATGATGGGTATACCGTTCCACTTTGGTGGTATTTCGGACAAAATAATCAGGGATGAACCGATAATTTGCGCAGCCAGAACAATGGCAAAGGCAATACGGTTGGAGACCTGATCAAGTGCCTTTGCAAGCCTCCCCAGTCCACGATGTTCAAATTCAAGTTTCATTTTTCCAGCACGCAGTTGCCTCAAAATACTTCGGGCTTCTTCCGGCATCGCCTTAATAAGCTTCAGGTACTCCCCACTGGTCTCACTCATTTCTTCGGCAATACGACTCGGCCGCAAACGCTCTCTTTTAACCTTTTTAATATAAGGTTCAGCCAGCTTGATGAGCTCAAAATCCGGGTCGAGCACTAAAGCAACACCTTCAATCGCAAAAAGTGCCTTAAGCATCAGGTAGAGGTTCGGTTTCATGCTGAGTTTATGACGCTGGACAATATCAAGCAGTTCCTGCAATATTTTCCCAGCCTCCACGTCTTTTAGGGGCAGGTACAGATAACGATCTAAAAGATCCGCCAGGTCACGGCTGAGTGCAGCATGATCAATCTCGCCAAATTGAGTGGTTATACGCAGGACACCATCCGTTATCTTACGATCATTTTTTGTTACAATGGAGAGCATTAAGTCTGTGAAATCTTCCCGGTCGTTACGACTAATCCGTCCCATCAGACCAAAATCAAGAAAACAGGTAATGTTGTCAGGAAGAATAAAAATATTGCCCGGATGGGGATCTCCGTGGAAAAAGCCATGCACAAACACCTGTTCCATAACCAGGTTCGCACCACGTTCAGCGATCAGGTGCAAGTCATAGCCCTTACGGCGCAACTCATCAATCTTTGAGGTTTTAATCCCATCAATGTATTCCATGGTCAGAATACGCTCGGTACTTAATTCAGCATACACAAGTGGTACGTAAATGGTTTTATTATCACTGAATTGTCGGGCAAAACGCTGGACATTAGCAAGCTCTACCGTGTAGTCAATCTCAAGTGACAGGCTCCTGGCAAACTCGTCAACCACAGCAGACGGCCTATGCCCCCGTAGTTCCTCCACATATTGCTCCATGAGTGAAGCAATATGTGCCAGAATCTCCAGATCAATGGCAATGATGTTCTCGATATCCGGCCGTTGAACTTTAATCACCACTTCATTGCCATCCTGGAGGCGTCCCCGATGAACCTGGCCTATGGATGCCGCTGCCATGGGTTGTTCGTCAAACTCCAGAAACAACTCACTTGGTTTTTTCCCGGTTTCAGCAAGAAAAATTTCTTGCACTTCGGCAAAGGAGAAAGGCGGAACATTATCCTGTAACTCTGCCAATTCGTTTAAATACTCAGGCGAAATAAGATCAGGCCGGGTGGAAAGAACCTGACCCAACTTGATAAAAGTCGGGCCCAACTCTTCAAGAGCCATGCGAAACCTTTCAGGACGGGAGAGTTTGTCGATTTCTTCCTGCGGCTTTCTGTTGATCATCCTCAGTCCTGTTTCCAGGTACTGATCAATACGCAGCCCTTCAACAAGATCGTCAAAACCGTATTTAAAGAGAATTCGTATTATTCGCTGGTATCGCTTGAGATGTCTGTAGGTTCGACCAATAGCCCTTATTTTTCTGATACTGATCATAAATTCACGTCGTTGTGTTACTCTGTTATGCCGCTGGATTTTTATTCAAGGCAATTTGTAGTTCTTCAACCTGCCGACGTAAATTTTCAAAGTCTGCATTGGTGGGGATGTCGAGATTTTTGATTTCCCTTTCTATTATTCGACTGATTTTGAGATCTAAGGAATCTTTAATCGAGGCACTTTTTTTGACCAGTTCCTGAACAAATTCATTGCCCTCGTCTTCCTGGATTTGGCCTCGCTTCACAAGGTCATCTTTCAGTGCTTCAATTTTATCCTTAGTGAGGAATGCGACCCCAATACCCGTGTATGCAAGATGTTTCAACAATTCTTTCATGATACCCTCCTTGTTTGGTGGATGGATTAATGATTGAGTCTTTATTACCTTGCGGTATGTTTTCCTGCTTTTTTCAATGGTAACTACTCACAGGGTGCCGGATTACCGTTCATCACCGATATAAGTTAACTCAACCATATTGGGTTTTTCAATAGTAAAAGAACAATTCTGACTATCCCTGTTTTTATAACTCACGAACTGCCAGTTTTAGATACAGAAGATCCAGTAATCTGTCGTAATGAGCAGTGGTATGAGTATACACTTTCCCAGCAAAAAGACTGCTCAAATTGAACATCGCCAACTCTGAAAAATTGCAGTTTTCTTCTCGCTAATGCGGATTATGACTTTTTATCATCAACTATCTCGATCAAAAAAGCTTGCCTTTTCATTTGTCATGGCGAATCTCACCACAAAATCAGCTGTAATATGGCTGTTGGGAAGAGACTCATCAGCCTGACAGCCGGCTCACCCCTAATTTCGACATTATTGTCGAGCGAATTCTTGATATGTCGAACGGGAGACATATTCAAAGAGGCTATACTAAAGTAACCAACTATTATAGCGAACAAAATAGCTATCCCTCTTTCTGGCTCATTTACTGCATCTCATCACCAATAGTTCTACGACAAGAAACAATCAAAGGAAATACAATCCATCACAAACCAACCAGGAGGTATCATGCCAGTAGTTGAAGCAAAGCAACTGGAAAAGACATATATAGCAGGAGACATTGCCGTAAAGGCTATACAAAATGTCAGTTTCACCATAGAATCAGCCTCTTTTGTTTCCTTTGTCGGACCATCCGGCAGTGGTAAATCTACTTTGCTGAACATGATAGGATGCCTTGATCCTCCAACCAAAGGCAGCCTTCAGGTAGTGGGCAAAGACATCACCATTCTCACCCGCAAACAGGCAGCAATTTTTCGGGGAGAACACATCGGTTTTGTTTTTCAGGATTTCAATTTGATCCCTGTTCTTACTGTCTTTGAAAATATAGAATATCCCCTGCTGATGGTGCAAAACTGGCCTAAAAAGAGACGAACTGAACAGGTGAATACTCTTTTAAAAGCTGTTGGTATGGCTGATCAGGGACATAAATTCCCCAGCCAGATCTCCGGCGGACAAAAACAGCGGGTTGCCGTAGCAAGAGCACTCGTCACCAACGCCAGCCTTGTGCTTGCCGATGAGCCCACTGCAAATCTGGACAGAACAACGGCCAACCATATCATTGAGCTTATGAAAAATATGCGTGATGAATTTGGGACAAGCTTTATTTTCTCTACCCATGATCCAAAAATCGTGAATAATGCGGAAACCATATTCACCCTGGAAGATGGACAATTACTGAAAAATGGCGGAGGAAATCATGTTTAATATTTTCAATCTTGCATTTCGCAACCTCAGACGGTATATGCGGCGAACTCTCCTGACCTCCACTCTCATCACTCTCGGCGTGGTCGCAGTGCTCCTTTTTATTTCCATTGCCGGTTCGTTCAAAAACATGATGATTGGACAGGTCACAGATTCCATGCTTGGGCACATGCAGGTACACAAAAAAGGGTATATGGCTTCCATGGACAGTTTGCCTCTCGATAAGAATATGAAGGGCAAGCAGCTCCAAAAGGTAACAGATGAACTTGACCAGAATAGTAATATCGAAGCCTACTCCATGCGAATTAAGCTTGGCGCAATGTTCAGCAATTACAAGGAAACCACCAATATACGCCTGAATGCAGTGAATCCGGAACAGGAGCTGAAAACTGTCCCCATGCTTGCCAAACGAATCATTGAGGGCAAAAAAGAAGGGCTTATTGCAAAGGGTGAGATACTGGTTCCTGAGTTGATTGCCAAGGGAATGAAGGTTAAAATTGGTGATTCAATAGTCCTTGTTGCTACCAATAAAGATGGGTCAGTAAATGCCCAGCCCTTTGTTGTTCGTGGAATCCTTGAAGGTATTTCAGGCCCTGGAGGTCGTGATGGAGTCATCCATATTCACGACGCCAAAAGCCTCCTGCGTATTAACGACAATGGGGTCAGTGAAATTGCCATTCGTCTGAAAAATATAAAAACCATGGAGAGTGACTTTGCAGGACTGAAACAAAATATTGGTTCCTTAAAAAACAAAATGGACAAGCCTGTTTTTGAGATACACACCTGGAAGAAACTCTCACCATTTTTCAATATTGCCCGTATGATTGATCTTATGACCCTGTTCATTAAGGTTATGCTTGTGGCCATAGTTCTCGTCAGTATCATGAATGTCATGATTATGGCCGTCTACGAACGAATCAATGAAATTGGTACTATTGCTGCAATTGGCACAGTTCCCAATAAGATCCTCTCCCTTTTTGTAGTGGAAGGGTTTTTACTGGGTTGTTTTGGTACTTTTATCGGAGTTATCATCAGCCTTGTTTCCATTGCTGCAATGAACGCCTCCAAGATCAGCTTTGATTTTGGACGTCAAAAAGGCTTACTGCTTTCTCCAACAATTGGAGCAACAGATGTAATAACAATTTCACTCATTGTTATTGGAATTTCTGTACTCGCCAGTCTTCAGCCTGCATGGAAAGCAGCCAGGATGGATCCAATCACTGCGCTACGTCATGTTTAAAACCGGAAATTTCAAAAATCTATCCATCTCAGAGGAAAATTCATGCTCTCTATGATCTATAAAATCACTACCTTATCACTTTTGCTGTCACTACTCCTGACAGGTACCGCTTTGGCACTGGACGGAAATAAGATCCTGCGTCAGGTGGATGCAAGAATGCAGCCTCAATCTTACGAAATGTATCGTAAGATTATCAACATAGAACCCGACGGAAAAAAAAGGGAATTTATTCTCTATACCGTAAAAACAGGACAGGATAAGATGGTTGCACTCTTTATTTCTCCTGCAAGTGAAGAAGGGAGAGCCACCCTGCGCCTTGGAGACAACATGTGGCTCTATATTCCCAATATTGGTAAACCGTTGCGCATTACCAGCCTCCAATCTGTAATCGGAGGAATCTTCAACAATTCAGACATCCTACGCCTCGACTACAGTACGGAGTACGACGCCAAAAGTATCACTGAACAGGGCGAAAATTACCTGCTTGAACTCCAGGCAAAAACCTCCTCAGTGGCCTATGATCACCTGAAAATGGAAGTCGACAAAAAGACTCTGCTACCAACCACAATTGAATGCTATGCAGTCAGTGGGATGCTCATTAAAACTCTCCGTTACTCAAAAACAAAGGATTTTGGGGGCGGCATGGTCAGACCTTCCGTACTTGAAACCAACAGTCCGCTGCACAAGGGATATCGCTCTCTCATGCTCTTTGCAAAAATGAAAAAGAAAGATTTTGCTGATGAGGTTTTCACCCTGAACTACCTTTCAAAAATCGATGAGTTACGATAGAACCATCTTTCTTTACAGGGGTTTTTTTTACGCGGTACCGGTTTTTTTCTATCTACTTCTCTTCCCGCCTCTCCTCTATGGAGACGATGAGTTCTCTTTTGATCTGGGTGAGATCGAAAAGAAAGCTTTGCAAACGGGTGGTTTTCTGGAGTTGCGGAGCACACACATGGACATCAACCAGGGATCTGTCTTCTCCAACTTAAACCTTTCAGATCCTGACATATCCACCATTGGCCAGATTTTTGGCAGTGTTCAACTGGCCGGAAGCTATGAACATGGCATTGGCAGTCTGAACTGGACACTGAAGGCGGCTGCTCAAGAGGACACTCTGGGATGGAGCGATACAGCAGATATTTTTTCTGCTTATCTCTCTGTCAAGCCAGCCCCTTCTGCCACTCTCACTCTCGGAAAAAAATCCTACAAATGGGGAAAAGGCTATGCCTGGAATCCCGTTGGTTTTATCAATCGTCCCAAGGATCCCAACAATCCTGATGAGGCTCTTGAGGGCTACATTACTGCAGAAAGTGATTTAATCAAAAGCTATCAAGGCTCTCTCCAGACAGCAGCGCTCACCCTCGCTGTGCTACCGGTCGGGGAAAATATTAACGAAGATTTTGGTAAGCGTGACAATGTTAATCTGGCTGCTAAATTATACCTGTTGTACATGGATACGGATATAGACATCATGTTCCTTACCGGAAACAGCCGTTCAAACCGGGTCGGACTCGATTTTTCCACAAATCTGGCTCCGCATTTTGAAATTCATGGCGAGCTTGCCTATATCCCTGAATTGAGTAAAATTATTCTTGGAGACGATAACTCCTCTTCAATTGAGAAAAATTCTGCGCTCTCCACTCTACTTGGAATTCGCTATCTCTTTGACAATGATGTCACCGCCATTATCGAATATTATTTTAATGGTGGCGGCTACAGTGAAGAGGAGATGGATCGGTTTTACCAGCTGGCTGAAATGGGTTTTGCAGAAGATTCAGCACTCGGCTCCAGTCTTCTGGGCAAGGCAAGAGAGATGAGCCTGAAAGGATATGGTCGCCCCCAACCCGGAAGACAGTACCTCTACGCAAAATTTACCCGGAAAGAACCCTTTGATATCCTCTATTTCACTCCCGGAATCACCACAATTTTCAACCTGGAAGATGAAAGCTACTCAATCATCCCGGAAGGTATTTACAGCGGATTCACAAATTGGGAATTTCGCCTACGGGTTTCGCTCATTAATGGTGGAAAATTCACCGAATTTGGAGAAAAGACCAACAGCAATAAAATTGAATTTCGGGTACGATACTTTTTCTAAGCTGATGGTGTCGTAAAAAAAGCTCTCCATCTGCTTCGTTGCAACAACGTACGGTTCCACGAAATTGTCCAACCCCAGACTCTGAATCCAACGCACTCACCCATGCGCATATCGCTTCGTCTTAAGCTCACCCTTATTTCCCTGTTACTTCTTATCATCCCTTTAACCGGGTTTCGCTTCAGTGCCATGCTGCAGGAAAATCTTCTGGCAAGCAGAGAAGATGCGCTGATGTTCACCGCAAAGGCAGTTTCAACAACCCTTGCCAATCGTCCGGGCATATTTGACCGGGAGCTGTTCTATTCACTCGACCAGAGCCGCGATCTCTACCCCATTCGTCTTTCAAGCTCCATTCGCCTCAACGGAAAAACAGACGATTGGCAGCCGGAACTTTCACAAAGTCAGACTTTCGGGGCAGAACATGTTCTTTCTTCCACAACTCCCTATAATCCTGATTCCCTCAGTTTCAATCATCTGGTTGGACAACGGGGGAAACACCTCTACGCCCTGTTTCTGGTTCAGGACGACAAGCTGGTATACCGCCATCCCAACTCACTCTATCCTGAAAAATCAGATCATATCCAAATAGGAATTCAGGATCCGGATGGAGTTTTTCATCGTTACCTGCTGGCAACTGAAAAAGCAGGATGGGTCAATGGTTTTCGAATGAATCCTGACCTGGAAGACAAAATTCCAGTCGCCAATGAACCTCGAATCCAGGGAGTGTGGGTTGAAACAGAATACGGCTATATCGTTGAATTGCGCATCCCCTTGGCGATGATTGGAAAACGACTGGCTTTTGCCGTAGCCGATGTGGACAACAGCCAGGACAGGAAGATCAAAACCCTGATCGGAACAGCAAATCCGGGGAGAACCGGCGAATTAGGCTGGTTGCTTGCTCCATCAAAAGATATTGAGAACCTGTTAAAAAGTCTGGATCGCCCTCACTCACGCATACGGATAGTTGATGCAAACAGGCGCGTTCGGGCCAGATTCGGCAGTCTCCAGACAACACGTACTGACCTCATAGCAAGTGAGATTGATAGCAAAACCACCTCCTTACTCAGCTGGCTCCATCACCAACTGTCTCCCGTTTACCGACTCTTCACCGAATCATTTTCGTCAAATTTTACCGCTCCGGTATCCCAGGCAACAGAACTTGACATTATGGGGATAGAAGAAGGACTTGCAGGAAAATCAAGTATTACCCATTATCGCCTTGATGATGCAGAGGTTGAAGTGATGGCTGCAATCATTCCTTTGCGTGATCATGGCATAATCGTCGGAGTAGTCGTAGTCGAACAAACCACCAACTCCATTCTGGCGTTGAAAAATAAAATGATTGAAGAATCCATTGGCCTCACCGTGATGGCTTTTATCGTTGTCGGTTTTAGCCTTCTTTTCTTTGCCTCACGCATCTCAATCCGCATCAGGCACCTGCGGAATCAGGCAGCTAATGCAATCAGTGAGGATGGTCGGATAGTTTCTGAGATCACCGCTGTAAAGGCAAAAGATGAGATTGGGGATCTTTCAAGAACCCTTGCAAGCATGCTGAACCAGCTAAAGGAGCAAAACGAATATCGGGAAAATATGGCCGACAATCTTGAACACGAAATGCGCACACCTCTTGCCGGAATTTCCGCCTCTTTAAAAAATATGGAAAAAGAGTTGGGCAATCCTACAAAGCAGGTCAAAGAGTATATGAAGTGGGCTCTTCACGATGTTCAGCGCATGGAATCACTGCTTACTGCAATACGGGATGCCACCAGCCTGCAAGATGCACTTGTTTATGATTTTCCTGAAACATTTGATCTTGGTGCCGCCATCTCACTATGGGTGGAGCATGGATGGAAGCCCAGCTACCCACTGGTTGAATTCAAGTATCATGCCCCGAATGAACCAGCTTTGATCCATGGAGACCCTGACAGACTGAAACAGATGATAGAAAAACTTATCGATAATGGCGTTTCCTTTCATAGCCCGGATACCCCCATCACCATCACACTTTCACAAAATCAGAACACTCTTGAGTTACGAATTTTCAACCAGGGGCCAACTATTGCTCCTGAAAGGTTGGGACAAATTTTTAACTCCATGGTTTCTCTACGCACCGGGAAAAGTGATTCGCCCCACCTGGGACTTGGCCTCTATATTGTTCGCAGTATTGTAGAGCATCATCAGGGAACGATTCTGGCTGAAAATATCGATGGAGAGAAAAGCGGCGTCTGTGTTATTGTTAGCCTACCTCAACGGATATGATTTTAAAAAGTAACCCACAAAGCACATCATAAGAATGTCCTTCCTCTATCAAGATTCAAACTGGCTGGCTGTCAATAAACCTTCCGGCATCTCTACCCACAACGCCTATAAAGGTGATATGGGACTGGTGGAATGGCTTTTACTGCACCATGATCTGCGGGTGCATATCTGCTCACGTCTTGACAAGGAAACAAGCGGAGTGCTGCTCTTTGGACTGAACCCTGCGGCTGTGGCTAGAGCACAGGTCATTCATGAACAGGAACAGGCACAGAAAACCTATTTTTTCATAGCAGGAAAGAGTTCAAAATCATCCTGGATCTGCTCAGATCCTCTTGATCACAAGCCCTGCAAAACTCATTTCGTTACTATTCAGGAAGGTTCGGTATACACTCTCTATAAAGCACTCATTCATCGTGGTAGAACCCACCAGATAAGACGCCATGCTGCAGCATCCGGAATTCCCATTCTTGGAGACACCGAATACAAAGGATCTGAATTCTCAAGAGTATGTTTGCACTGTAGCAAAGTAGATTGGCCGGAAATAAACCACCTTCTGCGGGTTGAACCACCACACTGGTTTAGGCAATGTCTCGATGGTGTTTCTGAAGAAATCACAAGTCTGGCAATCGCAGAAAAACGCTATCCTTTTTTATCTGGCATCACAGATTGTTGCAGGCTTATTCATCGTGGAGAGTTTTCGAAAAACGTAGCTATTGATAAATATGGCGAATGGCTCTGCGTAACAGGATTCAACGAAACCCTGCCGGCAAAGCAGCTCCTGCACAAAATGCGAAACCTGCTTGACTCACTGTCGCATTTCTGTGATTGCCGGGGAGGAGTTGTAAAAACCAATCTCCGAGATCCACATAAACGAAAGCTTTTTGCAGATATTGCCACCTGGGGGAAAGCGATTCCTGACTCTTTTCTCGTACACGAACATGATCTGCACTTTAGAGTACAACTCAATAACCGGCAGCATACAGGACTTTTTCTTGATCAGTGCGACTCCCGCAGGCGAATTGCAAAATCTGCAAAAGGCAATCGAGTGGCAAACCTATTCGCCTTTACCTGTTCCTTCTCAGTATATGCACTCGCCGCCGGAGCAGAGGTTGTTTTCTCTGTGGATCTTGCCGCAGGATGTCTCAAACACGGTCGGGAGAATGTCACACTCAATCAACTGGAAAAAACCGGAAATGCAAAGTTTATAAAAGAAGACACCCGCAAATGGCTTGCCAGACAAATCCGCAAAAAAAAGAATGATGGACTGGGATTTAGTCCTTTTGACCTGATCATCTGTGATCCACCGGTATTTGCCGCTGCAGGTAAAGGGAAATGTTTTCATGTGGAAAAAGAGTGGCCGGGTCTTGCTCGTGATGTGCATACAATCCTGGCAAACGATGGAGAAGCCCTTTTTTCCAATAACCATCAGGCAGGATCTGAGGCTTTTTATTATAATTGCTTGAAAGAAATATTCTCAGAAGTCACCCGCCTAAAACCTCCTTTGGATTTTCCACAAGTCATGGGACAAGCTTTACATGTTCGTATTTACTGGTGCCGGAAATAGTTTTTTCCCTTTAATGCGGTCGATGTCAAGAGAGGTGTCGCTTTTTTAACCATTTACTTGTTTGAGTTCTATCTCCTTTTTTATTGGCTTTCCGGGATTGAGATACACAGTTTTCACTGGTTCCCAGTTTCTCGTTTTACCTGACCAGCGACCAGGGAATAGATTCTTGGCTGCCTCATATAGCTGCCGGCGTTGTTCTAGGATTGCAATATCTTCCCCCCTATGGCGTTGGCCAGGCGTAACGAATTTCAAGCCACTGTGGCGATGTTCATCATTATACCAGCGTTGAAATCCAACAACCCAGAGTCTTGCCTCTTCAAGGCTCTCAAACGGTTTATCTGGGTATCCAGGATGATACTTTAGTGGAGAGGAAAGGGGACGTTGTTGATTTATTGACTTAACGTGAGCGCAGTATAAGGGGCAGACCACGGTACTTGTGTTCCCTATTTCTATCTATGTATCGGAATATTAAAGTTTCTGTGGAAATTGTTTCTATGTAAGTTGTCAGTTACCGGACACCGCACACCTCTTGCCCAAATGACATTATGCCCGTTTCTAGTGATACAGGCTGTTATATGTGAAAAATACAGTTTGACTTTCCGTTCGCAAATGCGTACGCTATGGGCAGGAGGTAACAATATGAATATATTAAATGCAACTGAGGCACGTTCCAAGCTATACAATCTTATTGACGAAACAGCTTCTTCTCATCAACCAATAGTAATTACAGGGAAAAGATCGAATGCTGTTCTGATTTCTGAGGAAGACTGGAATTCTATAGCTGAGACCCTTTTTTTGGTTTCCATACCTAGAATGCAGAACTCAATCAAAGAAGGGTTGGCACTTGATTTATCAGAATGCTCTAAGGAGCTTGATTGGTGAATTGGGACTTTGTGTTTACAAAACAGGCTCAAAAAGATGCAAAAAAACTTGCGAGAGCAGGTTTAAAGAAAAAGGCGCAGATATTACTCGAAGTAATTGCTGAGAACCCTTTTCAAAATCCACCACCTTATGAAAAGTTGGTGGGTGATTTGGCTGGGGCGTATTCTCGCAGAATTAACATCCAACACAGGCTTGTGTATCAAGTATACCGAAAGGAAAGCGTCATTAAAATCATAAGACTTTGGACACATTACGAATAATAGTGAATAATAGGGGACATTATGTTGCGAGTAAAATTATGTAGTGGGTTTTGGTCGGCAAATCACCACGTTAGCGTTGTTTTTGTTTGACACTTTAGTGATTTCTGGTATAGTTAATTTGCTCTCTCGGAGGATAGGGCAACGCTGGGAAGCGACCCGAGCGCCGTGGCGAGTGACTCGTGAATGAGGAGGTCGGAGCGCAAGCCGCCCCGACCTCCTTTCTTACACTCCCATTCATGGGTCCTTAATGCGTTAAATCCCGGGGGTAGGCGCAAGCTATAATAATATGTGACAAAAAAACAAACATAAAACATATAAACACTGAGTGGCCAAAGTTAATACGTTACATTTGGAATATCAAAAATAGGTTAATAAAATGCACGAATTTTTAACATTTAAATCAGGAAAGTATTATTTCAACGAACATTATGACGTTTCAGAAGTCAACAGTCTTCTTGTACGGGCAACAGTGCTGAATGAAACAATTACAGACTTGCCAATATTGCCGGAATTAGCAACAAAGATTGAACCAGACATTATGTACAGCTCGATTGCTGGAACAGCAGCAATTGAGGGTAATCCAATCACAGGTGATGATGTAAGAAGAATTGCTCAAGGCGAAGATATCGAGATTTATACCCAAAAACATCAGTGTTCCCATTGAAAGCAACAGATGGCGAAGAAATTGCCGCAATCCCCTTCTTTTTGAGTGCATCACAGGCATATCTCACCCTTTTCTAAACTAATACCACTTACAAAAATGAAGCATCTGGTGCGGTTTCTTAAAACTAAAAACAACAGGTTTATTTACTAAAAAAGGCTTGCAATTATAAAATTTTTTTTTCAAAAATCTCCTTTTAAAAAGCCATAAAAAGGAGATACGGCATGAATGAAAATATAACACTACATGACTATATTATTGAGCATTGCAATGAAAGCATGGAGGCAGCCCTATCCGCAGAACGCTATCCTTTATGGAAGCGGTCATGCCCCGAAATGAATGATATTGACTTTATTCGTTTTGGGTTATTGCGCGGCATTGGCGCTGTTGACAGTGGCCGCCATTTTCTCCAGACGACAGAAGATGTTCATGGCGTAATTCTTCCCCTATCAACTTATTTTAAATCACTTAAGTCACCGAGGCGTACGAGTATGCTTGAGGCACTCGAAAAACAGAGTTATACGTCCCACTGTAGGAGGATGGCGTCACAGGGTGTTGATTATCTGGCACATTTTCAAGAGCTTGAACAATATACCGTAGAGGCAGCTGATGGGCATTTTATCGACCACGCTTGCCACACAGAAAAAGGGACCAATGGGAAAGCCTACGCTGCTGGTTTTATTTATTCGATGAACCTCAGAAATGGGCTGCTAAAGCCGCTTTGCTGTATCACTAATGGAACAAAACGAAATCATGAGATTCCCGTACTACGAAATTACATCGAAAAACAGAATACAGAGGTGAGTAAACCAGAAAAGTGCCTCTATGTGTACGATAAGGCTGTAACGGATTTTGCCTGGTGGGGTCATCAGACGCAGCATGAAAATTACATGATTTCAGTTTTAAAAGAGAATTCAGTCGCAACCTTTTTTGAATACATTCCATTCGACAAAAGTAATGAAATCAATACGGGGGTTGAGGGCTACAACATTTATGAAAACGGGGGAGTGAAATTTAGTGTCGTGGATTACCGTGATCCAGAAACACTGAAGTGTCACCGTTTTGTGACGACCTTGCCTGCATCTATTAACCCAGGAACTATTGCCATGCTGTACTATAAACGCTGGACTATTGAGAAAGCGTTCAATAACAGTAAAAGTGATTTAAAAGAAAAAAAGGCCTGGTCTTCGGATCCTAACGCACTGAAAAATCAAATGCGCCTCACCTCAATGAGCTATAATTTAATGCGTGTACTTGAAGAGATTTCAAAAACACAAGATCCCGAGTTGATCCATCCATCCGATAAAAAATATACCAAAGCACTGGAAAAAAGAGAGCAGGTTGCAAAAAAAGAGGCTGCTTTGTTAATCCGTTATTTTTTCAGGAAAGAATAGTGTGTATAAGCTCATACACAATTCGGGCAGTTCAAAATGCAATATCAACCGGAAAGACTCTGGTATGTGTCATGAGTGCCCTTGTAGCTCGATTAGTTTCACGGTCGCACCAAATACGGGAACACTGATGATCTCATCATAAATTTTCATATATTCCTCTTTGATAATTTCTTAGTCAAAACATAACGTCTGAATTAACCCGCCCCAAGCAATTAACCAATGAAGGTTGAACGAAGACGGGACTTAAAATAACAACTACAGGTTATTTGGAAAACCGCTCTGCTTGGGGTCGGCGTTGAACGATTTGTCATGTGATTTCATATGGTTACTTGACCAAAACGGTCTACCCGCTTTTAGACCAATTTTACTCTAACCGTATTTACCGATTTTTTTTATGATGCTATAAGATGTGCAACAATAACGATTTGCCCCTTATACTGCGCTCATGTTAAGTCAATAAAGCAACAACGTCCCCTTTCCTTTTCTACGCTTCAGCGTGCCGGGAACAACCCGTTAGAGTCGACTGCGAGTCTTGCGGCACAACAGCTACCCCGATAGAATACCGTAGTTTATAACAAAGAATACATTGCTGTTTTGGGTGACGATGCTTTCCTAAGTCAATATGCCACAGGAGGAAAAAAGTGCTAAAAAAATTATAATGAGTAATTATTCAAAACTTAATATGAGTCTTTTCCCAAGGGCAGCCGCAGCTTTGTCAATCATTTTAAGGGTTGGTGAGTTATGCGGATTTTCCAAACGCTGCACAGATGGCCATGAAGTTTCAAGTGTTCTGGCAAGGTCTGCAAGGGATCTGCCTTGGCGGGATTTCCTGATAAGCATAGCACTTTGTACTTTTGCGATAGGTGAAATTATATATATATTATCACCTACTATATCTGAAGGATTAGGTATTTGTTGTTCTTCATCAAGGCGGTATTCCATAGAGAGAGTCAGAACTTCTGTGGCGTTAAAAAGAGCCTCTTCCATGGTTACTCCTTCGGTGAGAGCTTCAGGAATGTCTGGAAACGAAACAAAAAATGTTCCATCTTCTTCTTGTTGTATTTTCGCAGGATATTCGATTTTCATTTTAACTTAACTCCTGTCTGTTTTTCGATGGCTTTTAACAACCCTATTCCTATGTCCTTTTTACCGTGAACAGGTACAGCAACCGTTTTAAAGCCGTTGGAAAGTAAATGGTGGCTACCACGCACTCTGACGACTTGCCAGTTGTTACGTTTAAGCTTTTTTATGATCTCCTTGGCATTCACACAAACAGAATATATCAACCGTGATACATAGTCAAGCTTGTTTTGAAGATAACGTCTTGCATCACCTGCTGGCCATGGAATTACCGTGAACTTTAAGCGTGGCAAAATGCTTGGTCTGCAACCAAAAATCGTGCGTGTGAGCCGGTCAGAGTGTATGCGTTTGTTCGGTGTCTTTTGGCCGTTTCTTTTTATCGTGTCCCGATTGTTCGATTGTTATAAAATATTAAAGGGGGGTAGTCGGTTAGTGCCCCATGTGGCTATATACATGGCATACCAGAAATAAAGGAAAAGGTCATGCGTAACAACTACCTGTTATAATGTGCTTTATCCACAAAGAACTTGAAGCGGTGTACCTAATATTTAATGC
>JAFLJO010000073.1 GCA_022712975.1 Desulfocapsa sp.
TCCTGCTAAGCAGCTTCAGGCAGAGTTCATTTTCATTCTCATCTATGTCTACCAGAACTGACAATTCTGTCGCATCATCAGGAATGGGAAGAAATTTTGAAAAAACTGCTCGGTTCATAACAGTTCTTTGAATGTCCGGCCTGATTTCTTTAGCAATTTCAGCCAGCAAAAGCATACTTTCAACCGCCGGGAAAATGGATTGCCCATTGAAATAATGATCTCTGAACCAGGGGTGAACCTGAATCTGAACAGTTTTACGACCAGTCATTATTTTTTTTCTTTGGGAAACTCTCCCAGAGTTTAATCGTTTTTTTATCAATCTGAACCGGAATGCCATCACTGTTTACTGCGCAATGTTTGGTAAAACCAGTACAGATAATTTTTTCATCCGAGGTTCGTGTGATAATATAATCAAACTGTAATTTTACAAGTTCGATGCTTGAAGGACGAGTCTGGATATTCATAAGGTCATCGTAAAAAAGCGGTTTGTAGTAGTTGAGCTCGGTCTTGATAATGGGGTATATATAGCCGCTTTCCTCGATCTGCTTGTAGGAATAATTTGCCCCACGCATCAGTTCTGTACGGCCAAATTCAAAATATTTCAAGTAGTTGGCGTGGTACACAACTTGAGAACGATCCGTATCTACATACAGGACACGCATCTTACTACGGTGCCAAATGAGGCCGCTGTTTGTGTCTTTAACATGATCTGGATGATCAGTCAGAAATTCTGGGATAAATGGTTTTGGTCGCATGGTTTTTTTGTGTTGTTTTTACACTCCCCTGAAGACAATACAGCAGTTGGTGCCGCCAAAGCCAAATGAGTTGGAGAGCACATGCTCATATGAGTGTTTGCGGCTTTGATTTGGCACAACATCAATATCATCAAAATCAGGATCGTGGATATGGTTTACAGTGGGCAGAACCATGTTTTTTTGCATGGCCTCAATGGATAGTGCCGCTTCAATGGCAGCCGATGCTCCCAGGCTGTGTCCTACCTGTGATTTATTTGCCGTGACTGGAATGGTGCTAATTTTTTTGCCAAATACTTCACGCATACAGTCAACTTCTGCGGCATCACCCGTTGGTGTTGAGGTGCCGTGGGCATTGATGCTTCCAATATCCTGTGCGCTGATTTCAGCATCATCAATGGCATCATGGATGGCGCGTACAATGGTTTCTTTATTGGGCCGGGTGAAATGTTTGGCATCGGATGTCCAGCCAATCCCTGCAACTTCTGCTTTTTTTGTAAGTCCTAGAGAGTCAATTTTCTCTTCTGCAGCAAGGAGTAATACGCCAGCTCCTTCAGAAAGCACAAAACCTTTGCGATCAAGACTAAAGGGGCGGGATGCAAGTGTTGGGTCGTCATGGGCACGATCTTTCGGACCAACTTTAATGGTGGCCAGCATATTGGAAAAACCCTGGATAATTTCAGGAACAATGCAGGTTTCCACACCACCTGCGAGCACAAAATCACAATCTCCGTCCCGTATCATCCTGGAACCGATGGCAATGGCATGATTACCGGAGGCGCAGGCTCCCTGCGGGGAAAAAATGGGGCCTGTGAAACCAAGCAGCATTCCTGCTTTTCCGGCAGGCAAATTGGCGCATACATTGGGAAGAAGATAGGGACTCACTTTGAGTGGTCCACGATTGACATAGTTATCCATGGCAATGCGATATGAATCCGTACCGTTCAGAGCAGAACCGATAATGCAGGCAGTTCTTGGGCCGGTTTCTTGTGTCATTTCAAGACCTGCGCTCTCAAGGGCTTGTCGACACATTTCCATGGTGAGGAAAACATAAGCCGCATTCCATATGGAGGCTTCTTTTGGGTCTACATAGGGGAGTCGCGAAGGATCCCAATCCGGAATTTCACCAACTACATTGGATCTGCTTGTTGTTGCGCAACGTGTTACACGACGAAATCCTGCTTCACCTCTGCTTGCTGCTGCCCAGGTTTTTTCAAAGGTATTTCCGAGTGGGGTAGCCGCAGCGTATCCGGCTACAAAGACTCGTCTGTTTAAGGGGGGTTTCATAAAAAAACTCTAATTAATTCGTTTGAAGACAGCACAGCTGTTACAGCCGCCAAAACCAAAAGAATTCTTTAAGACAAACTCCTGATCAAGTTTGCGTTTTATATTTGCAACACAGTCAATTTCAATTTCGGGATCAGGTTGATAGTTGATGGTTGGAGGAAGTATTCCATCACGCATACCCTGAAAACTAAAGATTGATTCTATTACACTCGATGCTCCCATTGGATGCCCGATAAGTGATTTGTTTGCTGTAACCGGTGGCGCATTGCTGCCAAAGAGTGTGCTAATGGCATCATACTCCACCTTATCACCAACACGGGTGGATGCAGCATGAGCATTGATTACTGCTACGTCTTCGGGCGTAATACCTGCATCATCCAAGGCATTTGCCATGCACTGTTTGACGGTTTCAAAATAAGGAGCCACAAAATGATGGGCGTCTGAAGTCATTCCCCATCCGGCAAGCTCAGTACTAAAGTTGAGTCCATGATTTTTTGCAAATTCAGGCGTGGCCAGAATAACGGCTCCAGCACCTTCTGATATAACAAATCCACGTCTGTTTTTGGAAAAGGGACGGCTGGCAAGTTCCGGGGCTTCGTCTTCCTGTCCGGTCTTTGGAATGTAGACTCCGTTCATGGTATAGAAACCTGCTACAATGGGTTCAACGAGTGCAAAGTCAACAGCTCCGCAGATTGCAACATCTGCTCGTCCCTGCGCCAGAAACATAGCTCCCATGATCATGGATGTAAGGCCCGTTGCACATGCGGTAACCGGTGTTACAATGGGCCCCTTTGCTCCTGTCTGGATGGCAATTTTTCCGCCAACCATATTGATACAGGAATTAGGGTTTGCGTATGGCGGGGGGAGTTTGTTTTCTGCTTGCAGTCGTCTGTCAGCATTTAAAAGAGCATCGATCCCGCCAACGGCAGAACTGTATGTTACAGCAATTCGCGGAGCAAGTTCAGCTGTTATTTCAAGGCCGCTTCGTTCAAGAGCCCGGGCAACGGTGAGCATTCCATATTTGAAGATCGGTGAACTCCAACTGGCCAGATGTCTGGCGCTAAGGAAAGAATACTTTTTGTTTTTATCTTCAATGTCAGGAGCTTGACCTGCAATGCGAACGGGGAAGTCTTCTTTTAAGGGAAAGCGGGAGAGAGGGACAATACCGCTTTTTCCAGCCAGAGCATCTTGCCACTGCTGCTCAAGATCACTACCTAGTGCTGAGATGGCATCGTAGCCAATAATGACGGGGTTGGAGTTTTTCATGATCTGTTTTATATAAAAAAAAACAAAAAAACAAAATTACCAGGGGATAAACTGGTATAATTTAGCAAACATCTCATATATTTCGATCCAATTTTTTAAATCTTTTGGTGTTTTGATATGGGCACGTTTATTTACCATAACCCAGCTCATATGGGCTGCGCCATCTTTACAGGTCGAGCAGTCACGGGTTTCGGAGGTGCAGCACCGGTGCACGGTTTTAAGATCCGATGCCCAGCGGATAAAGTTGGTTAGTCGTTTGGGCTGCGGATTACGGTTGTCTCTTAAAATGGTTACCGACGGACATTCAGACCAGCCAAATGTTCTACCAAGCATTTTTCCGGTGGTGATAACTTCGTGATAATATTTTGATGAGATCACAGTGTTCGGGTAGGCATCAAGCATTCCATCCATTTCTGCACGAATAGCTATCAGTTCTTCTGGCTTCCATGAAAAACCGTTCACATCCTCGTCATTGGAAAGAAGCTGCATGTGAACTTTCAGGCCAACACCTTCAATCTTTTTAATAATTTTTTCCGTTTTTCCCAACTGCCTTGGCGTAATAGTATAGAGATAATAGGCATGCGGGTCGCCTTCGTAATTTTTACTTGTTATTTTAAAGGTATCCTGGCCGCGGAGGATGGTTTCATCCTCAGCATCACCCCAAAGGGAGAGGCCAACCATCATATCAGGGAAACGGTCACGCGGTACTTTGATAAGACCATTGGTGGCACAGAAAGTGGGAAGGCGTTTATAAAATGCTTCGATTCTATCCATGCAGAGTGTGGGTTCGCCACCGATCAGGATGGCAAGATTTACTCCGCGATCCATCTCTTTTTCTACAAAATCATGCCATTTGCTCACATCTTTTTCTTCAGCAGCACGCTCATGTTCACCGGATGCAAAGAAGAAACAGCCTTTGCAGCGTAGATTGCAGCGGTCTGTTACATCATAGATGGAACTTCGGATATTGAGCCTGGAGATTTTCTTGTAGCGCTCATACCAGTCAGCATCAAGCAGGGAACTTACGGTTTTCATAGTGTAACTTTATAGTATAATCGATTAGTTGTGAACTGGTGGTTCAATCAATTCATTGCAGAGATTTGCACTTTTTTCATAAGCCTTTACCCATACAGCAAGGTAGGTATCCACATAGTCGAGCCAGGCTGAAAAGTGGAGAGGGTTAGTTGCATGGCGATACATTCTTGCTGTAACCACTGCACTGCCAGCAGCATAATGACGACAATCATCACAATCCGTATCCGGTACACAGCAGGCTGCAGCACGATCCCATTTAAGATCAGTCCGGTACTGGCGGAAAGATCTGCCTAGCCCAATATCAGTGGAAGGATTCATGCGTGGATAGGAGCAGGAAAAAAGGTCATGTAAACCGCGTTCATGGGTATGTGCCACGATATTGTAGGGTGAAAAAATAACGGTGTCTGGAAATTCAGCAAGCAGTTCACCCATAATAGCTCCAGTGCGAGCCAGTGTTTCCGGCGTATGGCGAAGATGCCCGTCATATCCAACGGGTGCAGAGAACATATTAAAAGTGATCTGATGATTATTAGCTGCCAGTGTTTCCGTTACTTCCCGGGCTTCATCAATATTTACCGGAGTAAATGTGTACACCCAGATAGCTCTTGAGTCGCCCTGATAGTTTTCCATCTGGCGGACAAGCATGTTTTTGGCCTTTCTGATTTCAAGGCTGGTTTTATCATTTCCCCAGACAGAAAGATGAATACGATAATCAATTTCTTTGGCTATGGGAATTAAACCATTGGTCGCAATACAGCCCAATGGAATAGTATCAAAGCAGGTTTTGCAGAGATCTGGAACATAAGCAGCCTCAGCACCCGCAAGCACCACAAAGGTGATTCCGCGTTCTTTCTCACCAGTCATGAGCTGTTTCCAATCGGCTGTATTCAAGTTTTCTTCAGCAAACTGTTTGTCACCGGCATAATAATAACATCCTTCACAGCGAAGGTTACAACGGTTACTCATATCATAGGTGGATTCACGCAGGAAAAAGTATTTCCGTACCTTGGCAAAACGTTCCTTGATAGCAGGATCCGCTATAATGTCAGAGAATTTATACTCTTGGTCGATTATCTTATTAGCCATGCTCTGCACCTGTCACTTACTCGTTTTCTGTGCGTTTGTTGCTGATGTACTCAGCAATAATGCGTACAGTGGTAAGTTTTGGGTAATCATCCTCATCAATCCTGATCCCAAATTCATCACGGATAACCAGTGCAATTGTTGCAAGATCCATGGAATCGATTCCCACCTCATCAACCAGATCAAGATCGGAATCAAAGGTTTCAGGGGTGACATCTTCAAGTTTCAGTTCGTTTATGATTATTTCAGCAATACGGGTGATTGTCTGAGTTGTATCGGTTGTATCAATTGTCATGGTGTGGTTATTGCTCCTTTATTGGGGTCAGCACAAGCCTTCCGGAGCAGACTTCCTGGGTTTCACTGGTTACTTTGAACGAGTATTGGTTTTCTTTCTTTCCGGTCGTGGCATATATATCCAGAATATCTCCAGGCCGGATAACTTTTTTAAATTTAATTCGTGCTAAGCTTTGCAAGGATAAATCTTTTTGTAAAACCCTGGAAATTGTTTCGGTTACCATGTCTAGCTGGGCAATGGCCGGCAATGTCGGGTCGTCAGGGAAGTGTCCTGCAAACCAGGGAGATGCTTCGCTGGTGGTGACTTTCGCAACTATTGCGTTGTCGTTGTCAAATCCTGTTGAAATGTATGAATACCACATATGTATGTTAGCGAGTATTGTTTTGATTAAGTCCTCAGTGTTTGTACCAAGAAAAGTGAAAAAATTCAAATATTCTAACCTTGTTTTGGGAAAAAGAACATGCAAAATAGAAAAAATAATTTTATTGTCACACCCATATCCGACACGATTATTTGTGTCTGCTTTTTGTCTGTTATTGTTGTGATGGCTCAGGATGACGGTAAAAGGAATAAAACGTGAAACGAGTTCTTGAGTCAGAGTTGATGGATGATCCTGATCAGGCTACTGTTTATGCAGGTTCGGATTTGGATAGCGCTTACTACTTGTTTGTTTGGTGTTTTCAAAAGTTCTTTCCTGACCTGGCATCAGAAACTGACATTCTTGACCTTGGATGCGGCGCGGCCGGTATACCTTTACGTCTGGCAAAACTTCTTCCCTATTGCAGGATAGATGGCGTGGACGGGGCAGATCATATGCTGGAGCATGGTCGGAAGGCTGTGCAGAATGCGAATCTGGGTCATAGAGTGAAACTCTTTCATGGGATACTTCCTGATAGTCTGGATCTGCCGCACAGTCATTATGGGGCGATTGTTTCCAATAGTTTTCTGCATCATCTTGTTGATCCTATGGTTTTGTGGAATGCACTAGGGACATATGGTGAAGCAAATGCTGCTATTCTGATTGTTGATCTTATCCGCCCCTCAAATAAAGAAGATGTACAGAATGTGATTGAAAAATATATGCCGGATGCACCGCCATTGCTGCGCCGGGATATGATGAATTCCCTGCAGGCAGCGTTCACAATGGAAGAAGTTACTGCTCAACTACAGTTGGCAGGACTCACTGAAAAACTTCGTTTGAAGAGGGTCAGTCCTTTTCAATTTGCAGCTTACGGAAGATTGACAGCGGATGCGTGAGGTTGTTTTATCCTGTGGAATATTCCTTAGTTGCTGTACTTAATCCACTTCCACATCTCACTCCAAGTATGCTTTTTGCCATATAGCAAGATCCCCGTGCGATAAATTTTGGATGCAACCCAAGTCATACATACAAAGCTAACGACAAGCAGCGTTGCAGAAAGAGCAAGCTCCCATGGTGGCACACCGTATGGTAAACGTGCTATCATTACTATGGGTGACGTGAAAGGAATCATTGAAAACCAGAATAAGATGGCTCCATCGGGTGATCGTAACCCGCTAAACATGACAACAAGAGCTAGTACAAGTGGAATGGTAATTGGCACAAGCAGTTGCTGTGTATCGGCCTCACTATCAACTGCTGATCCTACCGCTGCAAACATTGCGGCATAAAGAAGATATCCGCCCAGGAAGAAGAAAATAAACCAACCAATTATATATACAAAATCAACGTCGGAAAGTGCGGTCATCATTTCGTTTGCAAAATTATCGTCAGCAATATTAACAGGCATTACTTGGGCTGCACCTTGCTGAACCATCATGCTGGTAATGGCTTCCTTTCCTGCTTCGGGGGAACTGGAATGGCTAAGAAATAATAATCCTGCCAGACTAACCAATCCAAAGGTTAGAACGATCCAAAGGATAATTTGCACCAAGCTAACAGATGCAATACCAAGTATTTTCCCCATCATCAACTCGAATGGCTTAACAGAGGACACTATCACTTCAACAATTCGACTACTTTTCTCCTCAATAACACCACGCATCACCTGTGCACCAAAGAGGAAAATTAACATATACACCAAAAAGCTAAGAATATAAGCCATAGCCATTGCAAGTTCAGTTGAACTCTCCTTTGCTTCTCCTCCTTTTGTCCACTTTATGGTTCTAACCTTAATACTTGTTTTGATATTATTGAGTATTTCAGCTAGGTTCTCAATATCATAGGACAATAATTTTTGCGACTCAATCTCTTTTTTGATAGCACTTGCTATATGCGATGTGATATCAATAGAAGGTTGCTTCTCAGAGTAAAGCACTACAGCATCTGGAGATGTTGCAACCATACTTCCAATGTAAAGTACTGCATAATAGTTTGATTCGAAAAATGTTTCCTTAATGTCATCTTTCTTTACATCTTTGAGAAAAGTAAACTTGAGGTGTTCTGTTTCGTTTATTTTCCCTTCAAAGATTCCTGCATTGTCAATTACTGCTATTTGCCTCTCTTTTTTGTCCTCAATAGTGACAAGAATTGCAGGCACAACCATTAATGCAGCAAATAGAATTGGCGTGAGGATTGTCATTATAATAAAAGACTTCTTCTTAACTCTTGTTAGAAACTCCCTTTCAACAATTAACAATATTTTATTCATAGCTTAACGTTTTATCAATGTTTGTTACTACGATTTTAGGTCGTAGGATTTGTTGTACTCATTAACTACATGAATAAATATGTCGTTCATGCTAGGCATCAATCGGTTAAACCCAACAACCTCAACAGCAGGAAGTACCATCTTAAGTAATCGGTTATCATTAGAAAACTGATTCACCTTAATTTGGGCTTTTACCAAGCCACTTTCATAGTTATGGCTAACTAATTCGTAGTTTTCATCTAACCTTGTCTTCACGCTTTCAATATCACCTTTAAAAACAAGTTCAAAAACGTTGCTTCCATATTCTTTTCTAATACTATCAATTGGACCGCTTAAGATATTCTTGGCCTTATTTATCAAGGAGATATGGTCGCACATATCCTCAACGCTACCCATATTATGAGTTGAAAAAATAATAGTTGCACCATTTCTTTTTAATTCCAATATTTCGTTCTTAATAAGATTGGCATTAATGGGATCGAACCCGCTAAATGGCTCATCAAAAATTAATAGCTTAGGGTTGTGAATAACGGTGACAACAAACTGAATCTTTTGGGCCATGCCCTTCGATAGTTCCTCAATCTTTTTATCCCACCAATCTATAATTTCCATCTTTTCAAACCAGAACTTCAACCTTTTTAGGGCTTCTGATTTACTTAAACCTTTTAATCTGGCTAGGTAAATAGCGTGTTCGCCCACCTTCATCTTTTTGTATAAGCCCCTTTCCTCTGGCAAATAACCAATACCATATATATCGTCGGCTTTCATTGGGCGGCCTCTATAAATCACCTCCCCCTTGTCGGGTCCAGTTATCTGGTTAATTATTCGAAGAAGGGTGGTTTTGCCTGCACCGTTGGGACCCAAGAGTCCATAAATACTGCCCTCCGGTACTGAGATACTTACATCATCTAGTGCCAAATGGTTAGTAAAACGCTTCTCAATGTTACTAGCGGTTAGTATGTTCATTTTGCTAAAAATTGTTTTTAGTTGTTTTAATGCATCAAGCGATGCAATTATAATTGGAGTACTATTGTATTATAAAGTACTTATACTCCTCAAGGGGATACTAAAAAGAGTACCGGCTTACCGTTCATCACCGATGTTAGAACCATAATGCCCTACGGGCAGAAAAGCAAAACATCTTGCTCCCCATATCTTGATCTAAAGTCGCTTATATTAAATTTGGCTCTTTTGGAATTCGACTGGGTACAGCAACGACCTTTCTCTGATAAAAAAATGAAATGGTTTTGTCGATAATTAGCTATGATGTCGCGTTAACAATCTTTTACAGAAGAGGTCGACTTGTGTAGGCATGATCTGCCCTTGAGCAAGTGGTATATTGATCCACTCAAATTTCAAAAGAGCCTTAAAATCGCTGTACTCACGCCAGGTAATCGCCTACTATGTTCGCCTATTGAACTGCCGTTAAAAATACAGGGGTGCTTTGTAATAGAGGGCGATGTAAATGTAAATGAGAGCAGAATGCTTGAGGCTGTTTTTCCTGTGGGACAGATTGTGAAAAACATTTGTGGAATTTGAATAAACCGATGAATGTCTGTGGATTCAATAAGGAATTTGAATGAAATTAAGTGTTGCTGCAAATTGGGATATGGCGTTACTGGAGGGACTTGGGAATATTCCTGAGGTGACTTCAATTTATGCAAAATTGCCCTTCGATATAGTAGGTGGTGGTAGGGCTGGTATTGTCGTCCCGACTGTAGACTGGGAGTTTGCTGCAACCTATATCCGAGCAGCACATGACCGTAATATCGCTTTTTGTTATCTCCTGAATGCGCCATGTCTCGGTAATTTGGAACAAACCCGGGAAGGGAAAAAACAAATTCTGGCCTTTATCGGGCAATTAGCGGACATGGGCGTTGATAGTGTATCCATTGCCAACCTAACCGTGGTGGCACTTGCACGTCGAAATTTCCCGGATCTTGCAATTCGTGGAAGTGTCCTTAGCTGGCCCACGAACCTCTCCCGTTTAAAGTATCAGGAATCACTCGGCGTGGATCCCTTAATTGTTCCATATAGTGATTTTAATCGTGATTTCAATATGCTGCCTAAGATTCGTTCCGGACTTTCATGTGGTATGCAGTTGTTTGCTAATGTCTCCTGTATTTATAATTGTCATTACCTTGCAGAACATGCCAGTAGTGTCGGGCATGCATCCCAGATTCAGCAGGGTGTGCAAAAGGCCAATACTTTCCTCGATTTTTATCTCTGGCAGTGTACCCGCAGGCGTCTCTTGAACCCCGAACTCTTTTTGATGAGCCGCTGGATTCGCCCCGAGGATCTGCATGTGTATGAAGATATGGGCTATGATGAATTTAAGATTATAGACAGATCACGTTCAACCGCTTGGTTGTTACGAGTTACCAAAGCATATGCTGATCGTCGGTATGACGGAAATCTCCTGGATATCATTTCTTTGGAGATGCTTGGTGATCCGAATGGATTCCATGATGACATTGAAGATCAGGTACGTGAGCGTATGCGACAATATAACACGGAAGAACGTCACTTGATGCTCCGTATGCTGAAGCTACGACGTCGCCTTCTGGCCTTTGATATTACAATAGATAATAGTAAACTGGGTGGATTCCTGGAAGGATTCCGAAAGATTCGTTGTGCTGAAACGTATTGTGAAGAATGTCGTTATTGTCATGGATACACTGTGCAGGCTGTTCATTTTGATCGTAATGAGGCTGAAACCCTTGCTAGAGATATCGGAGAGCTTCTTGATGATCTTCTGACTTTGCAGGTGTGAGAGAGGGCCCCCTGTGTCAGGATAGCTGTCGTATTTAACCGATCCCTCGACAGGAGAAAACAAACTCCTGTCTTGATCAGCCGAACCGCCTTAGTGCGCGATCCGTATGCTTGGTGGTGTGGGAGGGGCGGTCAGTGGTGACCGTTCCTATCCCGATATAAACAATCAGCAGGTTATTCTCCTAATTGTTTTTGCTTTTCAAGAGCCGGGTAGACTGTCGAATTTTTTTTTCTACATTCCAGCTTGGGAAACATCGAAACTTGCTTTTGTTTTTTCTCAGGATGATGTTTTCCACGTCCGCACTAGATTTTAATGTCAAACTTTGAGACACAACACTCAATTTCTGTTTTTCCTACAACAGATTATTCTTTCCGCTTCTTGATTTCCTGGATGGTTATAACGCTGGCATAACTGACGTGGAACAAAGCGTAGCATCCACGTTTATGCATTTGTTAGCTGCTTTTATATACTTCATTGCGATGTGCAATTTTTACTATAAATACAATCAGCTCTGCATCCTGTATCTCATAAACAATGCGGTAACCCCCTTGTCTTACTCTGTATCGCTCCTGCCCTGAAAGTTTAATAGATCCTTCTGATCTTGGATTTTCACCAAGTAAATCAATACGTTTTAGTATACGTTTAACATCCTTGTTTGGAATGCTGCGGAGATCTCTGGCAACAGACTTTTTAAACGCAAGACTATAATTTTCCATGTAACTCTAAATCTTTAAGTAATTCTTCGTAGCTTAGAATTGGTTCATTTGCTCTTTCCTCGAAAGCGCTCAAGTCTTCCTGATCCTCTCGCAAGGATATACGCACAGCTTCATTAACGACCTCAGAAATTGATATATGGGCAGTTGCAGCCTTCATTCTTAAAGCCTGATGAATATCAGGTTCAAAGTAAACTGTTGATCTTTTTGATAATTCACTCATAACATTATTCCTCCCAAACGCAACAATAGCGTCATAACGCTATAACGTCAACTCTCTATTGCAACTAACATCACAAATCAATGGCGCGGCTTTTTGCGTCCATTGCATTTGAATTGTGTACGCCCGGCATGGGCGTGAACTAATGGGGTTAAAGTTCCCTGTAAGTGTTCCATGTAAGGTTGTGAAACGTAACAAAATTACTAGCCGATGGCAGGTAAGGTAGAATGAGAAGGCTGGTTCTCGCAAGCTGTGATATAATAACACGCTCAACACTTACCGCAGTCATATTGCTACATTACAAAGGAGAACCAGCCATAAATAATATAACAATCGGAATGGACCTTGGCGACAAAAAACATGTCGTCTGCGTACTTGATAAAACAGGTCATGCAATTGATAATTGTACGGTCGATAACAATCAAGAATCATTACATACTTTTTTCTCGAAATATAAGGAAGCAACAGTAGCAATAGAAGCAAGCACTCACTCCCCTTGGATCAGCAGACAATTAGCAGCATTAGGGCTTCATGTCTTGATTGGCAACCCAAGGAAATTACGTGTCATATGGGATAGTAACAACAAAACGGATGTTCGGGATGCCGAAATGTTGGCAAGGATTGCCCGGTTTGATCCTGATTTGCTGTACCCGATCACTCATCGTGGAAAACAGTCACAAATCGATTTGGAGCTTCTTCAAGCCCGGGATATTCTGGTGAAGAATCGGGCGAACCTGATTAATCATGTTCGTGGCAGTGTTAAATCGTTGGGAAGTCGCTTGCCCCAATGCAGCACAAACAGTTTTCATCATAAAGCAGATGACCATTTGCCAGCAGAGTTACATGCTACCCTCAAGCCTGTATTGGGTATTATTGAAGAGCTAACAACTCAGATAAAAGCATTTGATAAAGAAATAGAACATATCAGCAAAGAACGATTTCCAGAGACTGAATTATTACGGCCCATTCAAGGGGTGGGACCTTTGACAGCCCTAGCTTTTGTTCTGATTCTGGAGGATTCCGAGAGATTTGAAAAGAGTCGTCAAGTGGGGAGCTTCGTTGGTCTGACCCCTCGCCGTGACCAGTCAGGAGAGGTGGACAAACAGCTCCGAATTACCAAGGCCGGTAATCCATATTTGCGGAGACTATTAGTAAGCGCAGCGCAATATATTCTCGGTCCGTTTGGTGAGGATTGTAATTTAAAGAAGTTTGGACTTCGCCTGGCAGCAAGGGGTGGGAAAAATGCGAAACGTCGGGCTGTGGTTGCTGTAGCCAGAAAGCTTGCGGTACTGTTACATCGTCTTTGGCGACACGGTGAGGTGTATGATCCTTTCTTTAAAGCTCAACCGCGGTTATTGGCAAAGGCTGCTTAAATAATATGATGAGCAGAGGTGTCAAGGACAATGTTCCCTGTAATCGAGGGATGGAAGGTTTAACAAAAAAGAGGTGAAATTCCCGGCACAGACAGGGAATGTCCTGCCCTATCTGTGATATGCGCAGTTGTCGCGAGCCGGACAAAGTAATTGACAGTTAATAGTCTTTAAAGCTTGCCATGTTTTGGCTCTTGCTGTTTAAAAATAATGCTGGTTGTCTGTTATTGCGATAAGATATGTAGGTTGAAGTTTTTTGGGTTGAAGGGAAGGCGCTGCCACGGCAACCTTCAGGCTGGAAACATGGCTTGCGGACTGAGCCAGTTTTGTCTTGTAATATGTTAATAATACAATAAAAAGAGTTATGAAAAAAAGCAACACCACAATTACGGGTCTGGAGAACCTGATTCCCTTACTTTCACAGCAACGCGGTTGGGAGGAGCAGTTGGATCTCCATTCTGTTTTCGTGCACTGGCATGAGTTACTGGACAGTACTATTACAGATCATTGTCAGCCGCTTAAAATAGTAAAGAAAGTGCTGTGGATAGAGGTTGAAAATTCTGCATGGCTTCAACAGTTACAGTTTCAGACGGTACTACTGCTTGAAATTCTAAATAAATCCTTACGGATTGCAAAATTGAAAGGTCTACGGTTTTGTGTGGAGGAGAAAGAGAGGCAAACAGAAAAGAAACCGAAACAAGTCTTATCGTATGTGCAGCCTTCTGCCCGAGATATTACCAGGTTTGAACAGCAGGCAGAGGGAATTTCTGATAAAGATGTTCGAGATGCTTTGGTTCGTTTCTGGTATCTTTCCCGGGCATGCAGAAAAAAATGAAAAGTAGGTGGAGTCTATTCATACTTGCTTCTAGTCATAATTCGCAATAGAATGCAGCTTGAAATCGCAGGTTGGGTCGAGCGTAGTCAGATCCAACCTGCGAAAACATTGAAGTTCCATAAAATAACATCGTGATGAACGGTAAGCCGGTACTCTTTTTAGCACCCCCTTGATGAAGGTACTGATATGGTTAACACACGTAACACCCTGATATTACTATACCCCGAAAGTTGTGTTAACCGTAAGATTTTGTGGTTGACAGACTCTCAAATTCTTACGTGTGTCAACCATACAATCTAAACGGCACACTTTATAATGAATAATTCCTGGTAATATGATGCTTTACAATACTGTTTTAGATGCCATTGGCAATACGCCGCTGATCAGAGTAAATCGGTTAAATACTTCCAATGTACCGATTTACGCCAAACTTGAGTCCAGCAATCCAGGTGGATCTGTGAAAGAGAGAATTGCTCTTTCTCTTATTAAGGCGGGTGAGGCCAGCGGGGAGCTGACACCTGACAAGATTGTGCTTGAGGCAACCAGCGGAAACACAGGCATCGGCCTAGCCATGGTCTGCGCCGCAAAATCGTATCGCTGCCAGCTTGTTATGCCTGAATCAGCATCGCTTGAGCGGCGGCAGATTATGCAGGCGTATGGTGCTGAGATTCTTCTTACACCGGCCAACAGGAGTACGGATGGAGCTATTGAGAAAGCATATGCCATGGCTCGTGAACATCCCGAACGTTATTATCTAACAGATCAGTACAATAATGATGCGAATTGGAAAGCCCATTATGATCATACAGCCCCGGAAATATGGGAGCAGACAGGCGGAAAAGTGACTCATGTTGTCGCAACATTAGGCACTTCCGGGACTGTGATGGGGCTTTGTAAATGGTTTTCCAAACATCATCCCGATGTGAAGATTGTGGCAGTAGAGCCTTTTCTTGGGCATAAGATTCAGGGCTTAAAAAATATGAAGGAGTCCTACCGACCGGGAATCTTTGACAAGTCCTTACCAGATCAAATCATGACTGTTCACGATGAAGAAGCATTTAGAATGGCACGGCTTTTGGCCAGAAAAGAAGGACTGCTGGTTGGAATGAGCAGCGGTGCTGCCATGGTCTGTACCCTTGAGCTTGCAGAAAAACTTGAGGATGGTTTAGTTGTAACAATTGTTCCGGATGGCGGTGAGCGTTATCTTTCGACACCTCTATTTACCAGGAAAAGTACGGTCGCTGAAAAAAAATCGGATCTCTGTTTTTTCAATACACTCACCAAAAAGAAAGAAGAATTCCTGTCACAAAAAGAGAAGGTCGTCACCTTTTACACTTGTGGCCCAACCGCATACGAGCCAACAAATTTAGCACTTTGCAGACGTTTTGTGGTGTCGGATCTTATTACCCGCTATCTGGAATATAAGGGATACGAGGTAAACTCATGTATGAATTTCACAGATCTCGATGACAATACCATCGAAGGCGCTAACCGTGCAGGGGAATCTCTGGAGGATTTTACAACTAAATATATTGATGGTTTTATGGCAGATATTGACTCTTTAAGTGTGAAACGTGCAACAAATTACCCAAAGGCATCCGGTCATGTGGTGGATATGATAGAGATTGCCCATAAATTGCTGCACAAAGGTTTTGCCTATGAAAAACATGGTTCTATCTATTTTGATATTTCCAAGTTTAAGAATTACGGGCGTCTTTCAGGTATTGATCTTGGTAAAATCAAGCTCGGTCGTACAGTTGATCTTGATAATTATGAGAAGGATAATCCGCGTGATTTCACTCTTCTTAAACGCTCGACTCTTGCAGAACTTAAAAAAGGAATTTTTTACGAGACTGACTGGGGGAACGTACGCCCCGGTTGGCATATTGAATGTTCGGCCATGTCCACAAAGCATCTGGGTGAGACCATGGACATTCATACTTCCAGCCGGGATCTGATCTTCCCTCACCACGAAAATGAAATTGCCATTGCCGAGGCACTTACCAGTAAACCATTAGCCAGGTATTGGCTCCACTCTGAACTGTTGCTTGTGGATGGCAAAAAAATGTCTGCTGAGTCCGGTAATGTCGTAACCTTAAACGATGTTGTATTGCGTGGATTTACTCCTCGTGATGTTAGGTTTATGTTACTTTCAGTGCATTATCGTAAGCCAATTAATTTTTCCTTCCGACGGCTGACAAACGTGAGGACTGCTCTGCGCCGTATAGATGAGTTTACCTGTAAGCTTCTTTGTCTGCCACCCGGCAAACCGCATCCGGAAGTAATCGCCTATGTTTCAGCGATGGAAGAACAGTTTTTTGCGGCCATGGATGATGATTTGAATGTGTCAAAAGGAATGGGGGCAATTTATACGTTTATTAAACGAACCAACCCAATCCTTCATGTGAATCATCTTGATGGTGATCAGAAAAAATATATTCTTGAGAGTTTAAGGAAGATCAATGAAATCCTGCAAATTTTCCGTCTAAAAGGATGCCCGCTCGCCCCTTCTGTTAATGCACTAATTCAGCGTAGAGAAGTGGCAAGGCAGGGAAAGGACTGGAAAGCAGCTGATGAAGCACGTGCTGAACTTATCCGTAAAGGGATTCAAATTATTGATACAGCCACAGGTCCGGTATGGAAACCGGTGGATAAAGAGTAATTCGGGTTGGACGAAAATGAAAAATGGTGTTGATTTTTTAGTTCCGATCTTTTATGTAAGTGATGTCTGCGCCAATAGCTCAGCTGGATAGAGCAACGGCCTTCTAAGCCGTAGGTCCCCAGTTCGAACCTGGGTTGGCGTACCAGGTAAATCAAGAAGTTAGCCCATTGTGGGCTAACTTCTTGTCCTAGATACCAATCTCTTCTCCATCCTGCTTGCTCAATAAACTAAAAGTTGAGTGAAACGATACCGCCTTTTGGCACTAGTTGTTTAGCGACCAGAAACATTCCACTCAGTTCGCAATCATTGGTAACACTCTTAAAACATTACTTGTTTTTGTTGGTGTGTTCTTTTTTTGCAACCTGCATGAACATTACTTGTAATGCGCTTGAAAATCCGTTTTTCCTCAAACATCTTTTCTTTCCATTTTGCTGATTATCAATATTTCCAGAATTTCAGGGTAGCTTTCACTCTGCTATAGCAGGACCAATAACGTGAGTGTTGTTTTATCTTTGTTGTTTTTGTGCTTCTATAATAATGCTGTTATTTTTCTGAATCAGGGATGTATTTGTTCTTGCAAGATTGTTGGATTTTTTGGCCATTGATTGTGCTTGGCTGTATTGCTGCTGTTGCAGGCGAACAGTAGCAAGTTGTGACCAAAGAGAGGCATCTTTTGGTGCTATGCGAAGGCCTCGTTCCAGTGTCTGGGCTGCAGCTCCAAGTTGTCCCCTGTTTCTCAGTTGGGTTGCCTGTGCCTGGATATTTTGTACGATTGGGTTTTTGGTGGGAGCAACCGGTGGAATAGTTGATTGTCGTGTCTCAGATTGCTGCGTTGGTGGTTTAGGGTGATAGGGCTTGGGCTGCTGGGGCTGATGAGTGGCACACGCTTGTATGATTAGCAGAGGCAGCAGGTATGAAAGAGGACGGATGTATAGTATCATTGAAAAATCCTTATTATTTGTTGTACGCCATCACGCAGAGCTTCTTCAATCTTTTTAAAGTCCTGGTTGATTTGATGGCTGGGCTTTTCGGCTTGACAACTGATGACTGGTGGTAGAAGGCCGTCACGGATAAAGGGGATCAATTCTCCTTTGTTGCACTGATCACTGAATAACTTTCCTGATTGAATATCTGAATAAAAAAAATCAATGTTTGGTGGAGGGGAGAGTTCCAGGGGGGTGGTTGTGATTCTTTTCATGGTCTCAGCCCATACCTGTAATGCACCTGTGGATCCAGTGAGACCCGTTGGGCTGTTATCGTCGTGGCCTACCCAGGCAACCGCTACATGTGAACCGCTAAATCCTGCAAACCATGAATCTTTGAGCTGGTCAGTGGTTCCGGTTTTTCCTGCAACCGTTAATGTGTCAGGAAGGAGATGGCGCAGTCTTTTACCTGTGCCTGTGTTACATATTTCCTGCATTGCTGTACTGAGGCAGAATACAGCAGCAGGGTCTGCTGCCTGTGCCACAGTTAACGGATAACGTTGCAATACTTTTTGTTGATGGTCGGTGACTGCCAGGATTGTTCGTAAAGGAGTTTTAAAGCCGCCGGCGGCAATGGTCTGATACATTTGCAGGATAGTAATTGGAGGAAGCTCAACCGCACCGAGCAATAGTGACGGAAAGGCTCGTATCTCTTTTGATCCCCCAAGCTTGTGAATACTTTTGATTACTTCATCAAGCCCAACATCCAAGCCCAGATTGACGGTGGGAATATTTAAAGAATGTATCAGGGCGTGCCGCAGTGTCACGGAACCGAGATACTTTTTATCGTAGTTTTGTGGTTGCCAGTCTTTCCCGGAAAGTGGAACAGTCAGTGGGGTATCATTGAGAATGCTCAGGAGATTATATCTGTCTGGCTGGCTAAGTGCACTTAGATAAACTGCCGGCTTTATAAGTGAACCCACAGGGCGATTCATGTCGAGCGCGCGATTGAACCCAGCCTGGCGTGGGAAGCGATCACCGACAACTGCCAGAATCTCTCCCTGGTCAACAGAGCTGAGTACCAGAGCGCCTTGCAGGCTCTCTGGTTCCATTTTTCGTTGTTTTTCTATATCTGTTAGTACTTGTTGCACGCTTTCTTCGGCATGTTGCTGGATTATGGGATCAAAGGTTGTAAAAATAGAGAGCCCTTCACTTTGTAGATCTTCATCCCGATAATCTCGTTTGAGCTGGTTACGGACAAGCTGCACAAATGCAGGATAGGGGGTTATGCCGGAAGGGATGCGTTTTGTGACTCCAAGGGGACGATTTTGCAATTGTGTGGACGATTGTACGCTTATTAAATCAGCTTGCCCCATATTCCTTAGGATGAGATCACGTCGTGCTTTTGCTCTTTCCGGGTGTCTCCTCGGATTGTAATATGATGCCCCTTTGGCCATACCAATTAGCAGTGCCATTTGATCGGGAGAGAGTTCATCAATGTTACGTTGAAAATAAAACGTACTTGCCATGGCAAAACCATGAATGGCTCTTTTTCCGTCCTGACCCAGATATATTTCGTTTAAGTAGCTCTCAAGGATGTCATCTTTTTCATATCGGTATTCAAGTAGCAGAGCCATGAGGGCTTCGGTATATTTTCTACGCAGGCTTTGTTCGCTGGTAAGAAAAAAATTCTTTACAAGCTGTTGGGTCAGGGTGCTGCCGCCTTGTACTGTTTTCCCAGCTTTTAAGTTAGCCAGAAGAGCACGAAATATGGCTAGGGGATATATTCCGATGTGTTTATAAAAGTGTTTATCCTCGGTAAGGAGTAATGTCTGGACGAGCAGGGGAGGTGTTTCTTTAAGTTGTACAAGCAGGCGGTCTTCGTTGTCTCCCGGGTAGATTGATGCGATATGCAAAGGTTCTAATCGAAAGAGAGGCAGTGCCTGCCCGGACTGCTGGTTAGTTAAGGAAGTAATTTGGTCATTAGTAAAACTAAGCTCAATACGTTCTGCACCCTGTTTTCCATCAGGAAAATAAACTTCTCGGCTATGGATAGTGAGTTGTGTGCCCGTCACCTGATATTCGCCGGGTTTTTCAAGGTGCTCTGTTTTTGTGTATCGAAGAAGGCTTAATTCTTGTTGAAGGTGCTTCTGTTGGAGTTCTCTACCAACGTAAAGTTCCAATGGGCGGCCGTAGATTCTGGCAGGTAACTCCCATCGCATTCCCTCAAAGCGTGTGGTGATCTCTTTGTTAAGTGTGTTGAGGTTTTGCAACACACTATATCCCCCCAGGACAAGCAGGAAAAATAAAAGAAAGAAGATGGTCTTTTTCATAGTTTCATAGGATAGTACAATGGATGAGAAAATAAATGAGACTCATTGTATCATAATAGTTCTCTTAATTGCAATTGTCTTGCTCTTTTGAATAGGGTTATTTAATCCTACACCATTTGTAATATAACTTTCAGAAGTCACGTTGAGAACTGAATGTGATGCCCTGCGGGCAGAAGTCGGAAGTTACCTCTCCACAACAATTCCCGAACTTCGCCAGCCAACGCTCGTAAGTTGATTTTCTAACCAAATATATAGTGGTTTAGACAGGCCTTGACAACAAGGACGATAAAAAGGGGACGGATTTATTTAACGAGAAACAATGTTCCCTTTCTTATGTTTTTTTTGGTAAAAGTTTAGGGGGATTTGGATCTTGTTCTATTATCCTGTTTCTGGATATCACCTCATTTATGAATGATATCCGGCTAGAAACAGCATGTATAGTCGAAAAATCGTTGTCAGATCGGTTTCAACATGATTAATATCAGGAAACCGGATAATAACTTGTTAGCTGCAATAACATAGTTGACGTTATAGCGTTATGACGCTATTCTAGCGTTTAGGAGGAATAATGTTATGAGCGAATTATCAAAAAGATCAACAGTTTACTTTGAACCTGATATTCATCAGGCCTTAAGAATGAAGGCTGCAACTGCCCACATCTCAGTTTCTGAGGTAGTTAATGAAGCTGTGCGTATATCCTTGCGAGAGGACCAGGAAGACTTGAGTGCTTTCGAGGAAAGAGCAAATGAACCAATTCTAAGCTACGAAGAATTACTTAAAGATTTAGAGTTACATGGAAAGTTATAGTCTTGCGTTTAAAAAATCTGTTGCCAAAGATCTCCGCAGCATTCCTAATAAGGATGTTAAACGCATACTAAAACGTATTGATTTACTTCGTGAAAATCCAAGATCAGAAGGATCTATTAAACTTTCAGGGCAGGAGCGATACAGAGTAAGGCAAGGGGTTTATCGCATTGTTTATGAAATACAGGATGCGGAGCTGATTGTATTTATAGTAAAGATTGCACATCGCAATGAAGTATATAAAAGCAGCTAACAAATGCATAAACGTGGACGTTCCACGCCAGTTATGCTGGCGATTGGGCTTCTAAACTGACACTATGAAACATAAAAAGTTAATCCCGAAAATACCAGAAGATTGGTTAATAGAAATTTCAAAAGCATACCGTGATGCATGTGAGGTAATTCCGTTTGGGACTTGGTAGGACAAAAAATTACACATAAAGACATTTTCGACCTTGGTCCGTGTACTTGCTTGAAATTTAGAGGAATAAAACAAACTACGAAAAATCTCAAAAAAGAGACGGAAGCTGTACTAACAAGTTACGTAGCAACTGAAGAGATTGTTGGTGAATTGTTTGAAATACCTCAAATGTCATTTGCCTTTAGCTATCTCGCTAGCACTGCCTATTACCCACAAATATTTTCACAACGTAAAATCAGTAAGTTATAGTTTTGCATAGTAACCACTGCCGTTTGATGTCCAATTTTCAGGTGTCGTAAAAACAAGGAGTTAAGCATACGAAGCTATTTCAATAAAAGATGTGGGTAATGGGCAGCACTAGCCACTATAGCCTTGACCTTGCTGACGAGAAAATGTTAATGGAATAATTACTAGGAGCGTGTCCGAGAATGCCCTCTACGGAGTCTCGTGCCTCGCTTACCTTCCCCAACTCTTCGTTATTTAAAGAAATAATTCTCGGAATATCACACATATGCCTGTGCTTGTTTTTAAAAATGCCTCGATTTGAGAACAGGTAAGCGCAGACTCCGTAGATGCCTATTCTCGGACAAGCTCCTAGACTACATTGAAAACAATTTACAAAAATTAATATTGCTAACGATACAATGAAAAAGAAAAAAGTATTTTCAATCTCGGACGATGAAATATCTGATTTATTTGCTAAATTTTCACATCCTATTATCAAATCAGCTATCACAGAATCTCAAAAAAGCAAGTCATTGCAAATTGCAAAAACTTTGTGGTTACTATTAGTCACAGGCACTGATTCTGAAAATAATGTTTATGAAAGATTAAACCAGATGACTTTAAAACATGAGAGTAATGTTGCACTTGGGTCACTATATTTTCACAAAATGAAAAAATCATTAAAAGATGCTGAAATCACAACACTTTACAGTCATTACCGTAGTGCAGAAAACTTTAATGAACTAGAAGAATGGGGAGAGTTTCCACTAGACATAACAGAACTGCATTAAAAAATTCAGTTGGTTGCCAGAGCTAGCCCAACAAAAAAATGCACCCGACTTGGCTCGCACGTCCGATTTTCGGATGTTTATCTACCATCGTCTCTCGCTCCACCATTCCGGTAAATCCATGGCCAGCCGGTGATTTAGAGCGTTCTGTGTCAAAAAATAAAATTGCGGTGAAATATTCATAAAAGGATATTATAGTTAAGGTGCTTTGGTGATGGTAATATAAAAATATATAATTGATGCAATCAGAGGTCTTAATAATGCGTAAATATTCTACATTATCTCTATTCAGTGGTTGTGGTGGCCTTGACTTAGGATTTCGTGGAAATTTCCAGTTTCTTAATAAAAAATATGCTTCTAATAATTTCGATATCATTTGGGCTAACGATATTGAAAAAAATGCCTGCAAAACATACCGTGAGAACTTCAATCATCATATTGTGTGTGGTGATATCCGATCTATCCTAGAAAACACCTACCCAACATTATTTGATGAACATATGCCCTCATCGGTAGATATAGTATTAGGTGGCTTCCCATGCCAAGATTTTAGCCATGCCGGCAAAAGGAAAGGTTTTAAAAGCCAACGTGGTACGCTATATCAAGCGATGTCCGAAGTCATTAAAAGAACCCAACCAAAGTTGTTTTTAGCTGAAAATGTTAAAGGTCTTTTAACAATGAATAATGGCGATGCCATAAAGCAAATAACCGATGATTTTAAATCGTTGGGGTATCACATTTCCTATAAATTGTTAATGGCTGCTAATTTCGAGGTACCTCAAAAAAGGGAAAGAGTCGTCATTATAGGCACAAGAAAAGATATTTTGCCAAATTTTAAATTTCCTAAATCCGTTTTAGCAAAAGAGCAATGGATGTCTTTAGCCAAAGCCATAGGAGATTTAGAAGAGGTTGAAGAAGGTGCACAAGTAAATCATTTCTGGTCAAAAGCCAAAAAAAATAAAGGACAAGGGAATAATTCAGTTAAAAAAGATCAACCCGGCCCAACAATGAGAGCCGAACACCATGGAAATATTGAATTTCACTGGAACGAGAAAAGACGTTTGTCTGCTAGAGAAGCAGCAAGAATACAATCGTTTCCCGATGATTTCATCTTTCACCCTTCCACATCAAGTGCCTACAAACAAATAGGTAATGCAGTTCCACCTGTATTTGCATGGTTTCTTGCGAAAGAAATCGATCAATTTCTTTCTCTCTCTTTGCCTAAAGATAAGCACGCTGAATCATCACAAATGTTAGCGGTGAACATATGATCGTTGCTCACAATGATGATTACGAAATTTTCACTGCACTCTTGACTGTATCGGTAATAGAATTACAAAATGACGCTATCAAGCGAGGCAACTATTACCTCACCAGAGGTGGTATTAATCTGGAAAAAGATGTGTATGAAATTGTAAACAAAAACGCCAAAGGTTCAATATATGAAGGTAATATTGAACTGATTTCAGGTCAAAAATTCCCAGATATCGTTGCATATGTAAATAGCAATCAAGCCTATGGGCTTGAAGTTAAGACCACAAAGCAAAACAAGTGGAAATCAACTGGAAGCAGTATTTTTGAAGGAACAAGGGTTGATGACGTTAAAAATATTCATTTGCTCTTTGGTAAGTTAGCAGACCCCATAGAATTCAAATGCAGGAAATATGAAGAGTGCTTGTATGATGTTGCCATTACACATTCACCCAGATATCTGATTGATATGGAAACCACCAGTGAGCATTCTATTTTTTCGAAAGTAGGAGTTGATTATAATACTTTAAGAAAACTCGATAATCCTTTCAAACCAATCAAGAAATATTTCCGAGCAGGTCTCAAAGAAGGAGAAGATTTGTGGTGGATTGACAACACCGAAGAAAGTGTTCGAGAGTTAGGCGTCAAGATATGGGGTAACCTATCAACTGCTGAAAAAGATGAACTGAGAGTTTTAGCATTAGCTTACTTCCCTAATTTATTGGGAAGAGATCCCAAGAAATATGCTCAATTGGCCAGTTGGTTAGTGGCACAATATGGGATAGTGAATCATGCTCTACGAGATACTTTTAGCGCTGGTGGTCAAGTTTCAATAAAAGAAATCTTGTTTCCTAAAATATTTCATCATATTACTCATGATCTGGATTCAATATTTGCTATTGTTAAAGATATTCCTGAAGATGATATTAAGCATTACTGGAAAGTGCAGCAAATAGAAGAAAACCATGTTGAAACCTGGAAAAAACAATGTCTGAAGCATTGTAAAGCAGGGTTGAGTCAAAAACAATTTAATGCAATAAAAAATGTACTGCAAACTGCATAAATCACAGAACAATGGTGTTCAGCCGACCCCAAGCAGCGCAGTTTTCCATATGAAACTGGTCAATTACTCAAGCTCACAGCTGCGAATAACCTTTGTCGGTTAAAGTGCTTGGGGCGGCTGATACCGGACGTTCACGGCGGCTTCGCCGCCGTGAATCGCAGTGCTGACTGCGTCCAGTTCCTTGTTCCGGCGCTATGCGCCAGAACAAGGAACTGGACCGGACACCGATCAACCAGACTACGTCTGCTTGATCGGCGTACGGCGCCGGTCAGCACCGCGATTGGCAACCAATAATCAAAACTTGCTATGTGAGTAATTTAGGTATATATTCTACTCATGCATGATTTTGAATACGATAAAAATAAAAGCACTTCAAATCTAGAAAAACATGGTATTGATTTTGAGGCAGCTCAAGAGCTATGGATAGACTCCGAACTTATTGAGCTAAAGGTAAAATCAGAAGATGAAACACGCTTTTTAGTTATCGGTCTCATTGCTAAAAAGCATTGGTCAGCTGTAATAACTTATCGTGCTGGTGTTATCAGAATTATTTCAGTCAGGCGCTCGCGTAAAAAAGAGGTGAAGCTTTATGAAAGCTAAGAATTTTGATAAAAAATTTGATGATAATAAACAAGATATTATAGACGACCTTGATTTGTCTACTATTAAGCTCCCAAATCAAAAACAAAAAAGAATCAATGTAGATTTTCCTTCTTGGGTAATTGATTCATTAGATAGGGAAGCTGGTCGAGTTGGTGTAACTCGCCAATCTATAATCAAACTTTGGCTAGTTGAACGCCTTGAAGAAAGAGCTGCTAACAAGGCAAATGCACATGGAAAGATTTAAGCCACGCCGCTACGCTATGTGTCTTAAATTGCCTAAAATAATCAGGGACAGACCACGATTAATTGATGCTATGATAGCAGGTAGCGGAAAGATAATTGGGGTCTGTCTCCGATTTACCAAGGGAACTAAACAATCGGGGACACTGAAAGGGAAAAGTGGTAATCCTGAAGGGATTAGGTCGTATAGCCGGTGGTTTTAACCACCGGTATCAGTTTTTATGAATTTTTTAGTCCTGTAAAGACGATGTTTTCCTCGATTCCAGAATATCGTTCATCATATTGTATCTGATGGTGTTCAAGGATTACTCTGAATTCATTTCGAATTCCATGGTAAGCAAAAACTCACTGGCTTTTGTGTTGAATATTGTATTATTATACCAGATTGGTTAACGTGCTCCCCCATGTTTGTTTGATTTTGTTTACATCGTCCCTTCAGGACTTATTGTGGTAATTGGCTCTTACCGGTGGTTAAAACCACCGGCTATATGACCTAATCCCTTCAGGATTGTTGTTATACAGACCTCCCAAAACATAGTGTGAAAGATAGTTGGGGTATGTCCCCGATTTGCTTGGAAATTTGTACTGAATCGAGTCCGATAAAATATAGAGGTTAGTGATGTATTACTCTTTGAAAAAAAATCTGGTAATCCTTTTTCTGTTCTTTTTGGTTCCAATGGCAGCAAATGCTGCACAGGTAACAGAAGACAGGTCAGTTGTTTTTTACCTCACAGATGTCTCTGAAGCAGGAGATATGGCATATCTGAGAGATAGCCTGCGGCTTATGCTTGCAAGCAGACTTGCTTCTGTTGCAGGCGGAGAGGTTCGGCTGGAAAAGAAAATGTCAAAGAAAAGGGATATGGCTTTTTATAGAGTGAAAAGTCGTCTTGTCAGTACAGCAAATGGGCTGGAAGTTTCTGTGGAAGCATTCAGACCACATGATGATACTCCGTTGTATTTCCAGTCTGCTGTTGGTAGTACAGGCATAATGACTGCCTTGGATGTGCTTGTTGCCGATATCGGGCAATCGCTTTTTTCTTCAATACCTGATTCTTCTGAAACAAAGAAAGAACCGGAGCTAAAGATGGTCAGTGAGATTGATTTGAGTAGATCTCACCCGGATAAAATATTTAAAGTAAGAAAAGGATTGGGGCTTTCCATTGAGCAGGATGATTTTATTGCTCAGATGGCCATAGAGGTACGCACAACCGAGCGTTTTACCAGCGAGGTCTTGTCGGTTCGACCCAAGGGCATGACAGTCGGAGATATAGATGGTGATGGAAATGATGAAATACTGTTTGCCACCAATAGAAAAATGCATATTTATCGCCTGGATAATCAGAAAATTCACCATATTGAAAGCATTTCTTTACCGGGAAATATAAGTGTTCACGCCGTAAATGTGGCGGATTTAAACAATAACGGGTTAATGGAACTGTATCTCAGTGGCACAAAGGGAAACAAGCCCCAGTCGTTTGTTTTGGAGTGGACTGCCAAAACCGGAGTGAAATTTTTGCATAAATATGTGAACTGGTATCTTAGGCCTGTAAATATCCCTGGTGAAGGTGTGGTTCTTGCGGGGCAAAAAGGTGGATTTGGGGGCGGAATGTCGCCGGGTATCTATCGAATGGTTTTTGCATCGAATACGAAAATTACCGGCACAGAGGCTTTCCACATACCTGAGTCCGTAAATTTATTTGATTTTGTTTTTGCTGATCTTGATGGGGACAAACTTCCTGAAATCGTAACGATTGATGGAAAAGATCAGCTGAAGGTTTATGATTCTGCTTTAAGGCTGCTTTACACATCCCCCAGTGGATTTGGTGGTAGAGAATTATCCGATGGGATGAACTTCCCCATTCGCCTGGTTGCCACTGATTTTGACAATGATGGGAAAGAGGATATTCTTGTCGTTGACAATGAGTTGTATTCACCAAAAATATTAAGTGAAACAAAGTGGTACAGAAACGGGCAGGTTCGTGGTCTGGTCTGGGATGTTGACACTTTTATGGAGATGTGGAGTACCAATCTTTTCTCAAACTCAGTCACAGATTTTCAGTTTTTATCATATCCGGCTCCTGCGGGCAGCGATATCGATATGAGGGGACGACTATTTGTTCTGGAACCGGAAACAAGTGATTTGTTGCAACAGGTGCTGCTTGGCGGCGGTGGAAGCAGATTGTTCATTTATGGCATGGATTTTGTGACAAAACATGAGAAAAAAGTAGAATAACAAGCCGCAAGTATAAAAAATTTAACTTTTTGTAAAAAAAACTTGACAGGTGAGGGCGGCGCAGATATTGTTCTCTGTAAGTGTGGTTCAAAAAATATTGTTTTGCCTTTCCTGGCAGACAATAAAAACACGCTCCAAGGTGTGGAGTGAAAAATGTAAAGGAGATAAAGAGATGAAAAAAGTAATTTGTGCTGTTGCTGCTTTTGGCATGGTTGCCGGTGTTGCAACTGTTGCTTCTGCAGAAGTAGAACTGAGTGGTGATGCCCGTGCTCGTATGATTTATAAAGACAATATGGGAGAAACATCTCATTCCTACTGGGATTCTCGTGTACGTGTTGCAATTGAAGGGAAAACAGAGAGTGGCGCTTATGTGAACGCTCGTGTGGAACTCTTCGACCGGGCTTGGGGGACAAACCTTGGTGATTCTAATGTTGCCACTGATTATGCTTATCTTGGTTTCAAAACAAATGGTTTTGATGTGAGTGCAGGACGGCAGGTGGTTGATGAAACTGTATGGTTTTTGAATGATGAGCGTTTTGATCGCTTTAAACTCCTTTACAACACTGGTGATATGACAGTTGGCTATACTTATGACCAGCTTTTTGAAGGGTTTGACACCGTCGGTTTTGAAGGAGATGATATAGTTATGCATGGTTTGTTGTATACACAGAAAATCGGTGAGTCCTTTACGGTTTTGACCCGTGGTCTTTATGTGGTCAATGACACTGCTGTAGATGCTGACGGTTTCCTTGGAACTGTAAACCTTGGAATGAATTTTGGTGCTAACACAATCACTGTTGAGCAGTCTTGGAAAGACGGTGATGTAATGGGAACTCCTGATGACCAGTTTGGTGGCTATGCTCAATGGAGTGCACCCTTTGGTTCTGTAACTCCAACAGTTACACTTGGTTACACAAAGGATGGTTTCGAAGCTTCTGGTGATTTCAGTTATATCATGATTGGTGATGGCTGGGCTACTAGTGCTGTTGAAAAAATAGGTATGGGTGGAGACACTGTTTTTATCGGAACCACTGCTGATATGTCGTTGTCCGAGAAACTTGATCTTCAGGGAAATCTTGTTTATTTAGACAGAGACACTGTTGACGGCTTAGATGAAAGACTTATCGAACTTTCCGGTATGGTTAGCTATGAAGTCATCACAGGCGCTACACTGAGCTTTAAAGCCGGTATGCTGGATTTTGATGATGCCGATACCGCAGTTTCTGCTGTAACAAGAATCGACGTTAGATTCTAGGACATAAAGTAATATTATCGTCTTAAACGTTACAAAAGATGTAGTAAAAAAACGAGTCCTTTATGGGCTCGTTTTTTTTTGATCTTTTTCACAGGAAAGAAACAGGAATGCAGACAGATGACAGACCTTGACCAAATTACTACCTTGCAGTGAATAGAAAGAAAAATCCCTGGGCAGTCTTTTTTGTGGTAGCAGTGGGGGTTTTTCTTTCCACCATGGACAGTTCCATGATCAATGTGGCACTCCCCTCCATCATGCGAAGTTTTGGTACAAGCTTGCCCCAAACCGAATGGGTAGTGTTGATTTACCTCTTGACGATTACGGTCTCCTTGCTGTTTTGGGGAAAGCTTGCAGATCAGATTGGTTTAAGTCGCATATATCTCTCTGGGATGTTAGTCTTCTCCATTGGTTCCGTTTCCTGCTATCTTTCCGCAACACTTTTGCAACTCATTGGTTTCCGGTTCATGCAGGGTATGGGGGCTGCCATGATGATGGCAACCGGACCTGCGATAATTAAAATGGTTTTCCCGCCAGGTCATTTAGGAAAAGCTTTAGGGCTTGTCGGGGTCGCCACTTCAGTTGGCCTTATGGCTGGCCCTGTTGTCTCAGGCATCCTTATCCAGAGTTTTTCCTGGCGTGAGATATTTTTGGTCACAGTACCCATAAGTCTCTTTGTCACTATTGCCGGGTTGTTCATCTTGAAGCCTTTCTCAAAAGGTGTCGTATCTGAACGGACAACTTCCCCATTCGATTGGGCGGGAATGGCATTGTGGACTGGAATGATAAGTTTGTCTGTACTGATATCAACCCACCATTCCGGATTTCCCAGAGAAATTCTTCTTATTCTGGTGCTGGCCTGTTTGTCCCTCTTTCTCCTGCTGGTTAAAACAACAAGAGGAAAACAGAATCCTCTCTTTCCTCTTGCTCTTTTTCGTAACAGATCGTATGCCATAGCCATGTTTTGTGCAGCACTCTCTTTTGCTGTGCTTTTTGTTGTTCTGATTCTTATGCCTTTTTATCTCGACTTTGTTTTGGGATTGTCGCCGAGAACAATTGGTCTGGTTATGATGGCTGTACCCATATCAATATTTTTTGTATCCCCACTATCCGGTTACTTTTATGATCGTATCGGGGCTCGTTTGCTCACTACCAGCGGGCTGTCCATTGTAGCCTTTGGACTATTGCTGCTCTGTTTTCTCTCAGCAGACAGTTCGGCTTTTGCTGTTGCCTGGAGACTTGCGATTCTCGGATGTGGTCAGGCTCTTTTCCTGTCACCGAATAGTGCAACGGTACTAAAAGGTGTTGATCCCGGAAAAATAGCGGTAAGTGCAGGAATGCTGGCTACGGCAAGGAATCTTGGGATGTTGGCTGGTGTGGCATTTGCAGGATTAGTATTTGGAATAGTATTCAGGGAGTTTAGCGGTGGGCTCGATCTTAATCAGTATGACTCTGCTCAGGCACAAAATTTTATAGATGCTTTACGGCTGACCTTTTTGTTTACTGCTGTATTCTCTGTATTAGGAGCTGTTCTTTCATCATTTAGAGGAAAGGAACGTTTAATGAAAGTCTAATAACTATTCGCTGGTTCAATCCTGTAGATTGAACCTTTTTTGTATTCCAGCAACAAAGGGAGCCAAGCTACAAGCCTGCGGAAGCGGGAGAGAAGTCAACACGATTACCTCAATAGGATGTCGTTATTGATCCAAGCTTTGGGTGAATTGTTTTTTTCAACTCCCTTACCTCTGGAGCTTCTTTGGAATATTATGTGATATTTCTATATACATCTTTTCTATGACCCACTCGAATAATCGCTATAACTAACCTACTGCTTTCTATTGAATAAAGAATTCTGTAATCACCAATTCTTTGTCGGTAGGTATGCTCTGTTCCTATGATTTTCTTACTACCAACAGGATGAAGGTCATTTGCTAACTTCTCAATAGTGGTAATTATGTTGTTTATTACCTTCTTTGGTAGTCGTCTAAGCTCCTTTTTTGCAGAGCTTTTCCACTCGATACTATAGGAGACCACTGCTTTTTAACTCATTAATGAAGTCAGCATGGCTAGTTGTCGGCTCTCCTCTCCTTTCTGCGACAACAGCCAAATCCCCCAAGTCATTTATAAGTTCTTGATAGTCTGCTATCGGCAATATCACAGATTTCCGCTGTCCCTTCTCATCTGTGATGAACTCCGGATGAAATTGTTCAATAGTTATCATTTTACATTTCCTCTGTGGTTTTTACCTAACGTCAATTTACACCGAATCTTCAGTTTTTATAAATCACATAAACTAAAAATAATCAATAAAAACCCAGAAGAAAAAGTTAATGAAAACCCAATAACTATTCCTTGTTTATTGGTAGGATTATTTCTGCCACCATGCTACCTGTTTCACCATGTTTAAGAACGAACCTCCCCTGATGTTCTTCGGGTGCAATACAATAAAGTGAAAAATAATGAACGGGATCATTGCACGCCAACAGACGTTATTTGAATATCGAATGTCGAACGTCCGGTGCATACCATTGTTAACTTATGTGTCTATGTAAGGGGAATTAAATATTAATTGAGAAAGTATTTTTCTGTTCTAATTGCATTATATCAGCTTTAAATCGTTACCCACTCTCTATCCCTAAGAACATTTGTTGCAATAGTAATTTGGCGAGGAGTGAAATGTTTTTTTCGCTTATCCCAAGCATATGTATTGGATATTACGTCATCAATTGATTTAATAGCGTTATTTTTAATGACCCAATGAACTGTCGATAAAAGCTCTAACCCAAAAGAAGATTCAAAACCATCAACTAACTTACCTACTTTGTCAAAACGAGTACGTGTCTCAGGGTATTGTTGTAAGAAGTCTTGAGCGTCTTCAATTGCTCCTGGCACAAGCTTAAGTTGCTTATGTGGCACATCACCACCGTCTGCATAGCCGGATACAAGATGGCCCTCAATAGTACGTAACACATGGCGAAGATTCTCTGCGTAAGGGCCATAAGTGGCCTTTTGATACTTCAGTCGTAACGGTTCTCCTGCTTCTTGCATAAAATACATCAACTTATGAACTTCAAGAAGGGTTATAAGTGGATCTAACATTCCTCTCAAATAACGCTCCATGAGCTCGACAAGCGTTGCACGTCCAGCTGTCATTTTCGGGACTTCACGGCTATTAACCATTTTTTCGGTCGAAGGGGCTCCAATAGGTTCATAAATAATAATACGAACATCCGTAAGTGGTTTTATAGCTTGTTCTATTCGTAATTTAACATCTGACCAGTTAAGACCACCGAGACCACTTCCCAGAGGTGGAATAGCGATAGAGTGGATTTTGTTTTGTTGTATGGTTTCAACTAACGCACTAAGCCCAGAGTCAATATCTTCAATTTTACTATTGCCACGCCAGTGGCGTTTTGTAGGGAAATTAATTATGAAACGTGGATTTACCAAGCGACCAGTTTTAAATACAAACATTTGGCCTGGTAACACTTTTTTGTTCTTACAGGCTGTATAATAAGCTTTGAAGTTCTCAGGAAATGCATTTTTGAATTGAAGTGCAATTCCGCGCCCCATTACCCCAACACAGTTAACCGTATTTATTAATGCCTCTGCGTCAGCCTTTAATATATCGCCTTTTTTATACTCTATCATTGTTAGCCCCACTATTTTTTAGTAGTACCATTCTGATTTGATCTCAACAATTGGCCTATGACCGCTTTGTGGTAATGCATTTACTACTTGCTGATAAGTTGAACGTGAGTTAACACCTACACGTTCAACCAGATGCCACGGGAAATAATATTCTAATAAAAATTCTGCCTGTTTACCCTCTTTTATCGATGGATCGATACCATTGCCACTCCATCTGTTGGTCTGCACAGCCGTCCAGTTAATATCATTAAGTTGTGCTAAGTTACATCGGTCTTCGAAATAATAAGCACCTGCGTTTGATAAAGTAAAACACCACCGCTTTGAATTTTGTTGAGCCCATTCAACAGAAGCATGAAGGTCAGCCTCTAAGTGTAAAATTGTCTCTTGGCCACCACGATATGCAAGCTCAGGATGATTCCCTTGATAGATCAAATAAAGCATGATTGAGCGTGGACAGAAATAGAATGGAACACAGTTACCAACGTATAAATCAGGATAATTTGTAAGAGTTAATTCATTAAGTCGACGCTGTTTGATGTTGTTCATTCCGATGGTAGTTCCAAGTGGTACACGTCGAAGAATTTCAGAGTCACACCAAAGGTATCCATCACTCATTATTGAAGAAAGACGATCAATATGAACGATATGATATATTTTGGGTTGCCCTGGAGTTGTCACTTTTAATCTCTTTTGTTTGAATTTATTACTATTTGATAGAATTTAACATATTCATATCTATTATGCTTCAGGAGATATTGTAATTGCATGCTACTCATTCACTGAAGTGACTTATGCAAAAAGTTAACGTCCCGCTTCACTGGTTCATTCAGTGCAAGCGGTTGTTGGTAATAAGTGGATCGAATGGCTGAGGCTTTTTTCAGCCAATCTTTCCCTGCCCAGTAATGTAATCGTTAGAATTGTTTTTGTTATGCAACCGGCTGAACTGACAACTTAAAACCTAAGGCTTTTGCAACTTTTGCAACTGTAAAAAATGTTGGATTACCCTCCGGTGATAATGCCTTATAAAGTCCTTCTCTTGTTAAACCAGTATCTCTGGCTAACTGGCTCATGTTTCTGGCACGAGCAATTACACCAAATGCATGAATTATGAAGGCTGGATCATCACCAGATTCTTCAATACAAGCTTCTAAGTACAGCCGTATATCTTCTTCTGTTTTTAAATATTCTGATGAATTCCAACGAGTAGTAGTAATAGCCATGATTCAACCCTCTAACTGTTTAGCCATGCCCTTGGCTTTAACTATATCTGGCTTTTGAGTACTTTTGTCTCCACCCGATAAAAGGATGACAACAATTGAGCCTTGCTGTACAAAATATACTCTATAGCCTGGACCATAAAAAATACGTAATTCGCTAACTCCTTCACCAACTGGAGCTACATCACCCAAATTACCCAATTCCAAACGATCAATTCGCGCTTGAATACGAGCTTTCGCTCTACGGTCTTTCAGATTATCAAACCAATTTGTGAATATTTCTGTTTTGCGAACTTCTATCATATGTAAACTATAGTTAACACATAAATGCATGTCAACTTTTAATCTATGATTTTAGGTTTGTGATTCTAACAAGGAGGTAAGTGCAGACTCCGATATCGATTGATGAAGGAAAAGAAAACTTCATAATTCGATATTCTTTGTTCGACATTCGACATTCTGTTTTTAAATTAGAGTATTAAATCAACTGGTTAACAATATGTAAAGCGTATCACTTTTTTGTATTGCACCCCAGTTTATCAAACATATCACCAAGGCTCTCGCAGTGGGTTAAATTCTTTCCGATATCGGTTTCCTTGAATGTTTTCTCTGTGGTTTTGTTGGGCATAACAACGTTGAAGGGGAGCCCTCTTCGGAGCTGTACCTGATTGTAGAAAAGAGTAATTGCTTCCGTGGTAGAAAGACCAAGTTGGTGAAAAAGTGTTTCTACCTCTTCTTTTCATTTAGGTTCTATGCGAGCTCTTACTGTTGCAGATTTTGTTGCCATAATGGTATCTCCTTACCATGTGGTAGCTCGTATGAGCTACCGTGTCAATTGTAACTAAAGATAAAAGGGGACATTTATGCTAAGGCACGTTTAATGAAAACCCAATAACTATGCCTTGTTTTTTGGCAGGATTATTTCTGCCACCATGCTACCTGTTTCACCATGTTTAAGAACGAACCTCCCCTGATGTTCTTCAACGATTTTTTCAACCAGAGTAAGTCCCATGCCTGTACCATAGGTTTTAGTGGTGAAAAAAGGATCCGCTGCATGTTTAAGGTTGGCAGCCCCCATGCCACTTCCGGTATCCTCAATACTAATATGAATATTGGATTCCTTCTCCTGGCAGGATACGGTTAAAATACCTCCGGATTTCATGGCCTCGATACCATTTCTGATAAGATGGAGCAGCATCTGTCGTATCAGTTTTGGATCTATAAAGAGTTCAGGATCAGGAGAGGGGAGGTTCTCCTGATATTGAATAGACTGTTTTTTCATGGTACCGTAGAAGAGCATAATACTTTTACGAATTAGCGGATAAAGTGCTTGAGTAAATTTTTCTGGTTTCTCTTCTCCCACAAAGTTAAATAAGTCGTCAAGTGTTGATTCAATTCTGGACGATTCCACTATCATCATATCCAGAAATTTTTGAGTTTTTTCATCATCGCATTTTTTTTCAAGCAACCGCGCAATGCCGCCAATTGAAGTAATGGGATTACGGATTGCGTGTACAAGTTGTGCAGACATATGTCCTATTGCTGAATAGCGTTCGGCATCAATGAGAAGATCTTTGTTTTTTTCAAGCTCTGTTGTAACAGCTTCAAGCTCAGTGATCTTGTTTTGCATATTTTCGTACAGATTACTATGTTCAATGGCAAGGCTTGCCTGACTTGCAAATATTTCCAATGAGTTGATATCCTCTTCGGAAATAGGATGAGATGTAACAAAGTTGTCGGCAATGATTACGCCGAGTGATTTAGTGGGTGAGAAAAGCGGAGTTATAATAAAGGTATCTTCCTCGAGACTGTTTAGGAGAACCTCTGATATCCTATGCCCATCATATTGTCCATTTTGAACATGAATACTCAAACGTTTGGTACATGCCTGGATAAGAATTTGATCCTTCTCGGATGCAGGGATTTTGAGAATCTGAATAATATCATTAAGCTCCAAGTCATCTTTCACGCTCTTGACCTTATTCAGGATGTCAGTAAGGTGCAGATTGTGTTCCTTAATTGCGTTCCATACCCGGTTGGCATCTGCTTTGCATGGCGGGCCAATGGCCATTTTTCCCTGTAATTCAGTATTGTCATGATTAAAGAGGAGGAGGAAAGCTCTGTTAAATTTCAGCCCCTCTTCAGCGGTGATGCCGGTAAGGATGGATTGTAGAACAGTGTCAAGTTCAATGCTGTTTAAGTAGGCACTGTTCATTTTGAGGTTGAGCTGATGAAGGAATTGGGTACGGAAATAGGTACGTTCAAGTTGTTCTTGATAGTTACGATTGTCAATCATCAGCCTTCGTTTTTGCAGAGTTCTGCGAACGGCAAGGCTGAAGTCATCTAAAGAGACAGGTTTGGTAAGGAAGTCATCAGCACCATGTCGTATACAGTTTAAAGCCACTGCGAGATCTGTTGTGCCGGTGAGCATGATTATACAGATGTCCGGATAGCGGGGAGCGATGTTTTTTAAGAGTTCAATACCATCATGGCCTGGAAGATCTATATCAAGTAGAATAAGAGCGACTTTTTCCTGCTCCAGTAATTGATAGAGTTCGGTGCCATTTGAGGCGGTAAAAACAGTGAACCCATCTCCCTCAAGAAGACTCTCAAAAATGAGAAGAATCTCTTTTGAATCATCTACAATTACAATGCATTCATCCGGGTCGAGGAAGGTACTTGATGGAACTGTTTTGTTGTCACTTGATGTTGTCAGTGGAGCAACCATAGGACGCCGTATTAGTTAAACTGAGGTTTAGTGTTGACAAAACTGTTGAATAACACCACAAATGGATTGTACAGGGCTGGTTTAAAAATGAAAGGTAAAATCGTATAAATTCCTATTAATTGATGATTGTTCTGATAAGAAGAGGTGTCGCAGCTTTTTTTTAGCTGTTCCGTAGCTGTGTGAATCATTTGCTCAGAGTTTGCATCAGGTACGAGAAGTAACAAGGGACGTTTTGGAGGAAGTTGAGTGAAAGAGATTTTTGCGGAAGGGGGGAAGCTTGCTGCCAGGTTAAAAGGTTTTGAGCCTCGAGCCGGGCAGTTGCAGATGGCGGAGGCAGTTGCTGATATACTACAGGCAGGTGATGAACGAACAGATGAGCTGGCATCAGTTCTTCTTGTTGAGGCGGAAACCGGCATTGGGAAAACGCTTGCTTATCTTGTCCCTGCACTTCTTTCAGAGCAACGGATTGTGATATCAACAGCAACCATTAATCTTCAGGATCAAATTCTTAAAAAGGAAGTGCCTCTTCTGGAAGATGTGTTGGAAATGGATATCCCTGCACTCTGCGTAAAAGGGAGGCAAAATTATCTTTGCCACTATCGCTGGTTTCAGCATCGTTCCACTCCACAGACTGCACTTGTGGATAATAAAGCTGAGGAACGAATTGAGGAATGGCTGGTACAAACTGAAAGTGGTGATCGGGCAGAGCTTTCCTGGTTGCCGGATCGTTCCCCGCTCTGGCCTAAAATCTCGGCTCAGTCAAATCAGTGTTTAGGAGGAGATTGTCCTGAAGCTGCAATCTGTTTTGTGAATCGTCTGCGAAAACAGGCTGGTTCTGCCAGGCTTCTTATTGTAAATCATCATCTGTTTTTTTCGGATCTTGCACTGCGCCAAGCTGGTTATGGCGAAATTCTTTCACGGTATCAGTCGGTTGTTTTTGATGAGGCACATCATCTGGAAAATGTGGCAACAAATTTTTTTGGAAAACATTTCAGTCATTATCAGCTATCTGATCTTATTGGAGATCTTGAACGTCAGGCTGAAACTGCTCTGCCATCTTCCGAGTTTGATAAACTTCTTGGATATGCCCGAGGCTTAAAGCAGCGACTTGATGTGTTTGTGGCTCTTTTCCCTGCTAAGAGGGGTCGTTATCCTCTGGAACCACTCCTTGATACAGTGAGTGGTTGGAGCGAAACTGTTGACAATCTGCTTAAAGGCTTGGAAGAACTGGGCGCAAGGTGTTTACAATTAAGTTCCCATGGAGAAATCTGGAATCTGTTTGCAGATCGTGCAGATATGCTTCAGAAGGATCTGCGCCATATTGCAGGACCCATGGAAGCTGGAACCGCGTGTTTTGTTCACTGGTATGAGAGGCGCGAGAGAACTGTCAGCTTGTCTGCAACTCCGGTGCGGGTTGCAGAAGAACTGGAGAATTTCCTCTATAAATCTGTGCAGTCATGTATTATGACTTCAGCAACACTCACAACTGGTGGAGACTTCAAGTATATGCGGGAACGTCTGGGGATAGATGACACAAGTAAAACCCTGTGCCTGCATTCGCCCTTTGACTATAAAGAACGAACTCTGTTATATGTACCGGAGCAGGGTTTTCCTGAGGCTTCAGCGGCAGGGTATAATGATGCACTTTGTGATCGTATGTACAAGTTGTTAACAATCAGCAGGGGCAGGGCACTTGTTCTTTTTACCAGTTTCAGGGCTATGGAGCTGGTGGCTGAGTTTCTGGCAAACAGGCTGCCGTATCCGGTGTTGGTACAGGGCACGGCTTCCAGGCATGCGCTCCTTGATCAGTTCAGAGAGACAAATGATTCAGTATTGCTTGCTGTTGCCAGCTTTTGGGAAGGAGTAGATGTGTCAGGAGATTCTTTAAGCTGTGTGCTGATTGACAAACTTCCATTTGAAGTACCGAGTGATCCCGTGATTCAGGCAAGGATGAAGGCCATTGAAGAAGATGGAGGAAAACCCTTCTTTCAGTTTCAGATACCAAGAGCCATTCTCACTCTCAGACAGGGGGTTGGGCGTCTTATGCGGGCAGGCACCGATCGGGGAGTAATCGCTATTATGGATATCAGGCTGTATTCAAAATCTTATGGCCGTATTTTCCGGAAAAGCCTACCCCCATCTCCTGTGGTGAGGGGGCTTGAGGATGTTGAAAAGTTTTTTCGTTCCCGTTCCTAAAATAATACAAAGGATTGATAAATGGCAGATGTAGTTATGCCCACACCCAAAGAACAGTTGATGGCAGCCATCGCACCGGAAGTTGCAAAGATTGAGCAAAGTATGCGTGAGGATTTGCAGGAAGCCACTGCTGGTGCAGATCCGCTTTTAAGTGAAGTTCTCAACTACGGGGTCTTTAATGGTGGGAAACGCCTTCGTCCTTTGTTGCTTGTCCTGGCAGCACGTCTCTGTGGCCTCAGTTCAAGAAACAAAAAAAACAAAAATAAAAACAAAATATATAAACTGGCCATTGCTTTTGAATATCTCCATGGGGCAACTCTTTTTCATGATGATGTTATTGATCGTGGAGATATGCGCCGTGGAAAACCCTCAGTCAATAAGGAATTTGGTGCAATTGCAGCGATTCTTGGTGGTGATTTTCTTCATTCCCGTTCCATGGCTCTTGTTGGGGAGTACGGTGGGATTGATGCGCTTAAAATTTTTTGTCAGGCTACAAATGCAATGGTAGATGGCGAATTTCTCCAGCTTCGCAATGCACAAAATTATAACGTATCTGAAGATGATTATTTTGCAGCAATAAAGGGGAAAACTGCACTGCTTATTGCTGCTACCTGTGAGATAGGAGCACTTGCTATGGGAGCAATACATACCCAGCAGCAAGCCTTGGGCGAATATGGATTAAGTCTTGGCACAGCATTTCAGATTATAGATGATTTACTTGATTACCAGGGAGATGCCACTCAAACAGGTAAAGCGGTCGGAAATGATTTTCAGGAAGGCAAGATGACCCTTCCTCTTATTCTTGCCCTCAGTACTGCAAATGGTGAGGACAGGGAAAGGCTGCTTTTTCTTCTTGGAAATGAAAGTGGTCGTCAGGAAGGTTTTTCTGAAGTGTATGCGTTAATTGAAAAATATGATGGTTTTGTTGTAAGTCGAAGAAGAGCTGAATCCATTGTTGCAGAAGCTGTTGCAGGATTGAGGGTATTTTCAGGTGATGAGTGCCGGCCGGTTCTTTCAGTTTTAAATGCGTTAGCACAGTACGTATTGGCAAGAAAAAAATAGTTAAGAAACCATGATTAGGAAAACCACTAAGAAAAAGGCAACAGTTGCACGCCGTAAAAATAAAAAGAAAAACAAAAAATCGTCTCTGATTGCTGGAAAGATATTTTCTTTTCTAATTCTTATGGGACTTCTACTGTTTTCAATGGGAGCTGCAGGGTATGTAATCTTTTTTAGAACTGCTATTGCCCATGGGGCATCTGTAGAAAAAGATAGTATCAATATAGCCTTTGAAGAACCTTATACAAATGTTCCCGAATTGCCTCCTGATATTCCAGCTGTTTTCGATTCGAGCCTACCGCTTGTTGCAATTATCATTGATGATATGGGGTATCATAAAGAGATAGGCAATCAACTACTTGCTCTTCCCATAAATGTGACCTTCTCATTTCTGGCTGCAGCACCTCATACAACAGAGCTTGAGGAAAAGGCTTTTCAGGCAGGACGGGCGATACTGTTACATCTGCCCATGGAGCCGAAGGGTAAAGAATGGGACCCGGGTCCTTACGCACTACTGCTTGGACAGAGTAAGGAAGAACAAAAGCGTTTGTTTTATCAGAACATCCAGGCTGTTCCTCATGCCGTTGGCGTAAACAATCATATGGGTTCATTGTATACCGAAGATCGAGCTGCAATGGATGATTTGATGGTGCTTTTACGTGAACAAGGTTTGTTTTTTGTGGATAGTTTCACTACTGCAAAGAGCCAGGGGTTTGCTGCTGCCACTGCTGCTGGTGTACTTGCAGCAAGTCGTCATATCTTTCTCGATAATGTACGTTCCCAGGATAAAGTTTGTGAGCAACTGCAAAAATTGGTGAAAAGTGCAGAGAAGAATGGTTGGGCCATAGGAATTGGACATCCCAATGAAGCAACTCTTGCGGCTTTGACAAATTGTCGGGGGAAATTATTGAAGCGTGTACGGCTGGTTAGTGTCCAAGAGCTGTTGATAAAGTTGAGCAAGCAACGTTGATAATTCCTTTGATATTTCAGAGCAACAAAGGCGCAGGCTGCTAGCCTATTCTAGCGGAGAGCCTGCTCTGTTGCTGGTTCAATCGTGTAGCTTGAACCCCTTATTACTTGATGTTAGTGCTTAGTGCTTAGTGCTTAAAGGAGCGTTGTCCGGTAAACATCATAGCAACTTTTGGATCAGCTTCATTACAGGCGTTGATTATATCATAGTCACGCATGGAACCGCCTGCCTGCAGAATTGCTGTGCATCCCTGATCAATTCCAACATCCGCACCATCTCTGAAAGGGAAGAAGGCATCGGAGATTATAACAGAGCCGGGGAGGTTTGCCCGATCTTCCTGGACTTTTGCGTCAATCGTCTTTTTTTCAGCCAGGTCTCGTTTACCTTGTGTGATTTCAAGACAAAGATCAGAATAGGGTATTTTGTGTTCATCAAAACAGAGGATATCAGCATATTTAATATATGCTTTATGGACTGCAATTTCAGCAACACCAACTCTATCCTGCTCACCCGTACCAATTCCAACAGTACAGCCATCTTTAATATAGAGAACAGAGTTTGAAGTTACTCCATGTTCAACAGCCCAGCCAAAGATCATGTCATCAATTTCACGTTGTGTGGGCTCTCTGTCACATTTGTAGCGTATATCTTTACGAGTGGCAGTGGCAGGTTGCAGGTCTGCTTTGGAGCGGATGGAGTTCACCGCGGATTGCTGGGCAATGATTCCACCGTCAATAAGACTTTTAAAATCAACAAAACGGAATTTTTCAAAATCAGCCAGACGGTCAATCGCACTCATTTGAATAACCCGCAGGTTTTTTCGAGCTGCAAGAATTTCGAGGCTGCCTTCTTCAAAATCAGGGGCACAAACAACTTCGAGATAGTTTTCTGACATCATTCGAGCGGTATCATTATCAACTGAGCGGTTCATGATAACGGCTCCGCCAAAGGCTGCGATACGGTCACAGCGGTTTGCTTTATTATAGGCACTGGCAAGAGTGTCGCAGGTTGCAGCACCACAAGGATTATTGTGTTTGAGTATAACGGCAGCTGGTTTGTCGGTCAGATATTTTATAATATTGAGTCCGTTATCAACATCTGTAAGATTGATTTTCCCGGGATGTTTTCCAACCTGCAGCATATCCTCAACAGGAATTGCAGAGACAAGACCATTGCCTGGTTCGATAAACTTACAGCCACCAAGAGTCAGGTTGCCGTTGACCAGTTCATAGAGTGCTGCTTCCTGATCTGGATTTTCACCATAGCGGATACCGCGTTCATCAACTGATCCATCTTCCATATTGATTCCCCAGGTACGCTTGCGGTAGACCAGTTTCTGGTCTCCAAAGGAGATGGTCATATCAAGAGGAAAATTATCACCAAGAATGGTGGTGTACATTTTTTTAATATCACTCATAATAATTACTCAGTTCGAGTTAAAAGTTCGCAAAACAGGAGGTTGACCTAATTGTCAGCAATCTGAAATCCGCAATCCCAATCTTTACACACAGGGTCGAAACCCTTTTCTCTGATCATTGTGCTGACCTCATCAAGAGATCGATGGTCACCAACACTAAATTGTTCCGCATCAACATCAACATCAATATCAGAATCTCCATAGCCACCCGGTGCTGTACACGATCCTGCCGAATATCGAGTTGGCCCAAGCCCAAGCATTCCATCGCGATATCGTGCTTCCTCTCTAGTGGAAACGATAAGACCCACATCCTGATCAAAGAGGCGCAGGGCAAAGATTAACTGGCTGAGATTTCTCTCGCTTACTCTTTCCAGGGGCTCAAATTCTCCGGTGGCTGGTCGCATACGCGGGAAAGAAACTGTAAATGCAGTTGACCAGAATTTTGTGCGAAGCCAGTGAAGATGGTGACCAATAGCTAGTCCTTCGGCGCGCCAGTCGCCAAGACCAAGGAGTGCACCAATACCAACCTCCCGCATTCCAGCCTCTGCAACCCTGGCAGGAGTTTCAAGGCGATAGTCATAGTCACGTTTTTTTCCGGACAAATGTACTTTTTTATAAAGATCACGGTCGTATGTTTCTTGATACACAGCAACAGCGGTAATTCCAGCCAGGAATAGACGATGGTAATGTTTTGTGGACATGGGTTGGATTTCTATGGAGACGGCAGCAAATTTATCTCGTAGCCTGAGGGCAATTGCCTCCATATATTCAACGTTCACCGCATTTTCAGCTTCCCCTGAAACCAGTAAAATATGCTGAAATCCGCGACCATGAAGAATCATCGCCTCTTTTTCAGCTTCTTCGAGCGTCAAACATTTACGTTTAATCAGGTTATCGGCGGAAAAACCGCAATAGACACATCGATTGGTGCAGTAGTTGGAAAGATAGACAGGGGCGTATAACTGGGTTGTTTTGCCAAAACGGGCAAGAGTAATTTCTGAAGACCTGGCAGCCATTTGTTGCAAATAAGGTTCAGCTGCTGGAGAGATTAACGCAGCAAGGTCATTAAGGTCAGGTCGTTTTGTGCTCAGTGCCTGTTTAACATCTACAGTAGTGGCACATCTTATTTGCTTGCCAAGTTGTTTGAAATCAGGTGATTGAAACATGTCAGGCCAAGAATCCAAGATCGGAGGAGAGCTTGCCATCAGCAGGGGATGATGCACTTGCCTGCTTACTTCTTTGTCCCATTCCAGCAACAAAGGCTGTCCGACCGGCTTCGACTGCTTTGGCAAATGCTGCGGCCATGGCAACAGGATCACCTGCTATGGAGATTGCAGTATTTACAAGTACGGCATCGGCACCCATTTCCATGGCATAGGCTGCATGTGATGGGGCACCAATGCCGGCATCCACTACAACAGGGACACGCGCCTGTTCAATGATAATTGCAATCATGGAGTCTGTGAGTACACCCTGGTTTGTACCAATAGGTGAGCCAAGAGGCATAACTGCTGCAGCTCCTGCATCTTGAAGTTTTAGTGCGAGGATGGGATCAGCATTCATATATGGAAGTACTATAAAACCATCTTTGACAAGCTTCTCGGTTGCGAGCAAGGTTTCAACAGGATCAGGCAACAGCGTTCGTGGGTCAGGAGTAACTTCAAGTTTGAGCCATGATGAACCAGAAGCTGCACGGGCAAGATGGGCCAGGCGTATGGCTTCATTTGCATTTCTTGCACCGGATGTATTTGGCAGAAAAATGTACTCACGAACGCTTAGAGCCTTCATGATATCATCCTCAGGATTGTCAAGATTCACACGGCGCAGTGCCACGGTGACCATTTGACACTCAGATGCTGCAATGGCATCAGCCATAACAGAGGATGAAGAGAATTTTCCTGTCCCAAGAAAAAGTCGGGACTTAAATTCTGTCCCTGCGATGGTCAGCATATCAGCCGCCTCCAACAAATCGTATTATTTCCACCTGGTCGCCTTCAACAAGTTTTGCTGAATGATAGGAGTCAGGTTGGATGATTATAGTATTTAACTCAACAACAACCGTTTCAGGAGGGAGTTGCAACGTTTTTAGTAAGTCTGTAACGCTGAATATGTCCTGAAATACTTTGTTGCTGCCGTTTACTGTGATATTCATGTAATTTTGTAAATTTTTTAAAAAATAATTCAATTGAAGCTTCTAGCGACCTTGTACATCTCCCAAAAGTATTCGTAGTGTCTGATTTGCCATGTGATGTGCTGCAATACCAACTCTTGGAGCCATCAACCCCATACCTGGCCGAGCCTCAGAAATTTCATCACCAACAATATAAATTCCTGGGTACAGTTTTTTTGTGAGCACAGTATTGTTATCACCAAAACCAGCCATGCCAGAAGAACCAACATAGGAAACCTGCTTCATCCCGGTGAGAACTGAACGTAGTGTTGCAGCCTTCATCTCCGGATCATCAAAACATTCAATAAGGATATCAACCTTGCCAAAGAGTTGGGGTAATCGGGATTCTGTCAGCCGTTCATCAATGAGTTTCAGAGAAACTGAGGGATTCATTCGAAGAAGATTTTGCTGCAAAGCATGTGTCTTCAGCAACCCTATCTGGTCAACAAAATAATGCTGCCGATTGAGGTTACTTGGCTCCACAACATCATAGTCGGATAAGAGCATCTTGCCAATACCGATTTTAGCCATAGCACCAGCAACAGCAGAGCCCAAGCCGCCAAGTCCAAGGATTGCAATAGTTGATGCTCTGATTTTCTTTTGGATGCCTGGTGTATGTCTTGCTGTGAGCAGGGCATCGATTTCATCAGATGTGGGGATGACACCTTTTTGTATAAGAGAGCAGGAATCGCCATCATTAATCTGTGTATTTGCCTGTACTGGAAATCCATTCAGAATAAAGATGTCGGCGGCGGGAGTATGAGCGGCAGCCAGATCTGCCATAGTGAGCCCTTTATAAAAAGGAATTGTTTGTTCGTTAACTAAAATCATGCTGAAATTAAAATGTTAAATCAACATTTTACGCTATATGGTTTGATGATTGAATTATCAGGAATTTCACAATTGGAGAGGCAGCAGTAAGGATTGATAGTACATAACTCACCAAGGGTAACATTGTGCATAATGGCGCCGGCCTGAATGTCGCAGCCAGACTCTATTGTAGAACACCCTGTAATTGCCACCCCGGGGTGAATGGTAACATCCTTTGCCAGTGTAGAGCCGGGAGAAATTTGAATAGTTTCAGGACTAATCATTGTGACACCTTCAGCCATTAGAGCACAATTTCTTCTCATCTGAAGCTCATGGTGAGCTTTGGAAAGCTCAAGGCGGGAGTTCACTCCAAGTACATCCTGAGAATCAGGATTCACAAATTTATGAACTGGAAGGTTTTCGGATACAGCTTGGGATACAATATCAGTAAGGTATACTTCTCCCTGACTATTATCTGAATCAATATTTTTAAGGTGTGAAAAGAGAAAGCTGGTGTCAATACAGTAAATACCAGCATTAATTTCCTGTATGTTCTTTTGAGTATAATCTGCATCTTTTTCTTCAACAATTGATAGAACGGTTCCCTTATTATCACTGATGATTCGACCGTAATGAGTTGGATTGTCGAGTGTGGTTGTCATAACTGTAAGGGTTGAACTTTGGGAACGATGCTGGACAACCATTTCCTGGAGGGTTTCAAATTGAATGAGAGGGGTGTCGCCACAGAGGATCATGACGCAACCTTCCATTTTTTTTATGGCCGATTCTGCACAAAGAACAGCATGGCCAGTTCCTAGTTGTTCTTCCTGAACAACTAACTCAATGGGGAAATCAGATAAACTTTCCTCGACAATTTCTTTTTGGTGTCCAACTATAACAATAGTCTGTGTAGCTTGTAAGGCAGTAGTTGCATGAAGAACATGGTGAACCATTGGCGCATAAAAAACTTCATGCAGGACTTTTGCTTTATTTGATCTCATTCTTGTGCCTTTCCCGGCAGCAAGGATAACTAGATAGAGTGGTGAATTATCAGACATTTAAAACCTTTTATGTGAATGAGAAACAAAGAATAAGAGAGTAAAAAGTAGTAGCCTGAAAACGAAGGACTGTCAAGTACCATAGGGAAAAGAAAAAGATATAGTGAAACACACAAAAAAAGCCTCAATCAGAATAATCTGATTGAGGCTTTTTTGTCTCTATAAAAGAGAAAAAAAAAGAAATCGGCGGTGACCTACTCTCCCACATAGTTGCCCATGCAGTACCATCGGCGCAAAAGAGCTTAACTACCGTGTTCGGAATGGGAACGGGTGGATCCTCTTTGCTGTTGCCACCGATAAAAGCTCGGTTTGCGGTTTGGGGTTTTAGGTTTTCGGTAAGGACTAAAGACCAGGTCTTTAACCGTATACCGAAAACCGCACACCTAATACCGCGTAGTAAGATCGATAATCGAATAGTAGAGTATTCAGTAGCGTCTTAATCAAAAAAAATGAATAAGCCGCACGGCTTATTAGTATCAGTTAGCTCCATCTGTTACCAGACTTCCACACCTGACCTATCAACGTTGTAGTCTTCAACGAGC
>JAFLJO010000066.1 GCA_022712975.1 Desulfocapsa sp.
ATGAAATTTCGCTTTTTTGTCAGCTCACGTCGGATTGGATTTATCACCTTTTCGGTGTCGGGAAAGTCATCGACCCCATACTCCGCAATCAGGTCTATGGCGTAGTGTCGCATCATATAGCGGAAGAAGTTTTCCTGACACAGGGGGATACAATGTTTTTGCCACATCTCGTCAAAGAATTCCGGACTGTAGCCTTCCCGGTCAAACACCAGGATGAATCGGCACAGATAGGGATTGGCTGCTAATTCTTGTGCAGTTGGTTGATTGGGCACATCCTTTAGTAATCTTGGTACAATATCTTCCCTTAAAACTTTTAGCATACCTGGATCAATCGGCTTTTCCACAACGAAAAAGGGGCGTCCTATGGCGTCATTTACCCAATAATCAGTCGTTCCACGCAAACAGAGGCGGTCACGAGAAACAAAACGTTTTGGCGGTTTGGTCAAACCTCCATGGTAGACTCTCACGTGACCATCAATATAAAGGGTACCAGCAGCATCGGGATCATCCTCCAGCCATTTTTTGCTTAGGTGTGCAGCCCATGCTCCGGCATGATCACCCTTGCTCAGGTCAGCCATTTTCCCGCGCAAACAGCGTACCTCAGGGACTCGATCAAGCCCAAGAAGATTGCCAAACTCACCGGGAGAATAACTGCGAAGCTGCTCTGCTGTTTTGATCCGGCATAAAGCCATGTAAGCGATAAGAAGCAGGATATGGGCTGTTCTATAATACCCCTTGAGTTGTCCCAATAATTGCTCGTTACCGGTCAAGTAATCCGTTTAACAACAGTGCCGGTAATGCACATAACACACCACCCATGGGTACATCGGCACTGGGAAGAAAATCAACCAACGCCCCATCGCTCATTCCAAAAGCGGCAAGGCTTCGCTCGACTGTGTTAACACAGCCAGTTCCCATATTCTCAGCAGCATCAGCGTCAATCTTATCCCGTGTTGATTTCGTCGTGATAGTTTGACTTACAGGTTTGTCTTCCATTTCATGCAACCTGCCGTCGTAAATAGCTTTGCGAAATGTGTCACTTTTGATTCCCAGCTCTTTGGCAACCTCACAGCGATGCCAACCTTGATTTAGGAATTGCTGTGCCTTTTCAAGAACCTCTGGAGAAAAAATCTTTCCGTTTCTGTGCCCAGCACGTTGTTTAAAAAAGGCAGGTGCTCCTTCTTCCCGTAATTTCTTGAGAGAGCGAGCAACACTACTCTTTGAAACACCAAATGTGTTCATAATATCGATTTGCCGACACCTGCCGGAGTTGATTAAATGTGAGGTAAAAAAACGGAATTGCTGCAGGTCGTCAGGTGGATGTGAGAAGATCGCAAGACAACCAAGAAAATAAGTCCAGCGCAGTTCATCACGCCAAACCGAAGTTAGTCCATTTATTTCAGTTGCACCGATGGGAATAGTAGGTAGAATAAGTTGTTGCATGACGGCACCTTCTTTCTGTGATTTTTGTGGTGAAAATAAAGAAGGAAGGTGCCACTTTTGTTTTCCCGTTGCAAGAAAATAATTATTTTATCGTGAAATCGTTAACTCTTGGGTTTTACAGGTATTGTTACGGGAAAGTGGGTTTGGAGCTATGTTACCAAGTAAGGAGTTCTGAATTTGCTTTTTTGTTGTTTTCTGGGTCGATGCCTGTAAGGAAATAAACACCTGTGCTTAAAGACTCCCCACGCTCTAAGGCTTTGTCAAATTCATTTCTTGGCCCAGCGACGGCTTTTCCTGTCCAGTTGGATAGTTCAGCAGTTCTCAATCTTTTCGGGTCACCGAATTGCCAGAAATATTTTTAAAGTAGCAGTTGCCATTTTTATAAATGATTGTGAGTATGAGCATAATCGCTCAATATGGTATTAATTTTTGTTTGCCAGCCTTTCCCTTGTGACTTAAAAAAACTTACAACATCAGGGGTTAAACGGATAGAAACTGGTATTTTAGTTGGAGATTTTTGAGGTCCCCTTGCCTTGGCTGGGTGCATTGTTAATAGCTCATTATTGGTAAGAGGAAGATTGTCAGGGTCACTTAATGCGGCTTTTGTGATAGACTTATCTTCTTGCTCAGTAGGTGGAATCAATTTGTGTGACATAATAATTAAACTCCCTTTTGTTTGCTTTCCTTAGACTGATTACCCGAACAATTCCTTCGCGCATTGTATATACAAGTAGATGAAGACGATCTCCAATTGGGCCTAATGCTATATAGCGTATTTCTTGATAATCTTTTCTGGTATCCTCTCCTATTAGAGCATCGTCCCAGCAAAAATCATTAACACTTTCGAATGAGACTTTATGCTGTTTATGATTAGTTTTTGCCTTATTTTTTGTCCCATCCATATTCCATGCACATATTGTATATACTCCCTGAGGTATGTCAACCTAATTGTATATACTGATATTGTTTGTTCACATGTATAACGGCTAGTATAAGCTGCCGGCCTTGGAATTACCTGTAAGTTGGCGCGTAAGACATTGACAAAATTACATCCTAAAATCGGGCGTGTGAGCCGGTCTGCTTGATACATTTGTTCTCTTTTTGTTTTTGTGTTACTTGCCTATAAATAAAAAAAAGCCTCATGATCGACTTGATCATGAGGCTTAGAAAATAAATATTGTTATATTGTGCTATGCGACTTTTTTACTCTCTTGTTTGCGATAAAAATCTGGATTGTAACTCATCCAATCAAAACAACGTAGATCACAACCAACAGAATGACATGCCTCTTCGATTGCATTTGCAAGAATTTTTAATTCCCTTTCGTTATACTCGAAATGTTTTTTGTGTTGTTTTGTACTCATTGCTTTCTCCTTTTTACCCCTGTTTTTCGACAACCAGCCATGCGCCTTCTTGCCTAGCGTTAAGTCCTTTGTCAGAAAAAAGTTTTTTTAATGGTTCATTAGTGAGGACAGCAAGAAACATAATTCTCATTTCCTCAGTTCGACCATATATTTTAACAGTACGTATGTCGTTTGTGAAGATCAAGTTGATAGATTCAAAGATTGCCGCAGCCAACACCTCGAACATACCTGAAGCATCATCTCCTGACTTGGCATCTTTTCCTTCAAGGTTAAGATTTGGTTCAAGACGGATTTTTAATAATTTAAACCAAGACTCATCTTTACGATGTGGTGCAGCGTGCATTATTTTTAAAAAAGCTCTGCCGTGTGTCTCGGAATTTTTAATGAGGAAATATGTGTATTCGTTGTCAGTTGTCTTTGGCTCTAAGTTGTCAAAAATATTATTGACATCATCTGCAACCATGACCCCAAAGTCATCAAGAGCGTTGGCTTGGGATATCCATTTATCTCTAGTTTCAGCAATAATATTTTTATCTGCTTCTACCAATTCATATGTGGATTGTTGCGACAATATATTTCCCTCAGTTTCTGTCAGCGTATCATTTTGATAAAGAAATGTCCAAAGTATTTATAACTAGGAGTCTGTAGATAGTATATTTACCAAACGAATGTCAAGAACTTTAGCGAAATACGAAATAGCGATCCTGTTTTGGGAAATTTTATAATGGCAGATTTTATGAAGATAACGCCCCGCTTCACTGGTTCATCCAGTGCAAGCGGTTGTTGGTAATAAGTGGATCGAATGGCTCTGTTATCGTTTCAACTGCCAGCTTTGTTTCTCCGCTGGTGGTAGCTTTTTCCTGCCAGACACCACCAAAAACAAAACTGACTATCTTGAAGCGGGTGACCGTCGCATAATCTCTATCCGAGTTAGAGGCGATATCCTTTTTCTATCGAAGCCGATGTCCGACACGCTGCCACCTGTTTAGGAGTGCAGTTTTTGCACAAAATGATTGAGCAAAGAATACCGTCGGGATGTCAGGATTAAAATGCATTTCAAGATCGAGGTTATCCGGTGTCTTGTTTTCCATGCAGCGTGTCCATCCATAAATATGGGTGGTATCCGGAAAGAATTTCAACAGTGAAAAATCCCGTGGTGGAACTCCCCAGAACCCGGCGGTTGGGTGACATGCCGGGATGTTTTC
>JAFLJO010000161.1 GCA_022712975.1 Desulfocapsa sp.
CATTGTCTTCTCCTATTACAAATCGCTATATCTGAATATAACGATTTGATTCTGTCTGTCAATAGATAATATGAAAAAGGGATAACATGAAAAAGAGGCACACCCTTATACGATTTTTATTGGCCTATAAATTAATCAAAATGATATCTGATCGTGGTCCATTTATTATATAAAGGGTTGTAACACGGGAAACAATAGCAGGAATTCTGACAGCTAATATCAGAAATTTAAAATTTTTTTTTAATTGAAATCCATCCTTGCGGGGGAAAAATGCGTAGGCATAGTCCACACCATATCAGAATGGATATCTCTTAATTTTTAGTTTCCAATAAAATGTATTGGCATTTTGATTAATTTGCATATGCCTTTTTCCGTAAGTTTGAATTGTATTGCTATTTATAAAAATTTTAAATATTGATACTGAGTTTTAGGTCAATGTTTAAAACAGTATGGATCAGATCGCATTATGAAACTTTTTTTTGCAGTAGTCGGCATCACTTTTGGAATCATCATGTCGGGGACAATAACTGTAGTTCATTCGGAGACAATACAATTAAACATAACCTATGCGGATTCAGAGCAACCGCCATATATTTACGGAATCGGGAGAGGCATTCCAAAAAATCCCGGTGCTGTCGTCGAGATGATCAAAATGCTCGAGCTAAAAATTTCCGGACTGCAGATAAACCTGAGCCGACTCCCCTGGCAACGGTGCTTGGAATACTTGAAGTCGGGGAAAGTGGACGGCATTTTTAACGCCAGTTTTACCCAGAAACGTTTGAAGAAGGGAGCATATCCCATGAAAGATGGGCAGCCAGATCCCTCCAAACGACTTGTCACGATTTCCTATGGCATTTACACACTCAAGAATTCTTCGATAACCTGGAATGGCAAAACCTTTCGGAATCTCAATGGCGTTATCGGAGTCAATCGGGGTTTTTCAGTTGTATCAGAGCTTGAAAAGATGGGTGTACCCTTACAAGAAGTCAATTTGGTATCCCAAAATTTGGAAAAACTCAAATTGGGACGTATTGCGGCAGTATTAGCGCAAGATGTCACCGCACATGCCCTTCTGAAAGACCAGAAACGCTTCGAGGGAATTGTTAAATTGAGAACTCCATTTTCCACCAAACCTTACTATTTGATGCTGAGTTATCAGTTCATTAAAAAATATCCTAAAGTTGCCGAACAAACCTGGACGGCAATCAAGGAAATTCGAAAAATTGAATTCGATGACCTGGTTGCTAAGTATGCTGAAAAGCAGCATTCAAATTGATATATATCACTACAGCGACATATAAAGTGATAGACAGAACGATTTTTTTCTGATATATTTCTCTCCACTCAAAAATGTGGAGGAAATTTTTGTACACTCAAGTTAAATTCAATACCCATAAAAAATCAAACATTTTATCCGGATCATTGAATACGTTTCCAAAAGTATCTTTGAAATTAATTAGCGGAAGTGATCTTGAGCCGCTATGGGATGAACTCGTTCGTACTCATCACTATTTGGGATACAAAAATCTTTTGGGTAAGAGACTAAAATATATGGCCTTTATTCATCAGCACCCGGTTGCAGCCTTATCTTGGAGTGCTCCTGCAAAAAGGATAAATGCCCGGGATCGCTTTATAGGGTGGACAGACGACTTGAGACAAAACTTGCTTTTCCGAATAGCTGCGAATAGCAGATTTGTTATTTTTCCATGGGTTCAAATTCCGTATATAGGCTCCCATGTCCTGGGTATGAATCTTCGTAGACTCAAAAAAGATTGGTTTGAAAAATTTCAAGACGACCTTTTATTAGTTGAAACATTTGTAGACCCTTCATTGTTTCAAGGCACCGTTTACAAGGCAAGCAACTGGAAGAAATTAGGAAGTACAAAAGGATATACTAAGCGAGGACAGGGGTATGTTTATCACGGTCACATCAAAGATATCTACATATACATCCTTGATCCTCATTACAGAAAAATATTGGGAGTGCCCTCCACACCCCCTCCCGAAAACCCCTTACCAGAGAATGTGGAGAAAATCAGCATGTCGTTGCAGCAGTCCGTATGGATACCGGAACCATTAAATACTATTGATCTGGAAGAAAGCGATTTCGATTTAATTGCTCGGGAATTAACGAACTTTCATCATATATTTACAGACTGTTTTGTCCGCAGCGAGCAAGAGTGTATTGGGTTAACGTATCTTTCAGGTTTGATGAGCTCAATTCAAACAAAAACAGCTGAAGGAATTGCCCTCGAAATGAATACTTCAAAGTCAGTACGTTCAACTCAGCGCTTCTTGAAAACTTACAAGTGGGATCACGATACAATGTTGAATAAGTATCAGGATTTAATCACTCAAAGCCTTGCAACTGAGGAGGGTATGATTACCGTAGATGCCTCTGAATTTGCTAAAAAAGGCAAGAATTCTGTTGGCGTAGCACGTCAATACTGCGGAAATACAGGCAAAAAGGACAATTGCCAATCCGGTGTATTTGTTGGTTATGCCAGTGAAAAAGGCCATGGGCTAATTGATTGCCAATTGTATATGCCCGAATTATGGCTTGAAGAAGATCACAAGGAGCTTTGCAAAGAAAATCTTGTTCCTGAAGATTTGATTTTTCAAACGAAAAATAAAATTGCCTCAAATTTAATCAGCAATCTCCACCATAAATTTCCTGCCCGCTGGATTGGTTGTGATGCAAGTTTTGGTAGCGATATCGGTTTTCTTAATGATTTACCCAGCAGTCTTTATTATTTTGCAGACATCAAATCAAACACGAAAATTTTTTTAGAGAAACCTGAAGTCGGTATTCCCCCATACACAGGACGGGGAAAACGCCCTACAAAGCCCAAAGTGTTATCAGATCATCAGCTTATTTCTGTCTCCGAACTGGAAAAATCGGATAAAGTCGAATGGAAAGTAGTTAACTTGGGAGAAGGGACTAAAGGCCCACTTCTCGCGCATGTGGCTTGCCTGAGAGTTTACCCTTCACGTAACGGATTGCCACAAGATGAGCCAGTGTGGCTAATAATCAGAAAACGTACAGATAATCAAACTCGGCATGCATTTTCTAATGCTCCGGCGACAATAACCTTTGCTGAATTATGCCAGGCATCTTGCCTTCGTTGGTCTATTGAACGTTGCTTCCAAGAAGGGAAAATGCATCTTGGAATGGATCACTATGAACATAGATCATGGCCTGCCTGGCATCGACATATGATTTACGTTATGCTTGCTCAACATTTTCTTTTCCGTGTGAGACAAACTCTTAAAAAAAAACATTAACTTTAGCTATGGCTAAAAAATTGCTACAGGTTGTTTTACCACTTCACTCTATGACACGAAAAGGCGCATTAGAAATTATCAAATACACCATAAAACATAACCGTATTGCGCACCATAGTCACAGAAAAAAACAAATTGCTATAGCTAAAAGGTTAGGTGTCCAACTGTCGCTGTAGTGATAGTGCACCAATTGATTAGAAACGGAAGGATTAAAAAAGGATGGATTAAAAACGGACAGATCACCCGAATGCGCATCCCAATTAGCATCGGGGTGATCATTTTCATGCTTTCTGTGGCAACCATCGGTTTGGCCCAAGAGGTTGTTCCGGTCAAAGGAATGGTCACCATGTTAGACCTGGGAGCCAAAAAATGT
>JAFLJO010000077.1 GCA_022712975.1 Desulfocapsa sp.
ATCGCAGGATTAAAGGGCTCATAGGTGGCAGGATCTGCCATGATTCCCTGGAGGTGGATACCGGTCTCACAGGAGAACAGATTGGCTCCGATAATGGGACGAGATAAAGGAACCTCCTGCCCGCTCTCCCGAGCCACCATCCTGCAAAGATCAGGAAGGCCGGACAGATTATAAAAACCTGCTTTTTTCTGCAGAGTAAGAAAAGCAAGAACTTCCTCAAGACGGCTGTTCCCGGCACGTTCGCCAAGCCCGAGCAGAGTTACATCTCCCCACAAAGCCCCACTCTCCAGGGCAGCGATAGTATTGGCGGTGGCCATTCCGAAATCATTGTGACAATGAACCCCCAATTCCATCTTCAGCCCGCTCATTTCATCAAGCAATTGGACGATAGTAGTGGGGCTGCAGATACCCACCGTATCTGCAAGGCGCAGGCGGAAGGCTCCGGCCTCTTCTGCTGCTTGAGCCAGCTCCCGGACAAAAGTCCTATCCGCCCGACTGGCATCTTCGAGACCAAGCGCTACACGGGGTACCCCGGCGGCCAAGGCCTGTTGGATGGATTTTTTCAATTGTTGCAAAGCCCATTTCCGATCTTTCCCTAATTTTTTTTCAAGATGGAGGTCAGATGCCGGAATTGACAGAGAAAGACAACCGGGACGCAGAGAAGCCCCATGGCAGATATCCGCTTCCACACAACGGGACCAAAGCGAAAAGGTCTGTTGCGGATATGTACTACGAATATATTCTACCAAATCTTCAAGATCATCATTTTCCCTGCTGGCAATCCCTATCTCGATTTCATCAACACCCACTGCTACAAGACCGTCGATTATCTGTTTTTTTACCCTCAGATTAAAGTAAACACCCGGAGCCTGTTCCCCCTCCCTCAGTGTTGTGTCAACAATCCTTGCAGACTTTCTGACGTATTCTTTTGTCATAGTAGTCACTTACCAAAATTTGACAGTATGTTTAACACTCTTCAATCATCCTTCTAAATCTAGTCAGCTGAGTGCTGCGAATCTTTTCCATATCAAGATGGTAAATATCTGATGGAAAAAGAAATTCAGCGACCCCTGTATCAAATATACGTTTGACCTCATATTCGTCATGAGCCACATCACGCTGGCACATATAGTTGAGATAGGAACTATTGGTATGGATAATGAATTCCACCCGCATGCCACCTAACCTGGCAAAAAACTTGAGCATGGGCGTTTTTGTGGAACTTCCGGTTGCAGATCCTCCATATTCCCCACCTGTCAGCGTATCTGTAATATCCTCCAAGGTCATAAAAGAATCTGCCTTGACGGCACTTTTTGTCAAATGACGGAGAAAGAGCTTAACATCGCTAATAGAATTGAGCACAGCCATCAGACCTAACTCATCATCCACAGCAGTTGCCGGATTTTTCTCATTTTTCCTGAGCAGCTTGAGTACCTTTGCTGCCGGTGGTTTTTTCCTGATTGTCACATAGATGGGAATTTCTCGTCCATTATCATTAAAACTGCGCCGTTTTATCAGGGTCAATTTCTCACCAGCAACTGGAGTTACTTCCAAAGCCCCTGCTTCGCTAAGCACATTCACATCCATGCAGCGAAACTCTTCAGCACTGTGTCTACTGTGAAGATAACAGATTTCCAAATCACCAATTTTAGAACTGGAACTCCAGACAAAATCGTTAAGAAAACTTAAAAACTCTGCAAACTTATTTTCAATTTGTGTTTCCCGTTCCCTCTGATCGATTGACCCGGCTAAACTCATAAGCACCAGTTTTCGCTTTGCCTCAAAACGAGCTTTACGATGGAAGCGCTCATCAAACAGGACCAGCAGCAAAGCCACCGGATGATGCATGGCTTCTATCTCATTTGTTGTCTCGATGTGTGAACTGTACGGAGCAAGTACTTTTGCCCTCAGGGAATTCACCACATCATCAGCTGTTCTGGCATATTCATGGAGATAACGATCAATAACCTGCGCATTGCTTTGGACACCGAACATATTTCCAAGAAGTTGATTGCTGGTATTAGTAGTGGATTTTCTTAATTTTTTATCATGTAGCAATAACAGTATTTCATCAAAAGTAGAAATACTGAGGAAATCAAAAATTTGATTCCTTACAGCCCGGTACTTTGTCTTCATCATCGGATCGCCTTTTATTGCCTGCGACCACTCTTTGGCCTCTTGCGAAAAAGGGTGCGCAAAGGGAGGAGTATCACCTATGGCAAAAGGGCCATCCTGTAGCATAGCGGTAAAAATGGATTTTTTGTTTAGAATATTCATCAGCTCAGATTGTTTCACTATTACAAGATGTTTTCTTTTAACGATAGATTTTTCTCAAGCATTCCTGGCAGGTGATAAAAAACAGGGCTACCGTGAAAGGATTACACAAAGGTTCAATACAAGTTGTCAACAAAGCATATCGTAGCATTACATTACACAGTCCATGCCAGCTAACCTGTTGCCCCAGAGGTTTTTAGAAAAGCATCAACATTCCATATAGTTTTCATCAAGTTATACAAAAAAAATTCAATCTTCATAAAATCAAACAACACTATAACACTCTCGAGCGCCACAAAAGTTACATTTCCGTAACATGTTCCAGCAACAAACCTACACTATTGTAACATTTTGAAAGCTTTTCTTACACAACGGCATCATACCTTTTCGTAACAAACCGATCTAACGACTTAAATTAGAGATACTCTTATATGGCACAAACATTGCTGTACATGCAGCACACGCAAGAACCCGTGCAACCTAGCACAAACATATGAAACAGGAGGAAGTAACAGTGAAAAACAATGTAACAATGAATCAAAAGACGTTCTGGGGAGGAGTAGCCTTTCTCTCCGGGATCGCCCTGGCAGGGCCGGCAATTGCTGAAGAAGTCGCTACAATATCCAGTGTCGCCGACAATCTGGTCCAACTGGCTTATTCTGTGGATACTTTCTATTTTCTCATGTCCGGGGCTTTGGTCATGTGGATGGCAGCAGGTTTTACCATGCTGGAGGCCGGCCTGATCAGGGGTAAAAACACGGTGGAGATCCTCACAAAGAATGTGGCGCTCTACTCCATCGCCTGCCTCATGTACCTTATTGTTGGTTACAACATCATGTACGGTGATGCCATCAATAGCTTCATCCCGGGAATCAGTTTATTCCTTGGCGCAGAAAATAGCGTTGACGAAGTTTTGAAAAGTGGAGGTGAAATCTACTACTCAAACATGTCGGATTTCTTTTTTCAAGTTGTCTTTGTTGCAACCGCCATGTCCATTGTTTCCGGTGCCGTGGCAGAACGGATGAAACTCTGGGCATTCCTTGCATTTGCCGTTGTTCTGACCGGATTTATTTACCCTGTCAGCGGGTACTGGAAATGGGGCGGAGGTTTTCTTGATGAGCTTGGCTTTCTTGATTTTGCAGGTTCTGGCCTTGTTCACCTTTGTGGCGCTTCAGCAGCACTGGCCGGTGTACTGGTTCTTGGTGCCCGTAGTGGAAAATATGTTGGAGGAAAGATCAGAGCCATTCCCGGTTGTAACCTCCCTCTGGCAACATTGGGTACCTTTATTCTCTGGATGGGCTGGTTTGGTTTCAACGGTGGATCCCAGTTAATAATCAGTAACATCAGCGAAGCAAATGCAGTGGCAATGATCTTTGTCAATACAAATACCGCCGCTGCCAGTGGACTGATTGCAGCCCTGTTGCTCTCCAAAATCTGGTTTGGCAAGGCCGATCTAACCATGGCTCTGAATGGTGCGCTGGCAGGTCTTGTTTCCATAACCGCAGAACCCTTAACGCCCACACCAGGCATTGCTTTAATGATCGGCGCTACCGGCGGACTGCTGGTTGTGGCCTCTATTATCTTAATTGACAAAGCCAAAATCGATGACCCGGTTGGTGCTATTTCTGTGCATGGCGTCATTGGTATCTGGGGACTTCTCGCTGTCTGCTTCACCAATCCCGACAGCTCACTGATAGCACAACTCACAGGTATTGCTGTCATTTTCGGATGGACTTTTGGTGCCTCTCTTGTTGTTTGGTTAATTCTCAAGGCAGCCATGGGTATTCGGGTCAGTGAAGAAGAAGAGTTGGAAGGTGTAGATATTTCCGAGTGCGGTTTAGATGCCTACCCAGAATTCACCAGAGACTAATTTTTCAAACTGTTTGATAACAGAAGGGAGCGTATTATGAAAAAAATAGAGGCGATTATAAAGCCTTTCAAGCTTGACCCGGTAAAGGAAGCCCTGAACGAAATAGGTATCAACGGCATGACTATCACCGAGGTCAAAGGGTATGGCCGACAAAAGGGCCATAAAGAAATGTACCGCGGGGCTGAATACGTAGTCGATTTCAACCCAAAGATTAAAATTGAATTAGTTGTTCCTGCTGATCTTGTCGAAAAAGTCATCGAAACAATTCGCGAGGCGGCACTTAGTGGCAAAATAGGTGACGGCAAAATCTTTGTCATTCCTGTAGAGGACGTACTCAGGGTACGCACCGGGGAACGCGGCGCTGATGCCATTTAGTCAATAACCACCAACTATCGATACAAGGTGAGACTACTTACAAGTAGTCTCACCTTAGTATTCGTATCAAACTGGATTATATCAAAACGTGCAATTCCGACAGACGCCTTCAAGAACATCGCCCCCACACCCTCCAATATTCCAACAATAGCAACTTCCAAAGACATAAGAGAAAAGCATAGCAGGAACTGTTTCTTTTAGATATAGTTCCGACAATTCAAACAAGTGCTCCATCCGATCAAAATACCCACATACAAGACAGACTACAAACCACCATGGATGAATTAATAAAAAACCTCAAAGTACAACTCATTGAGATCCTCAACCTCAGCGATGTCACTCTTGAAGACTTTGATGAAAATGCACAGCTTGTTGGTGGAGATCTTGGTATTGATTCCATTGATGTACTGGAAATCGTAGTCATGGTTGAAAAAGAATACGGTGTAGTCATCAACAATAAAGAAATTGCTGAAAAAGTGTTTACCTCACTCGCATCTCTTGCCGAGTTTATAGTTCAATCATCACCCACTTCGTCTTCTTGATCGATCAAATAAAAACAATCTACATTGCAGGTATCGGAATCATCAGTCCGCTGGGCTATGGTGCTGATGCCACTGAGCGGACACTTCGAGAAAACAGGTCTGCCATTGCTCCACTCGATCCAAAAACATTCTCCACTCAACAATCGCCTCCGCTTCCGGTGGGGCAAATAACAGATCTACCCTACTCTCCCCTTCCAAGAACTCACCGTTTAACACTTGCTGCTGCCAAAGAAGCGATGAACGGATACTCCTGTGTACCGGATGCTGTTATCATTGGCACAACCACGGGCGGAATCCTCACCACGGAAGAATTACTTATCAAGAAGGAAAAGGATGCTAGAAAATACCGTCACCACGGACTAACAACTGTCGCTGAAGAACTTGCAGATGCTGTGAACTGCACAGGCCCGGCTCTCACCGTTTCCACAGCCTGTTCGTCTGGAAGTGTTGCAATCAGCATGGCTCTTAAAATGCTGCGGACGGGTGTGGCAGAATGGGTACTGGCAGGAGGAGCAGACTCACTTTGCAGGCTGACCTATTTCGGATTTCATTCTCTCCAGCTTGTTGATCCAAGAGGCAGCAGGCCACTGGATACAGACAGAGCTGGAATATCCGTTGCAGAAGCTGCAGGATTACTTTTACTAAGCACTATCAAACCAGAAAATCCTTTAGGGCAGATCCTTGGTTGTGGACTAAGCTGCGACGCCTACCATCCAGCCTCGCCCCATCCTGAAGGAAAAGGTGCTTTTCAGGCTATGCGAGCTGCCATCAACGATGCAGGGAGTAACACACGAGCAATTCATTACATCAATCTCCACGGAACCGGCACCCCAGGCAATGACCTTGCGGAAGCAAAAGCAATACGATCACTTTTTGCAAATCCTCCGCCACTCTCCTCTTCCAAAGGAGCCACGGGACACAGCTTGGCAGCATCCGGTGCAATTGAAGCAGTAATCTCCACTATCTGTATGCAAAAAGGGTTTCTCCCTGCCAATACCGGCTGCACAGAACCTGATCCTGAACTAAATCTTAAGCCAATTTTACAACCGGAAGACCAACCGGTGGCAGCAGCACTCTCCAACTCTTTTGGCTTTGGCGGTAACAACGCCTGTCTTCTTATTGGCAAAGCTAATACTCCTCCTTCCCCGAACCCGGTAACACAACGCGGGCCCTTTACTATTCTCGGAAAAGCGTGCATCACCGGAGCCGGACACACCAAGGAGAGCATGGAGAGATTCTCAAAACTTGAGTCAATTGCCGGCACTCTTGGACTGGAGTCTATTTCGGAACAACTCCCTGTACGAAAAATACGTCGCCTGAAGCGCTTTTCAAGAATTGCCCTGGCACTGGCCGAAGCTGCCAAAGAGGATTCAGGTCGTAAACAGTCACCCGATTCTGTTTTCCTGGGTAGTGGTTGGGGAGCACTTTCAGACACATATGACTTTCTGAACAAACTACAAAACAGCAATGAAAAATTCCCAAGCCCCATTGATTTTGTAGGCTCCGTACACAACAGTGCCGCAGGGCACATTGCCATCCTCCATGGCGCAACGGGTGCTAATATAACCTGCAGCGGTGGGGATCACTCTTTTGAACAGGCGCTTATGGCGGCAGATAATTTCCTGACAGACCCTGCAGATTCCGCCTTTGTACTTGCCGCCGATGAAGCCCACGAACACTTTTCACCACTTTTCGATCCATCCATTGAAGCAAACACTCCCCTTGCCGATGGTGGCGCTGGTTTCTATCTCACAAGAAAAGTCATTCCCGGAAAACCTGTAGTGGAACTCATGTTTTACCAAAAAATGGTAGATGACACTTTAGACAAGCTGATTAAGACATTAGGAAAAGATTCACTACAGAAAGAATGTCACATGATATTTACCGGAATCCCTGCTGGCGATGCCAACAGCGGAGAAGTACAGCTAGATGATTTTATGAAACAAACTGAACTTGATATCCCGGTCATCCACTACCGGAAATTTACAGGCGAATTTGCGGCAGCTTCTTCGGTTGCAGCAGTCATGGCTACATTCTTATTAGAGGAAGATATTGTGGAAGCTGGTAAAAACATTCTGGTACTCGGTTTTGGCAAGAACCTGACGGCCATGAAATTCAGCAAACAATAAACCCAGTTATATTAATCTCGAAAATCAGCTTGATGAACCAAACTGTTCTCATGTATTTGTCCAACCAGATATTGGATTGTTATATGCCTCCTGCAAAAGCAAACAGTGGAAATATTTCTATGGAATAGTGTGTAATACTAAAAACAGTGTTATCCTGTTTCTGGATATCACCCGCTTATGAATGGTATCCGGTTAAAAACGACATAGTATAATCGAGAAATCGTTGTCAAGTCGGTTTCCACATGATTGATATCGGGAAACCGGATAATAACTTGTTAGTCCGCAAATTTGCACATCAGAGAATGTGCAAAGGGATAGCGATTTTTAAAAGAGATCCGTGGCTTCGGCTTGGAAAGAGGGCAGAATATTGGAAATTGGCTTCGACTGTGGAAAAGCCATCAGCTTCAATTCGGATTGTTGCCATTGAGAAGTAAAAGGACAACGACCTCTGCCCAGATTGAAGCAAAGCTGCTATGATTGCCTTCGAAAAAGAGAAATGACAACGGCTTCGATCTAAACAGGTGGCAGCGTGTCGGACATCGGCTTCGATAGAAAAAGGATATCGCCTTCTAACTCGGATATAGATTATGCGACGGTCACCCGCTTCAAGATAGTCAGTTTTGTTTTTGGTGGTGTCTGGCAGGAAAGAGCTACCACCAGCGGAGAAACAAGGCTGGCAGTTGAAAAGATAACAGAGCCATTCGATCCACTTATTACTAACAATCGCTTGCACTGGATGAACCAGTGAAGCGGGGCGTTCTGCAATTATAACAATACAAAAATGTTGTTTTGTAAGTGTCGAGTTGTTATAGTGAAAAAAAGTGAGGTGTATTATGGTGTTAGCTGAAAAAATATTTGAACAGGCTCTTGATCTTCCAATTGATGATCGTTTGTCTTTAATTGACAGATTAATCAAGAGCACAAATTTACCAACCCAGGAAGACATTGATCAGGCATGGTCAAAGGAAATTGAATTTCGTTGTCAGGAACTTGAAAATGGGAATGCCAAACTTATTTCTGGTGAAAAAGTTTTTGAAAAAATCAAAAAAAGATTTTCAACATGAATTATAGTTTTCATGAGGCAGCTGAAAAAGAATTATTTTCGGTTATTGAGTATTATGAAGAACGTCAACCAGGACTTGGATTAAGATTTTCTGAAGAAGTTAAAGCTACAATTGAACGTATGTGTGCTCATCCTCATGCATGGGCAAGCATAGACTCGAAAACAAAACGCTGCTTAACAAGTAAATTTCCATACGGTATCCTTTACCGAATAATTAAAAACAATATTCAAATTATAGCAATAATGCATTTACATAGAAAACCTAATTATTGGAAAGGTAGATAGCAATTGCAGAACCAAACGTTCAACGTGGACGGGCTTTACTTTGGGGATAAGAATGGGGTCTAAGAATGTGGGTCGGACCAAGCTAACTGGCTGAATTAACAAAAGATGAGAACTGAAAATAGGCTGTTTTTGTCCTTAAACAGCCCTTTTCGATACCCAAAAGGCTACTTTAAGAAATAGTACGTGGTTCTAAAAAATACAATCTAGGACATACAACAAAAAAAAGAAACGGCAAAAAGACGCCGAACAAGTGCATACACACCGACCAGCTCGCATGTCAGATCCTCAGAGGTTAATCAAACGATTTATCTCGCTCAAAGTTCACGGTGACTCCATGGTCGGCGGGTGATGCAGGCTGTTGGACAAAGCCGCTCTGCGGAAACAAAATATCGTTTGACGCGACGCGATACCATCGTTACATCGTAGCAATTTAGGGATCAGCAATCAAAAAATATTATTTTTAAAATAATGGATTATCCTACTCAAAAATCTTTGTTTTCCAAAAATTTCATTTCTTGTAACATGCTGAAATATAGGCAAATAAGACATATTCGATTGGCAAGATCTATGCCAAAATTCTGTCCCTCCTTTTTCGCCTAGCCAAAACCAATTGCATTACGTTCTTAATTCATCCTTTCAAGTCGGGCTCGTCCAACAAACAGTTCAGATTGTGGTTTGTTTCTCACGCAATCTAACCTTATTCGTTAGTCCCCTTCGAAAACGTATAACGGGTTGCGTTATTAACGAAACGTGTTACTATTGAACTATGATTAAATCATTTCGTTGCAAAGAAACCCAAAAGGTCTTTGGTAGAAGGTTTTCCAAAAAACTACCGACAAGCATCCAAGAAAATTCCCGGCAGAAATTGGTCATCTTGGATGCAACGACATCAATAGACGATTTAAGAGTTCCTCCTGGAAACAGGCTTGAAGAATTAAAAGACAACCGAAAAGGACAACACAGTATAAGAATTAATAATCAATGGAGGATTTGTTTTGAGTTGAAAGATGGTAATGCCTACAATGTAGAAATTGTTGATTACCATTAACCAGTGCTTTTTCTCCAAAACTGTTATCTTTCACATCAAATTCTGGGGTTAAAATGAAAAAACAAAAATTACCACCGATTCATCCAGGGAAAATCTTGCTTGAAGAATTTCTTGAGCCACTTGATATTTCTCAATATCGCTTAGCAAAAGATACTTCGGTTTCTCCAAGAAGAATTAATGAAATAGTTCATCAAAAAAGGTCTATCACAGCCGATACAGCTCTTCGTCTTGGGATCTTTTTTAATATGTCACCTCACTTCTGGATGAACCTACAGAGCCGCTATGAGATTGAGAAAGCAGAGGATTTGTTGGAAAATAAGCTCCAAAATGAAGTTCATCCATACAAAGTGATACAAGTACAACATGCTGAAGTTGGCGGCGTAAAAAATAAAACATGGGCTAACAAATAACTTAACGCTGCCCCCAAGCATGGGTAAATCGGGGACAGACCCCAATTGTTTTTCTGCTACCTGCTATCAGAACATCAACTTATCGTGGTCTGTTCGCGATTGTTCGCTGCCCTGTGGGCAGAAAGTATTCGGTAATTGGTAACTTTTGTAGGAATAATTCCCACAGAAAACTTTAATTTTCCGATACAATACAATTCAACATCAGGTTCAAAAAAGTGACCTGAACAGTTACTCATGGAGTAGTTATTATGAACAAATATCTCTTTTTGGCGATCCTGTTCTTACCGTATTTTTCCTATGGCTCTGACTCCTTTGACAAGTGTCGAAACTTTTTTTTGCACGGCCAGTATTTTATGGCCGAAGAATCATGCCTTGCTGCGGCGAACGAAGGTAATGTAGATGCACAAAAATGGCTGGCTTTTATGTATACAAAAGGTAAAGGAGTTCAGCAGGATTTTAAAAAAGCATTTTTCTGGCAGGAAAAGGCAGCCAAATCAGAGGATGCAAACAGCCAATATCATCTTGGCCGTTTTTATCAACTGGGGAATGGAATCGAACAGGATTTTGAAAAAGCCAGATACTGGTATGAAAAATCAGCTCAGTATGGTGATATAAACGGACTCTACGCCATGGGAAATATCTATCGAAACGGTATGGGAGTTGCGATAGACCTGCCAAGAGCATACGGTTGGTACAGCCTGGCAGCTGAAAAAAATCTCCTGCTGGCGGCACAGGCAATTGAGCGTATAGAAGAAAATATGAGTGACCAGCAGATAGCTGAGGGGAAGAGGTTTGTGGATAAACTTTTGTTGAAAATAAACAAATGACTAGACGAAATATCTCCAGGAAAACCAAGGGATATTTCGTCTAGAGACGGCTTTTTTGTTACATAATTGCTTATTGACAACGATTATTCGTCAATATCACAATCATTTTGTTCACAGGACACTTCAGCCATCAAAAATTTGGTGTTTATATAACCATTTTTTTTCAACTCTTTGTATGCCATTTCTGCGCGGGCACCTGTTGTGCAGTGAATATAAATTACCTGCTCTTTTGTCACCCCTTTAATTGTGGCAAAGAATTCATCCATTCTGCTGCACAGCTGATCCAGTGGAATATGCTTTGATGTTTCCAGTTTACCGACACTGATCTCATCATTGGTTCGCACATCCAGAATAACTGCCTTTGACGGATCTTCTATAGCCATCTTAAAATCAGCAACGGTAACCTCTCCAGGAGCCAATACTCTTTTCCAAGTCACCTCAGTAACAACAGGCCCTTTAATAAGAGCACCACCAAGCCGCTTCCATCCGTAGTATCCACCTTCAACAAGCGATACCTTCTTGTACCCCTCTTCCTTAAAGAGTTTTAAGGCTGCCAAAGACTGTTCTTCATTGTCGCCAAATATGACAACAGGCGCCTTCATTGGTATCTCGTCCATAACATCTTCAAGAGTGTCAAAAGGCATGCTCACAGAGCGTGGGATACGGCTCGCTGCAGCCTTCTCAATACTGCGTAAATCTACAATCACATTATTTCCCCGACAGATAAATCCGTAACCTGCATGGAGGGGGTTCCCGGCTTTACTCCAAGCTGGCTCACCTTCCAGATAAACAGAAACATTTTTAAACCCTGCATTGACCGCCTGACCGGCGGACATTGGAGCCATGCCTCAGGTAGGCCCTCCGCAATAAAAAACAATAGGGAATTCCGGGTGTCTGGTAGGCAGCAAACCGATCAGCTCCTGCATTTCACAAACAGGAATAGAAATAGCGCCCGGAAGATGCCCCTGGCCATACCTGGTTGAAGGACGCGAGTCAACAAGCACAAAATCCTTGCCGCTGTCAATCATTGCCTTTAGTTTTGCAGTCTTTATGCCCGTTACCCCCTTGGGCATTTTGGAAAGTTTCGGTTTTATAGATCTGGCATATAAATCTTTACCCTGCTGCTCATAGCTGATAATAACACCATGACCCTTGGTGGCATATTCTGTCCCTTTTGTGTTCTCGTCGAACTTGACCATGATGGTCTGGGCTTTTGCACCCTTGCCAACTTGGATGGAAATGGTTTTGGCCTTGTTCGATTTACCAACAACCCGTCCTTTATATACGGATTCTGTTGCTTTTTCTTTTATTGCAGCCGTAGGTTCTACTGCTGATGTAGTTTTGCCGATTGCTTGCGCATATCCGCTCAAGAAAAATGCTGTGACAACTAAAAACGGTACTAACTTGGTGATCGTTTTTTTCATAGTTCCTCCTCTGTTGATTACATGTTTTTTGGTGATTATTCAGGTTGTCAATATTTTAACTTTGAACGCAGGAAACTGTTTTTTTGAAATAGCCAGAACAACATCTGTCAGGACATGATGCCCTGCGGGCAGAAGGTATTCGGTATTCGGTTTTCGGCAAGCACCATAGGAACAACTCCCACAGAAACTTTGGTTTTCCGATACATTGAAAAATGGACTGAGTATGTTGTTAAATAATTAACTAACATAATACCAAATACCTTTTTAAGCAATAGCTTTCCTACGCTTGTTTCTGTAATGTGTTGAAATGGTGTAGCTATTTGTTTTGTTTTCAACATGTACATCTATTGGCAGGAAACTATTGACACGACACTAAACAACTGTCAGGTAGACTTTTCCTCACATCTCCCTCCAGCAGAATCCGCCCCCCCAACGAAAAAGTACACCACTCTAAATTACATGGATGGATAACTAGAGACTAACTTCTGGATCTGCAGAAAGACATCACTTCAGAAGAGGACGTTAAAGGAAATACAAGCCCTTTGAAAAACTATTCGATCAAATCCACTGATAGTTCCCTTGACCAGAGTAGAAAATCATTTTATACATTATTTAATGAACTGCCTTCTGTTGATTTGTATGAAATTGTTTAGATCTTTCATTATACAACGAGGAGGGCACATACTACGAACTAATTTTGGCTGCGGGGATCCCGTTTTAAAGTAAGGGATACAGGAATACAAAGATAATCAGAAAGGGAGTATACCCCCATGACGAGAAACCATTCTGCCACACGTGTTAAACATGCTCTGTTCGCTGTTTTCTTTTCAGTTCTGCTCACCCTCCCAATAATTCTCCCTGCCCTTTATTCTACGCCAAGTGGCTGGGCTGTCGAAAACGAATCCTCCGCATTTATTATCGAAGTCAAAGGGGCCATTGGCCCGGCAGTCAGTGATTTTGTGAGACGGGGACTTGAAAAAGCAGAAAATGCTAAATCCAGTGTTTTTATCCTGCAACTTGACACCCCAGGCGGACTCGACCTTGCCATGCGCGATATTATTAAAAATATCCTGGCCTCTTCAGTGCCTGTTGTGACCTATGTTGCTCCGAGTGGTGCGCGTGCAGCCAGTGCAGGAACCTATATCCTCTACGCAAGCCACGTGGCGGCCATGGCACCTGCCACAAATCTTGGTGCTGCAACTCCGGTAACCATCGGTAATCTGCCGGGGATGGATAAAAAAAACAAGGATGGAGATGACCAAGAAGGGGAAGGGGAGAATGAAACAAAATTGCCGGAAGATGCTCATAAACAAAAAATGGTGAATGATGCCGAGGCATACATAATATCTCTTGCAGAAAAACATGGAAGAAACAGGGAATGGGCAGCAAAAGCAGTTAGGGAAGCGGTAAGTATTAGCGCCGAGGAAGCCTTGCGTCTTGGCGTTATTGATCTGATGGCAGAAGATATCGATGATCTGCTCGATAAGCTCGATGGCCGGGAGCTGGTATTGGCCTCTGGCTCTCAAATCCTGCAAACAAACAATCTCCGTCTGATTTATATGGAAAAAGACTGGCGAACCAAACTCATGATGGTGATAGGCGATCCCAATATAGCCTATATGCTGTTGCTTCTTGGTATGTATGGCCTCTTTTTCGAACTGGCCAACCCCGGCTCTGTCCTCCCCGGGGTGTTGGGAGGAACCTCACTACTTCTCGCTCTTTATGCCTTCCAGATACTCCCGGTCAATTACGTTGGTCTTGCTCTCATTGTTCTTGGTCTTTCTTTTATGGTTGGGGAAGCTTTTACTCCAAGTTTCGGAATCCTGGGAATGGGGGGGCTTGCGGCCTTTGTCTTTGGCTCTGTCATCCTTATGGATGAAGAGAGCATGAGGGTCTCTTTAGTACTCATCGGAAGTACTGCTTTGTTTTCTTTTGTCTGCATCCTCTGGCTTGTGGGAAAGCTCTTAACCCTGCGAAACAAGAGGGTGAGAACCGGTAGCGAACAACTGTTCGATTCAATTGGTGAAGTTATGGATGATTTTGCAGTAAGTGGACGAGTCCTGATCCTGGGTGAATCCTGGCAGGCTCGCAGTACAAGTCCCATGAAAAAAGGAGAGAAGGTCAGGGTTATAGCCCAAGATGGCCTGCAACTTTCCGTGGAACCTTTACAGGAGGTAAAATGATTATGATTAATGTACCTATTTTTGTCTTTCCAATCGCTTTAGTAATCGGGGTGTTAGCGGCTTCATTTAAGATTGTTCCTGAATATCAACGGCTCGTGGTTTTCTTTCTTGGGCGTTTTCAAATCGTCAAGAAACCGGGTTTAAGACTGATTGTCCCTGGGATTCAGCAGATGCGCCGCGTTGATCTGCGAGTGATCACCATGGATGTACCCAGTCAGGATGTCATCTCGCGGGATAATGTTACGGTTAAGGTGAATGCGGTGCTTTATTTTCGGGTGGTTGATCCGGAAAAGGCTATCATCCAGGTAGAGGATTACTACAATGCCATCAGTCAATTGGCACAGACCACTCTGCGTTCGGTACTGGGTCAACACGAGCTTGACGAAATGCTTACAGAAAGGGACAAGATGAACCATGATATCCAGCAGATCATCGACAAACAATCTGCTGCGTGGGGGATCAAAGTGAGCAACGTCGAGATCAAACATGTTGATCTTGATGAGAGTATGATCAGGGCCATTGCCAAGCAGGCTGAAGCAGAACGTGAGCGGCGGGCAAAGATCATCCATGCCGAAGGGGAACTGCAGGCCTCTGCAAAACTTCTGGCCGCAGCAAATGTCATTTCTCAAAACCCACAGGCTCTGCAACTCAGATATCTGCAGACCCTGAATGATATTTCCAATGAGAATACAACCACCATTGTCTTTCCCCTGCCCATTGAGACGATAAAGGGCATATTTGACAAAGTGTCATTGAAGAAAGATAAGGACCCAGCGTGAAACTGAAAAACAATCAATGAAAACGCTTGCCAACATGGTACTGCTGGTTGCACTGGGCTATGGTGCTCTGCTGATTGTTTTATATTTCTTCCAGGATCGGCTGCTCTTTCTTCCAAACGTTCCTTCTCGCGTGGTGGAACGCTTGCCGTCGGCAGTGGGACTGCCTTATGAATCGGTCGATCTGCTTACCAGCGATAACATCCGCCTGGATGGCTGGTTCATTCCTGCACCTGAAAACCGGGGTGTGATCCTTTTCTGCCACGGCAATGCAGGAAATATCTCCCACCGCCTTGAGTCACTGCTGCTGTTCCATAAACTGGGATTTAGCACCCTGATTTTTGACTACCGGGGGTATGGCAGAAGTCAGGGACGTCCTTCCGAAGCAGGTACCTATCTCGATGTGAAGGCTGCCTGGAATTATCTGATCGAAGAGCGCTCCATAGCGCCCTCACGCATCGTCCTGTTTGGGCGTTCTCTTGGGGCTGCCGTTGCAACTCATCAAGCAACTGTGGATACTCCTGGAGCATTGATCGTTGAATCTTCCTTTACCTCTGTGCCCGATCTGGCTGCAGAATTGTATCCTTTTCTGCCAGTCAGGTGGTTGACCCGATTCAATTACAATGTGTACCGGCAGTTGCAGATGGTGTCGTGCCCGGTTCTAGTGGTGCACAGCCGAGATGACGAAATTATCCCCTTCAAACATGGCCAGGTACTTTTTAAAACAGCCAATGAACCTAAGCAATTCCTAGAGCTCCGCGGCGGCCATAACGATGGTTTCCTCCTGGCTGGAAAAGCGTATACTCAGGAACTGGATAGATTTTTATCAGCATGGATCAAATAAAACACTTCACGTAACAGGGTGGACAGATGAACATCGAAAAGCGCCATAAGGTCTCAATCTGGTATGTTCTCATCGCTATTTGGGGCGTTTTGATCTTTCAAAATTACCTTGCATCCACTTATGCTACACAAACAATCCCCTACAGTCAATTTGTTCAAAAATTGAAACAAGGCAAAATTATTGAGGTCTCCATCACCGAAAAAATAATTCAGGGATTGATGAAATCGGAAACAGGCTCGGACCAGCAAACCTCTTTCCGTACGGTTCGGGTAGATCCTGATACATCTGAGCTTCTGGATAAATACCAAGTCAATTATGCTGCTACAATTGAGTCAACGTTTTTCCGAGATCTTTTATCTTGGATATTACCGGTTCTTCTTTTCGTTGGGATCTGGTTTTTTCTCATGAAACGCCTTAGCGCACAGCAGCCCGGTTTTATGACTCTTGGAAAAAATAAGGCTAAAGTACACAAACAAGAGGACATTAATGTTAGCTTTGAAGATGTGGCAGGAGTGGACGAAGCTGTTGCTGAACTTGTGGAAGTGATTGATTTCCTGAAAAATCCTGATAAATATCTCGAGTTTGGCGGATCACTGCCCAAAGGTATTCTTCTCGTTGGTCCTCCAGGAACCGGTAAAACACTTCTTGCAAAGGCCGTTGCCGGCGAAAGCCATGTACCCTTTTTCAGTATCAGCGGTTCCGAATTTGTGGAACTCTTTGTCGGTATGGGGGCAGCTAGGGTTCGCGATCTCTTTGACCAGGCCAGTACCAATGCACCCTGCATCGTCTTTATTGATGAACTGGACGCTTTGGGAAAAGTCCGGGGCTTTGGAGGGGCAGGCGGCCATGATGAACGGGAGCAGACCCTAAATCAACTCCTTGTTGAAATGGATGGCTTTGACCCCAATGTAGGTGTTATCCTGATGGCCGCTACCAACCGTCCTGAAGTTCTTGACCCGGCACTCTTGAGGCCCGGCCGTTTTGACCGTCAGGTTCTTGTCGACCGGCCCGACAAACAGGGTCGTATTGCAATCCTGCAGGTACATCTCAAAAAAGTCAAAAAGCTTGGTGATATTGATGTTGAAGAACTTGCAGGCATGACTCCGGGTATGGCAGGTGCTGACTTGGCCAGCCTGGTCAATGAGGCAACTCTCCTGGCAGTGCGAAATCGCAAAAAAACTGTTGAAAAAGAACAGTTTGAAGAGGCTGTTGAGCGGCTCGTTGCCGGACTTGAAAAAAAGAATCGACTGATCAACCCCAAGGAACGACGAATTGTTGCATACCACGAGCTGGGTCACGCACTAGTTGCCCTCTCTTTGCCGGGTACCGATCCGGTAAAAAAAATAACCATTGTTCCCCGTGGAATTGCAGCTCTGGGTTATACTATGCAGGTTCCCATTGAAGATCGTTTTCTGATGACAAAAACTGAACTACTTGGAAAAATCGCCACACTCCTTGGCGGCAGGGCTGCCGAAGAAATGATTTTTCAAGATGTTTCCACCGGTGCCCACAATGACTTGGCCAAGGCCACAAACATTGCCCGCAGCATGGTTACTGAATATGGAATGAGTGATAAAGCAGGCCAAGTTTACTACAAGAATGAACCACAGGCGATGTTTCTGCAGCAGGGACTAAACCGAAATGCAATTGGCGAATATAGTGATGAAACAGCACGTATCATTGATCAGGAGGTACGTAGCATCATAGACCAACAGTATACGATAGCCATGAAGCTTCTGAACGAGAAAAGAAAAATCCTTGAAGAAGCTGCTATGGAACTACTTGAAAAAGAAAAAATCGAGGGCAGTTATCTTGAGGAACTCATTAGGCAAAAACAAACTGCGCAAGAGTCGGGGGGAGAATCTTAAATAAAAAAATGCCGCCAAGGTCAATATGCCAAAATTATCGTCAGAACCGACAGTCAACTGTCCAACTTTGCGCCATCTTCTTAATGTGGCGAAACAAATTTGGGCATCATGCCTTTTCAAGCCGAACAGCAGAGACCTTGACCCCAGGAATCACTGAAACATTACAAACAGCATTACCAGTAAGAACGTTGACTGCGGTTTTGGCGAAGTGGAAACTCATACAAACCAAGCCGGGTGTCACACTGTTGGTAATCTGTATCTTAGTCTTAATGGAACCACGACGGGAAGTTACTCTTACCATATCGTGGTCATTCAGATCTAATGCTTGAGCATCCATAGGATTTATGTCAATTAGCTCTTCGCTGAGCAGAGCGTTCAAACCATCGGTTTTTCCGGTCATTGTTCTCGTATGGTAATGATAGATTTTTCGACCGGTAGTCAAAATAAACGGATAGTCTGTATCAGCAGCCTCAGCAGCCAATGGTCGGTATTCCACAGTAGAGAATTGGCCGATACCCCTGGCAAACTTGCCTTTGTGGATTATAGGGGTACCAGGATGGTCATTTGAAGGGCATGGCCATTGCAAACCACACTCTTCCAATCGCTCGTAACTCATTCCCTTAAAATAATGTGGTGTAAGCTCTCTTACCTCGTCCCATATCTCTTCCGTAGTAGAGTAATTCCAGTTAAGACCAAGCCTTTGGGCCAGCAATTGAATTATTTCCCAGTCAGGCTTACTGTCGCCACGTGGCTTAATAGCAGGACGGACACGTTGCACCCGTCTTTCGGTATTTATGAAAGTACCTTCTTTTTCGGCAAAGGAAGCCGCTGGCAGGACAACATCCGCATATCGAGCGGTTTCGGTCAGAAAAATATCCTGAACTACAAAAAAATCCAGATCTTCCAGACATTCACGCAGGTGAGTGGAATTGGGGTCAGAGACAACCAGGTTTTCGCCCATAAGGTACAGAACACGATTGCGCCTACTGGGGTTGTCGTGAAACATATCGGATATGGTGCGACCTGGAATATCAGAGAGTTCAACCCCCCAAGCCTTGGAAAATTTGGCTCGTACTTGAGCACTAACACTCATCCCTTTGTATACCGGCTGTTCAAACTCTATGGTATCGGCAATTACCTCACTGGTGTTTATCTCCTTCTCCTTACAGGGAATGATGTTAGACTTAAGCTCAGGTTGAAGAGCAAATTTCTCTATTTTAAGGCGTTGCCAGTAAGTATCGTCTTCTCGATCGCCGTATACCGGTTGATAACCAGTAAAGACATTTGGCAGACAGCCCATATCACAGGCTCCCTGAACATTGTTTTGGCCACGTAAGGGATTCATGCCAGCATTTGGCACACCCAGGTTTCCGGTAAGTAAGGAAATATTAGTTAAGGCAACAACGTTTTCGGTTCCACTGGTATGCTGGGTTATTCCCATACAGTAGATGATAGCACCGCTTTCGGCCTCGGCAAAAAGACGGGCGGCCTTGATGATGTCCTCAGCTGGAACACCGGTAATCTCTGCGACGTACTCCGGAGTATATTTCTCAACCATCTCTTGCAGATATTCAAAGCCTTGGGTGCGCTCTCTAATATATTCTTTGTCTTCCAAACCCTCTTTTATAATTACATGTACCAAGGCGTTACAGAGGGCAACATCAGTACCAGGTTTGAGCCGCAGGTGAACGTCGGCGATGTTCACCAGTGGGATATGGCGCGGCTCAGCAACAATCAGCTTAGCACCGTTTCTCACGGCCTCGCGGACTCGATAACCAATAACGGGATGATTTTCAGTAGTATTAGAACCAATCACCAGAATAGCACCGGCACCTGCCAACTCTTCAATGGTGTTTGTCATTGCTCCGCTACCCAATACTGTGGCCAGACCGACCACGGTGGGGGCGTGTCAGAGGCGGGCACATTGATCAATACTGTTAGTACCCAAGGAACGCATGAGCTTCTGAAAGAGATAATTGTCTTCGTTGGTAACTCTAGCCGAACTTAATCCACCTAAAACCTGGGGGCCGTATTTATCTTGGGCTTGACGAAATTTAGTAGCAATCAAATCCAGTGCTTCATCCCAGGAGGCTTCAACTAAGATGCCATTACGCCTGATTAAAGGCGTGGTCAGGCGGTCGGGATGGTTAACAAAGTTATAGGCAAAACGACCTTTTACGCAAAGCCGACCTTTGTTCACTGGACTGTTGCGGTCACCGCGGGCAGAAAGAACACGATCTCCTCGAACTCCAAGGTAGATACCACAGCCAGTACCACAATACGGACAGGTCGTCTTGACCTCACGTGTCGTCCGCACACTCGTCTTAGAGATAAATGCACCTGTTGGGCAACGAACAAGACACTCTCCACAAGACTCGCAGGTAGATTTGGCTATGGGTTTATCATTAAATCCGGCTATCCTGATGGCATCGCCCTTGACGGCAATATCACTAAGACTTATATTGCCGGCTTGATATTTTCTCGACAGTTTCCAATAGTCGCGAAAATTAAGGTCAAGGGCATCGACACCATTAATCTCCTTACAGGTGCGCACGCAGATACCACACAGCACGCACTTATTCGGGTCACGATAAAAGAAGGGGTTGGAATCATCAATGGCAAGGGTGTTATTGGCTGTACGCTTCAAACGCTCTACAAGTCCATTCTCAATGCCGACATGGGATATAATCTTCTGCAATTTACAGTCTATACTCTTGTTACATTCAAGACAATCTACCTGATGATTCAAAACAAGCAATTCTGTGGCAACACGACGTGCCTGTCTAATTTCGGGGCTTTCAGTGCTTACTACCATTCCCTCTTTAACCGCTACCCCACAGGAGATGATTGGACTTTTCCGTCCCTCTATCTCAACCACACATAATCGGCATCCTCCAAAGGGTTTCAAGTCAGCGTGGTGACAAAGATGGGGGATATAAATATTATGTGCAAGTGCCGCCTTAAGTATGGTCTGACCTTTATTTGCTTTGACTTTTATTCCGTCAATCGATAACGTAATTTTGCCCATATCTTTCAGCCTCCACTACTCTGCATTTTTTTCTTTCGCTTTGTTGATAATAGTAATAAGATTCTCGATGGTGTTAATTCCTACCTGGCACAAGGTGATTGTTGCATCTACATGCCCACGATGTCCACAAAGAGCGATGGTAGTCACATCAGTCCCATCTTTGATCAATTTAAGGGCAACATCGGCGTAGGCACACTCTACCCCCACAAATAGCACTACATCGTATTTATTGTGTCCGATAACCAGGTCACCGTGATACGGATTTATCTCTACAGCCGTTCTAGCCTGTGGATAGCCAGGACGGATATCCATTATGGGAAGTATTTCAGCTCCTATTGCTTCGGCAAGTTTTCTTAGTACCCTGGCCTTGGCTGGTGCTCCTTCTTCCCATGTCCAGAGAATAATGCGGCCAGGAACAAAGATAACCGGCTTTTTGGCATTAAGACATTGTTCAGCAATTTTTTCCATGGCCAGGGCTTCAGGAACCATTCGGTCTTCCAGCAGTGCTTTATTTTTCTCTGGGTGCGACATCTTCGATATCGGTTCCGGAGACAGCAACGCCTGGTATCGGTTTTTCTTGTGACTCTTCTCCTGGTTCCTACCTTTAAGTGTAATCACTTTGGGAATTCCTACGTAATGTTTTGTAAAATTTATCACCATTATGTAATATGTTCATACAATATTACAACCTACAGTAATTGCCGGAAAAAAACGAGTACTAAAAGAAGGGTGTTGAAAAGCTTACATGTAAGAATGGCGGGACATTCTCAGGCGGCTGTTGCGATTTCAGCGCCGCCTGACCTGCGATTGATAAGGTTAAAAACAAAAAAAAGCCTGCGTCCGACCGCAATGGTCGGGACGCTGGCTTTTTTGTTATCAAATAATTCTGGAAAAGGTCAGGCCGCTTCTTGGGCAACCAGTTCCAGCTTAATACATTTCTTCGGGCAATTTGCCTCACAGAGTCCGCAACCCTTGCATCTTTCGATAATCACCGAACATTTGCCTTTTTTGTCATCTTCGCCCTTTACATAGGCGATGGCATTCGGTTCAGGGCAAACCCTGACGCAAGTTTTGCAGCCAATGCATTTTTCCTGGTCAATATAGGCTGCTACATACATATTTTTATCCTCCTGGGAAGAAATTTATTTAAAAGCTGTCCGCATTACTCAGGCGGCAAGCAGTGACTCGGCACTTTCCGAAGCAGCGATCAGAACCTTCATGTTGGCTTCGATGAGTTTTTCAGCCTTGGCGTACTGTTTCGTGATGGCATCATCAAGCACCGCAGTGGTTCCTGAGGCTACGAACCCTTTGGCCTTGGCGCCGAAACGTTCCTGTAGAGCTTCCTCAAGCGCAGTCATGGTAACTATTTTGGTGACTCCTATGAGGGCTCCGAGCATGGCAATGTTGGTTGCCAGGTCGGTGCCGCCGATATCCCTGGCCAACTGGGTGGCTTGCACAAAATAGACTTTGGCGTTTAGATCATCAAGATCTTTTTGCTCGTCTTCAGTAAAGTCAAACGTAAATTCCGAGTTGACAATAATAATGCCATCTTTTTGAAGACCGGAGAAAAAAGGCATGGTGTAGGATTTCCCATGTAAAATAACATCAGGATGAAAAACCATGATGATATTGGGATAAAGAATCTCACCAGTGTCGAAAATCTCCTCATCGGAAATTCGCACATAACTCTCAGCAGGAGCCAATCGTTTTTCAGCGCCGAAAAATGGGTTGACCATGGCGTTCTTGCCGTCCATGACCGCAGCACTGCCCACGATATGGGACGCAGTAACTGCGCCCTGTCCGCCGAGACCAGACATTCTGATCGATGTTGTTTTACTGCTCATTGGTTTGTCCCTCCTGTCCGGCTATTTCTTGCCTTCTTCTTTTTTAACTTTAGGCTTAATGGCTCCGCTTGACACCAGTAAGTTCTCAACTTCTTCGCTCATATATTCCTCAAAGGCATAGTCCTCTTTGGCTCGCTTTTTAGCAAGAGCAACGGATTCAGCTGGTTTCATTTTGAGGTTGGTGGGACATGGTGTGTATATCTGGATATAGGTGGGGCCTATTTCCCTGGCAGCAAGCACCGCATTTCTGAAACACTGACCTATCTTGGCGGTATTGGCAGTAGAGACCTTGGCGACATAGACGCAGCCAGCTTGTTTGGCAAATTCCGGCACATTCATCTTCTGAAAGTTCTTGCCAGTGGGCGCCATGTTGCGCACAGTACCGAACGGGGTCATACCGCTTTCCTGGCCACCAGTGTTGGCATATATTTCATTGTCAAACATGACAGTGGTGATATTCTCACCCCTGATCCAAGAATGCATAGTCATGTCAAAACCGATGTCAGCGGTGGCACCGTCTCCGGCCATGACCACCACGTCTTTGTTTTGATCGGGAAAGCGGAGTTTTAGTCCCCGCTTGAGGCCGGAAGCCACTGCGTTCTGGTTACCGAACAGGGCGTGGACATTATGGATGGCCAGCTGCGGGAAAGCCAAGCTGTTGCAGCCGGTGGAGCCAACGATCACCGTGTCTTCCGGACAGGGCAGTGCTGAAATCAAGGTTCGGAAGGCCAAGGCCAAGTTACAGCCAGCACACAGGGGATGCTCTTCGATGAGTTCCTTAAAAGTACCGAGATCCTTGACACTTTTATCGGCGGCAAAAGGGCCATCCGACGCCAGATCCAAGTACTCTTGTGGCATGACATCCACAAAAGCAGGATTAATTTTGGTTATTGCTAAAGACATATTTTCCTCCAGATTAACTCTATAGGATTGAATTTTCTGATATTAATATTAATAAAAATATTCAATTTCTGTTTAAGATCAAACACCGAATAAGGCGTTTTCCTTGATAACCTTGACAATGACATCGGGAGGCATGGTCATACCGCCAAATACCCGTGGACCTTGTACCATGCGGTCGTTGTTGGGGATGACAGATGCCACTTCCTTTGCCAGCCAGCCGACACGGTTAAATTCCGGAACAATGATCTTTTCAGCCTTGCTCAATGCCTGCCTGATTTCTTCGGCGGGAAAGGGTCTAATGGTCTTGACTTTGATCAATCCGACTTCAATACCTTCTTCCTTGGCCATTTTAATGGCTTCGCGTGACTGGGAAACGGCAGTGCCGGAGGCAATTATCTGGATAGGCGCATCAGGATTCTGCTGTTCGATAAAACTGCCCAGCAACTCCTTGAGAAACGGCCTGGATCGCTCGATGGATGCCATGCACTCCTGCTGCCAACTAGCATGGGCAGCATAACTTACATAGTTTGATTTCATCACAAAGGGATCTTTCATATAACGGAAAGGCGGGGTCTCCATGTCAATATGGGGGGTCGGTGACATGGATGGGTCGTATGGTTTAAGTTTGACGTCCTCGGTAACCACCTTGACCTTCTGGCGGGTGTGGGTGACAAAGAAACCATCGACAAAGATGCCTACGGGGATATGGACTGAAGTTCGTTCCGCTATGGAAAAACTCATGAGATACATGTCGTAGAGTTCCTGTGCGTTTTCAGCGTGAAGCATCAGCATGCCGGTGTCCATTAACATGGCCATTTCGATGGTGTCAGGCTGGATGCTTAAGGGCGCATTGATGGCTCTGGTCATGAAACCGATGACAATGGGCAACCTGGCTCCTGCCCACATCGGAAAGTTCTCAAAGGCTCGCAGGGTACCAGGGCCGCAGGTGGCGGTAAACATCCTGACTCCGGCCATGGCGCCTCCGGCAACTTGGGACATGACGGCGAATTCATTTTCGCCACGGAAGTATTCCTTCACATACCCCTCGGCATAAAGGTCGCCGATCAGGTGCATGGATTCACTCTGGGGGGTAATGGGATAAGCAATGGCCATGTCGACATTGGCTCTTCTGATCGCCTCACGAACCGCTTCGCTGCCGGTCATGAACTGTTCTTCACGTTTGGCTTCAAAAAGCATGTATTCGGTTGATACTTCTTTAAGGTTTTTTGCAGACATCTTTTACGCCCTCCTTTTCTTGAGATCTTTTACAGTGGCAAGGAGTTTCCGCAAGGTGTCGTTGTCGGTTTCGCGCAGTGATACGTTTGCCTCTTCGTGACCTTCCTCGGCACACAGGGCTACTGTAAAGCAACTCGTGCCGCCCCGGATTATTTTAAGCGCCAGGTTGGCCTGGTGACAGTGAACCCCGATAAAAACGCCGACATCAATTTTATTAAACCAGATGGTCAGGTTCGGGTGGTTTGGGTTGATCTCCACTTCTGGATTGATCATTGGATATTTGGGTCGATAATCCGGCATGGGAATGACCTTGGCGCCAACTTCCGCGGAAATTTCACGGATAAGTTTACCCCTTTCCTGAGCGTAATCGGTGGTTCTCCAAAGTACCAATGGTCCGGGAAAAAAGGTCGGAACCGTTGCTCCCAACAGTTTCTCCGCGATACATTCGATCGCTTCCTGCTTTTCGACATGCCTGCCTTCTATCATTGCCTTCCCTGGCCCGGCAAGGGTCACTCCCTGCATGGCGGCGGCGGGTGGTAGATAGCCTTCAGGCCCCTGTAGCACTTGATATGCTCCCATTCTGTCCTCCTTAGGTTAATTAAATTTGAATAGTTATGAATAAATAAGGCTCTTCCGGAGTATCTGTGGGGTAGATCACCGCAAGTTTCTCGATATATCAGGACATGATGCCCTGCTGGCAGAAGTTGTCAGTGTTCGCTAACTGAAAAATGACAATTGATACCTTATAACCCATATAGGAAAAATTCCCATATAAATTTTAATTTTTCGATACATTAAGTTGAAGACTGGACTTACCTCCCCGATTTGTCGGAAGAAGCGAAGATACCATTGTTGATGACACGCTGGCGGTAGAGTCATGTCATACTGAGTTTATAATACTCAGCAGTAAAAAACATTTGCTTGAAGAGAAGAAAAGTCGTGAGAATTAATTCCCGGAAGTTCTTTGCAGGTCGTTAAACGTATTGGAATATGGTGATTTAGTCTCAATTTAAGAGATACATTCATTAGCTTGATGGCTATGACTTACACCTCTCAAGTGGGTACTGAAAAGAGTGCCTGAATACCACTCAACGTTGCGTTAGTTTAACTGAAAACGACATTTCTGTAAAGCCCTAAAGATAACGTCACGTTCAGAAGACCATTATCCGAAAGATACTTGAACATGTGGCTCTGTGGCGTACGCCAAAACAACCACGCTTGCATCCCAGAAAAAAATAAGTTTAGTTTGCCTCGGAACAATCCATGCCCTTCGACAATCCGTACAGGAAGAGTTATTTGACGATGGCTGGGTGTGCTGCGAAGAACCAGTCTTTTCTGTTGATGGATTTTTTCTGTGAGCCTACATTCGTATGTCTTTTTGTGAATATTCTTGATGTTCTGTCAGATCTTTTGTATTTATTGTCGGGAACGGTCAGATGAAGTGGTGTTATTGTGTTTGTTCGTTTGTGCTTGTATGATCATCAATTTTGCGAGAAAGAGATCTTTCAGAAGCTGTTCCAGAGAGTCTGCCGGGATAGTTTTTTCTCCTTTTGCTCGCTGAAAAAGTGATTACTTATCACCTTATTTCTCCTTTTGTTTGCTGAAAAGCGATCATTTATCACCTTCTGTTTTGTGCCAATAACTACGAAAAAGTTGATGAGGAACATCCGATGGTTGAGCGATTTGACTCTCTTTTCCGTGTGTTCGCTATTTTCGGAAAGGTGAAAGAGCGCTTGGTAACGTGATTAATATTTAAATATTTTTGAATACTAAGGAGGAAAGAAAAAAAATGCTTGTCAAAATATTTCCATTTCTACTCTGGTTCAAGGGATACAAGAAACAAACCCTTAGAGTAGATTTTATATCCGGTCTTACCGTGGCCATGGTGTTGATCCCCCAGTCCATGGCCTACGCACAGCTTGCCGGACTGCCCCCTTATTACGGTCTGTACGCCGCCTTTTTGCCGCCGCTGATTGCGGCGCTGTTCGGTTCCAGCAACCAGCTGGCTACTGGTCCGGTGGCCATTGTTTCTCTGATGACCGCAGCAACCCTTGAACCCCTGGCTACCATGGGCGGTGAGATGTTTATCGCTTATGCGGTATTGCTGGCCTTTATGGTAGGTGTTTTTCAGTTTCTTCTGGGAATATTGCGACTCGGCCTGGTGATAAACTTTCTTTCCCATCCCGTGGTCAATGGTTTCACCACGGCAGCGGCTATTATTATCGCTTCGTCACAACTTTCAAATGTGTTCGGCGTCTCTGTTGACAAAGCCGACTATCACTATCAAACTATCATTCGGGTAATTCAATCGGCCTTTGACTACAGTCACTTGCCCACCATCGGCATGGCAATACTGGCCATCGTCATCATGGTCGGACTGCGCCGATTGAACCAGAAGCTGCCAAACGTACTGATTGCGGTGGTGGTTACCACGGTTCTATCGTGGGCTGTCGGTTTTCATAACGATAAGCGGATTTCCATTGATGATTTAGCGTCACCGGCAGTCAGAGAAATGGTGAGGGATTTCAATGGGACCCAAGTGGATTATATAAGGCTCAGTGATGCCCGCGCTGATCTCAATGAGATAATAGACAAACTGCAAAAACAGAAAAACTATAACGGCATGGAGCTTATCGCCCTCGAAAACGAACTGGCTGTACTTAATTTTCAGCTAAAAGAAAACAAGCATCAAGCTCATTTGGTCCGCTCTAAACTCCGTGATCTTCATTTTTCCGCGGTTACATCTCAGAACAACGGGCTGATCTTTTATTCCCACAACGGTGTGCCGGTTGGGGTTGAGGCCGACGGTAGACCTTGGCGCCTTAAAATAAGCAACAAACCGCTGGACGAAAATTCCCTTTTGATTATGGGTGGCGGCAGTGTGGTGGGGAGTATCCCAGAAGGTATTCCACGCTTGAGTATGCCGATAATTGATTTTGAGATTGTCAGCCGGCTGCTCACCTATGCAATTATCATCTCGTTGCTGGGTTTCATGGAGGCCATTGCCATTGCCAAGGCCATGGCCGCTAAAACCGGCCAGAAACTCAATGTCAACCAGGAATTGATCGGCCAGGGACTGGCAAATATCATCGGTTCTTTTGGTTCCAGTTATCCGGTTTCCGGTTCGTTTTCCCGGTCAGCGGTTAATCTGCAATCCGGGGCAATTACAGGGATGTCCAATGTTTTTTCCAGCCTGGTGGTGATGATAACCCTGCTCTTCTTCACCCCCTTGCTCTATCATTTGCCCCAGGCAGTGCTGGCCTGCGTCATTATGCTGGCGGTGATCGGTCTTATTAATATAAAGGGGTTTGTTCATGCCTGGAAGGCAAAACAGTCAGACGGCGTTATTTCCGTTATCTCTTTTCTTGTAACTCTGGGTATGGCGCCGAATCTTGAATTGGGTATCATGGTCGGCGTGGTTCTTTCACTCGGAGTTTTTCTGTTTCAGCGGATGCGGCCCAAAGTTTCAAGGCTCAGCATGGACAGCGTCGGAGTTTTGCGCTGTGTTGACAGCCATAATTTGGGAAGTTGCCGACATATAGCAGTGCTTCGTTTTGACGGTATCCTGTTTTTTGTCAACTCCAGTTTTCTTGACGAGGAAGTATTCAGGATCAGATCGTCAAGTCCGGATCTTAGATGCCTTCTACTGGTAGCGGAAGGGATCAATGGTCTGGATTCCTCAGCCGAAGATGCTCTGTCGCTACTGGTGGATCGGATCCGTAGCAGTGGCGTACGCTTCACCATGAGCAGGGTGAAGGATAGTGTTCGGCAAGTTATGGAACGTACCGGGCTTCTGGAAAAAATCGGCGAGGAAAACATCTATGATTCTACGGAAGCGGCCATCCAGGATATATCCAGTAGGATACATGCCGAGCCTGGGCAGGAAAAAGGCGCCTGTCGAGGCTGTCCTCTCTTGACCTATGTGCCAAGAGTAGAGACAGCTGAGAACTAATGGCCTTATGAAATCACTATAATTATGATAAGTTAAAGACATTTTAGTTTTTTATAAAGGAGTATTATTATGAGTAAAACCAAAACATCTAGAAATCTTTCCCAGAATTGCAAGGGTATTGCCTGTGATGTTTGCATGGATATTTCAGAGCAGGCCGAGGCAAGAGGAGTGCAAACATATATTCAGAGGATGAACAATCGTCCCATTGAAACCTGTCTTTTCGGCACGGGCGGCACCTGTTGCCGCATCTGTTCTCTTGGCCCATGCATGATTATCGAATCGGCTCCGGACACCATCGGTATCTGTGGTGCTACAGCCGATACGGTGGCGGCGCGTAATTTCGCCCGCATGGTAGCGGCAGGATCTTCCGCCCATATAGACCACGCTCTGGAGGTTGCCTTGGGCTTTATGGCAACGGCTAGAGGAGAAACCGATTTTGAAATAAAGGATGAGCGTGCGTTGCACACCATGGCAAAAATGTATGACATTGAAATTGAGGGTCGTGACAAAAAAGATATTGCTCTTGACGTAGGAGAGAAGTCCCTGGCCGAATTTGGTCGGCAGGAGGGAAGTCTTTATGGCTTACGGAGGGCGCCGAAAAAACTTCAGGAAATGTGGGAAAGAACCGGTGTTGCTCCGCGTGGTATTCAGAGGGAAGTTGTAGATACGATGCATCGCACTAATATGGGCAATGATCAGGATTATCGTAATTTGATTAAGCAGGCGACCAGAGTTGCTCTGGCCGATGGTTGGGGTGCGTCCATGATCGCCACCGGCCTGCAGGACATCATGTTCAAAGCGCCGAAGCCCATTAGATCCACGGTCAATGTCGGTCTCGGTGTACTGTCAGAGGACAAGGTAAACATTACCTTGCATGGCCATGATCCCTTATTGGTTGAGGCCATGGCTATAGTTTCGCAGGAACCGGAAATTGAGGCGGCGGCCAAAAAAGTTGGTGCTGCCGGGGTTAACATGGTTGGTGTCTGCTGTTCTGGTGTTGAAGGGATCATGCGGCACGGCATCCCTGTAGCTGGCGGCCTGGTTCAACAGGAGATGGTCATTGCTTCCGGAGCTGTTGAGGCTATGGTGGTAGATATTCAGTGCATTATGCAGTCTTTGCCGGAAGTTGCCAAGCATTACCATACCGAGGTTATTACCACTTCTGACCGGGCCAAGATTGTCGGTGCCACTCACATCCAAGTGAATCACCATAACACTTTGGCCGTGGCCAGGGAAATTATTCTGCGGGCCGTTGCCCGTTTTCCGAAACGTGGTGATGTTCATCTGACGGAAAATAAGGAAGAAGTCGTAGTTGGTTTCACATTTGAGAGCGTTAAAAATATGCTGGGTGGCAAGTTCCGGGCCTCATACAAACCACTGAATGACAATATTGTTAACGGTCGGATTCGAGGAGTCGGAGTTATTGTCGGTTGCTCCAGCCCACGCACCAAGGCGGGTGATGATATCGTCACCGTAGCCAAAGAACTGATTAAAAATAATGTCATGGTGGTAGCAACCGGCTGTGCTGCCACGGAATGCGGACGGGCAGGGCTGTTACGACCGGAAGCCGCCATGAAGTATGCCGGAGACGGCTTGCGGGAAGTCTGCGAGGCCATTGGCATGCCGCCGGCTCTTCATCGGGGCTCATGTGTTGATAACAGTCGTATGTTGGTTGGCTGCACGGAGTTGGTGGAGGTTGGAGGCCTGGGCGATGATTTTAGCCAGCTACCGGCCGCTGGTTGCGCCCCGGAATGGATGAGCGAAAAGGCATTGGCCATTGGGCAATACTATGTGGGCAGCGGCTTGCTGGTGGTGTTCGGTCGTGTTTTCCCTACATCCGGCAGCAAGGTGGTCACCGATTATCTCTGCAACGGCATTGAAAATGATTACGGCGGCAAATGGGCCATAGAAGAAGACCCGATAAAGATGGCACATTTGATGATGGAGCATATTGAAAAGAAGCGTGACGCTTTGGGTATCAACCAGGAGAAGCAGCGGGTGCTTTACGATATGGCTATGCGGCGGGACTTGGATAAAGACGAGGGCAGTGGTATTGGTGATGTCGGTTGCGCCGGCTCCTAGCACCTTTCAAAGCATCTTGATCGTTCAGAAGAGAACAACCAGAAAACTGAATAGTTCCATCGGTTTTATTTTGGTAAACGGTTATATCTATGTATCTGGCAACTTGAATTTTTCGAGAATGTTTCTTATGTGGATCGCTGGTTATCGGTTATCAGTTACTGAGCACTGATAACTGATAACTTCTGTCCGCAGGGCATCATGTGTATGTTCTGACAGTTCTTTGGTATTTGTTGTTGGGAGCGGTCAGATGAAGTGGTGTTATTGTGTTTGTACGAGCATCAATTTTGAGGGGAAGAGAGTTTTTAAAAGCTGTTGTAGCTAGAGCTTCATGTTTCATGAAGCTTGGTGGCTGTGCTTTTCTCTCCTTTTGCTCGCTGAAAAAGCTATTATTTATCACCCACCAACAGGATAGAAGGAGAAAATAAATGACTACAAATTTAGATTTAATAATTCAAAATATTCTTAATCCCCCTATACTTTTCTTTTTTTTAGGAATGCTGGCAGTTTTTGTAAAATCAGACTTATCAATACCCCAGCCTTTATCGAAGTTTTTTTCCCTTTTTTTACTAATAGCAATCGGTCTTCACGGAGGATATGAGTTATCTCAAAGTGGATTAACTCCTTATATATTAAAAGCTCTATCACTAGCAGTGCTTATGGCTATTTTAGTTCCTATTTATAGCTATTTTATACTTAAGATTAAACTCGATGTCTACAATGCCGCAGCCGTTAGTGCAACTTATGGATCAATCAGTGCAGTTACATTTATCACAGGTGTTACCTATCTTCAATCTTTAGGTGTTGAATATGGTGGATATATGGTTGCTGCTATGACACTTATGGAATCGCCAGCAATTATAGTTGGGCTTGTTTTTGCTGTATATTTCGCAAGAGATAAAAATAAAAAAGGTGAGTCAGAAAAAACCAATTGGGGCGAAATATTAAGGGAGGCATTTTTAAATCCTTCTGTTTATTTACTAATGGGTGCACTGACAATTGGTATTGTAACCGGAAAGAATGGTTGGGAATCAATGAGTCCTCTATTCGGAGATCTGTTTAAGGGAATACTCGCTTTCTTCTTATTGGATATGGGATTGGTAGCTGCAAAAAGAATGCATGAGCTAAAAAAACTTGGTCCATTCCTTATTATATTCGCAATATTAATGCCTATAGTTAATGCCAGTGTTGGTATCGCTTTGGCATATTTCTTTGAACTTACAAAAGGGGATGCACTTTTACTTGCATTATTAAGTGGTAGTGCTTCCTATATTGCTGTACCAGCTGCGATGAGACTTTCAGTCCCTGAAGCAAATCCCAGCATTTATCTGCCACTGAGTCTTGCGGTTACATTTCCTTTTAATATTTCATTGGGAATACCGTTGTATTATTTTATAATTAACAATATATGGAGTTGATGTGAAAAAAATAGAGATCATATTTGAGACGATTTATTTAAACAGACTACTTGATCTGTTTAGTGAAAAAGGGATATTGGGTTATACTCTCATAAGAGATATCGAAGGTAAAGGCTCAACTGGTATGAAGTCATCTGATCAAATTGGTGATATCTTTAGAAGCAATTATATTTTTACAATATGTGAAGAGGAGAAGCTCGATAGCATAATTGAAGGTATAAGAGATTTTATCAAAAGATATGGTGGCAAATGTATGGTTACTGATGTCTTATTGATAACGCCAACAGTTACAGATCAAAATCTTAAGAATGAATAAAACTTTTAACTACTCTGCCATGAAAATTGGCATTATTGGTGGTGGACAGTTAGGAAAAAATATGGCTCAAGAAGCCAAAAAAATGGGGTTTTATGTAACCATACTTGATCCTACTCCAAACTGTCCAGCCGCCCAGGTTTCAGATAAACAAATTGTAGGTAATCTTCATAATAAAGCTAAATTATCACAACTTGTAGAAGAGAGTGATGTAACAACATTTGAGCTTGAACATGTTGATACATCAATTTTGCAGAAAATGTATGACAGTGGAAGCAGTATCTATCCATCTCCGTATCTGATTGAACTCATTCAAGATAAATATAGACAAAAAAAGCTGCTCGACAAAAGTGGAATACCCGTACCTGCGTATAGAAGCGTAGACTCTCCTGAGTCTCTTAGAAGTTTTGGTTTTCCTGTTATTCAAAAAGCGAGAAAAGGTGGCTATGATGGCAAAGGGGTTGTTTTACTTAAGAGTGAAAATGATTTAGCAAATGGTATTAAAGTCGAATCTTTTATAGAAGAATTAGTAGATATTGATAAAGAGATTGCCGTTATGGTAGCTCGAAGTATTGAGGGTGAAATTGCATGTTACCCAGTAGTTGAAATGATTTTTGATGAGAGAGTTAATATCTGTGATACGGTAATTGCACCTGCTAGAATTGATGAGAAGACAGATGCAGAGGCAAAAGCACTTGCTCTTAAATCAATTGAAGCATTAGATGGTGTTGGAATTTTTGGTGTTGAGATGTTCTTAACAAAAGACAAGAAAATCCTGGTTAATGAAATTGCGCCAAGACCTCACAATTCAGGACACTATACAATTGAATCATGTTTAACTTCTCAATTTGAACAATTGATTAGAGCTGTAACAAACCTTCCTTTAGGTTCTACTAAGTTAGTATCTCCAGCAGCTATGGTTAACCTATTGGGAGAAGAAGGCTATAGAGGTGAGCCAATAATTGAAGGAATTCAAGAGGCTCTGTCAATACCTGGATTATCATTCCATTTCTATGGTAAAAAAGAGACGGCTCCTTTTAGAAAAATGGGGCATATAACAGTATCAGATGAAGATTTAGATACAGCTCTTGAAAAAGCAGAAAAAGCAAAACGTATTTTAAAAGTGAAAGGAGCAATTAAAATATGAGTAAACCATTGGTCGGAATTATTATGGGTAGTGATTCAGACCTGCCAATTATGCAAGAAGCGGCTAAAATGTTGGACTATTTTGGCATAGAGTATGAAATTACAATAGTATCAGCACACAGAACCCCGGAGCGACTGTTTAAATATTCCAAAGATGCAGAAGAGAGAGGACTTGCAACAATTATTGCAGGAGCAGGTGGGGCAGCTCACTTGCCAGGCATGGTTGCTTCTCTTACATCTTTACCAGTAATTGGCGTCCCTATTAAACTTTCGTCTTTAGATGGAATGGATTCTTTGTTATCTATCGTGCAGATGCCCGGAGGAGTCCCTGTCGCAACTGTTGCAATTAACGGCGCAAAAAATGCGGGAATTTTAGCAGCAGAAATTTTAGGTATACAATACGCAGAGATTAGAAAAAAAATCAACGAATACAAAAAAGAACTTCAAAATGCGGTTGAGAAAAAAGCAGAAAATTTAGAAAAGCTGAATTACACTCAGTATATAAAAACTTATTTAAATAAGTAAGTAACACAACTGGGATAGCCCCCCCCCATTCGGCTCACTTCAGTGGTGGATGCCCGTAGTATTTGCTGGAAAAAAATTCTTTCCAGCAAATACTGGGTGTTGCCGATTTAGATGATCTGTTTCATCGCACTCATATAGGAACGAAGTTCTTCACCGATAGCCTCAACACCTGTGTAACGAATTGACTCATTGGTTTCAATGAGTTCAACGTTATTTACTCCATTATCGTTTACTTCCAAGGTTTTGCCGATAACATCGGTGTTCACTGTCTTCATGAAATCAGTCAGCAGCGGCAAACAGGCATGGTTGAAAAGGTAACAGCCATACTCAGCTGTATCTGAGATAACGACGTTCATCTCATAGAGTTTCTTTCGTGCAATAAGATTTGCAATAAGAGGTACCTCATGAAGAGACTCGTAATAGGCAGACTCTTCTTTAATTCCGGCTGCAACCATGGTGTCAAAGGCGAGTTCAACGCCGGCCTTGATCATGGCGACCATAAGGATACCGTTGTCAAAAAACTCCTGCTCACTGATTTCAGTGTCAGCAGCGTTAGTTTTCTCAAAAGCGGTTTCTCCGGTTTCTTTACGCCATTTTAGCAGATTTACGTCATCATTGGCCCAGTCTTCCATCATCGTTTTGGAAAAATGTCCAGACATGATGTTATCCATGTGCTTGTGAAAGAGAGGCTCCATGATGCTTTTCAGTTCATCACAAAGCTCATTCGCTTTGATTTTTGCAGGATTGGAAAGCCGATCCATCATATTGGTGATGCCGCCGTGTTTCAGTGCTTCGGTGATGGTTTCCCAGCCAAACTGAATAAGTTTTACAGCATATCTGGCATCAATTCCCTGGTCAATCATCTTATCATAACAGAGAAGTGATCCGGTTTGGAGCATTCCGCAAAGAATGGTCTGCTCACCCATGAGATCAGATTTTACTTCTGCTACAAAGGAGGATTGCAGGCAGCCTGCACGATGTGCACCGGTTCCTGCTGCGTAGGCCCTGGCAACGTCCCAGCCGATTCCCTGAGGATCGTTTTCACGATGAACAGCAAGAAGAGTCGGAACGCCAAAGCCACGTTTGTACTCTTCACGTACTTCCGTTCCAGGAGATTTTGGCGCAACCATAACAACGGTAATATCATCACGGATCTGCATCCCTTCTTCAACAATGTTGAATCCGTGGGAGTAGGATAAACATGCACCCTGTTTCATGAGCGGCATAACAGCTTCAATAACATTTGTGTGCTGTTTGTCAGGGGTCAGATTAATAACAAGGTCAGCAGTGGGAAGCATTTCCTGATAGGTTCCAACTTTGAAATCGTTTTCAGTGGCATTTTTCCAGGATTGACGCTGTTCGGAAATTGCGGCATCACGAAGGGTGTAAGAGACATCAAGACCGGAATCACGAAGGTTTAATCCCTGATTGAAGCCCTGGGCACCGCAACCAACGATTACGATTTTTTTACCTTTAAGGGCGTCAACGCCATCAAATTCGGAAATATCCATAAACCGGCACTGACCAAGTTCTTCGAGCTGCAGGCGCAGGGGAAGACTGTTAAAATAGTTATTTGACATGACAATACTCCTTGTTAAAAGAATGAACATCCAGCCCGGAGTAGATTCTAAAAATGAATGCTGACTACCGGAACTGAACAAAAAATAAACGATGAAACAACTAATTATTGATTATTATAGTATTGATTTTTGTTGCGTAAAGTGATTTGTTTGTAATATAGTGTTGCGGAAAATGAAATAAACGTTTTGTTTTTCAATTTTACACCCATCACCATACCTCAGTATGAATATTCGAGATTTAAAACTCTTCAAACATTTATCCGACACACTGCATTTTGGGCAAAGCAGCCGTGCCTGCCATGTTACTCCATCGGCGCTGACCAGAATAATCCAACGGCTTGAAGAAGCACTTGGTGAAGCTCTTTTCCTTCGTGATAATCGATCAGTCACTCTCACTGCGGCAGGAAGGATTTTTCGGTCTTACGCAGACGATGTGATCCAGCGTTATGACGTATTGCAGGGAGATCTTTCAAGGGAGAATGTGCTGGGAGGTGAGATCTCACTGTATTGTTCTGTTACTGCGGCATATTCTGTTTTGCCAGTGATATTCCAGAAATTTCGTTCTGTACATCCCGATGTTCATATTACTCTTCAGACAGGAGATGCGGCTTTGGCACTCACAAAGCTGCAAAATAGGGAAGTTGATATTACAGTGGCAGCACTTCCTGATAGTTTACCGGAAAAGGTAGAGTTTCTGAAAATCCTGGAAACACCACTGGTTTTTATTGTACCGTCTGCATTTCCAGAAACAGTACAGTATCAGCAAGAGATGGTCGATTGGTTGAAAACACCGGTAATTACAGCTAATTTTGGGCTGAGTCGTGTACGGATGGATCGTTGGTTTTACGAAAAAGATATTGTTCCCACTATTTATGCCCAAGTAGCCGGAAATGAGGCGATTATTGCCATGGTCGCATTGGGGTGCGGGGTAGGGGTGGTTCCGGGCCTGGTTCTTGAAAAAAGTCCTTTAAAAGAACAGATTGATGTTCTTTCGGTCTCTCCTGAGCTTGAATCCTTTTCCATTGGAATTTGTACAATGCAAAATAATATGCGTCTTCCGCAGGTGAATGCTTTTTTGGAGATTGCCAGCTCTGTTCGAGATGAAATCTGACAGTTCTTAAAGAATGACAAGGTTGTAAAAAACGAATATCGATGTTGAATAGTAACCTGTGCAGCAACAAAGCAGGTGGAGATTTTTTTACGACGTCATCAAAGAACAGAAGCAATAGCATTGCTTAATTCGTTCAGGTCAAAAGGTTTGGCAAGGGATCCACTAAATCCGTATTTTTTATAATCTGCCATCACCGGATCATTCGAATATCCACTGGCGACAATGATTTTGGCTTTCGGATCAATTTGCAGGAGCTTTTGAGCTGCTTCCTTACCACCCATGCCACCGGGAATAGTGAGATCCATGATCACGATATCAACCGGGGTTCCCTTATCCTGTAGTTCCTGATATTTGTTAATTGCCTGTTCTCCACTCGTCACAAGAACTGATTCGTGACCAAGGACGGTGAGTTGTGATCTGGTAACATTCAGCAGCATTTCTTCATCATCCATAACCATGACTTTGGCTGCTTTCACTGATACTGTTGTACCTTGAGTGTCTGCGTCAGTAATACTCGAATGGATTGTAGCGGGCAGGTATACGGTGAAGTTCGTTCCTTTGCCGGAGATGGAGTCAACAGTGATATATCCCTGATGTTTATTGATGATCGAATGACAGATTGCGAGTCCTAGGCCACTACCTTCCTGTTTCGTTGAAAAATAGGGATCAAATATTTTGTCTATGATTCTTTTGGGGATGCCGATACCTGTATCCTGAAGAGTAATTCGTACATAATTTCCCTGATTCACACTGAGAAGTGATTCTGCCGCCGGGTCGGTGATGTTTTTACAGTGGATTGTTATGGTGCCTCCTCCGGGCATGGCATGCTTGGCATTTAGTATTATATTTTGGATAACTTGGCCAATCTGACCGCTATCCACATCAACTTTCCAGAGATTGTCAGGGAAATTGTAACGGCAGGCAACCTGGCTGCCGTGGAGAACAAACTCCGCAGACTCAGAGATCAGTTCAGGCAATATGATTTCTTCCCGGACTGGATCTCCTCCCTTGGAAAATGTCAGTAGCTGCTGGGTCAATTTCGTAGCTCTTTTGGTTGCCTTTTTTGCACTCTCAAGCAGGGCTATGCTCTTGGTATCTTCTTTGGCAATTCTGAAAGTGGTCAGCTCAATATTACCTAAGATTGCAGCTAGAATGTTGTTGAAATCATGGGCGATTCCACCGGCAAGCACACCTAATGATTCGAGCTTACGTATCTTCAATAACTCTTCTTCCATTTTTTGTTCATGGCTGACATCTCGAAATACCAGAACAACTCCAACCACCTGACTCTCCTTGTCTCGAATGGGAGCACCACTGTCTGCTATGCTTCTCACGGTACCATCTTTTGCAATGAGTGCTGTATGGTTGGCTAGCCCTACAATTCTTCCAAGTTCCAATACCCGCTGGACAGGGCTTGCACATTTCTGGTCTGTTTTTTCGTTGATGATGTTGAAAACATCCGAGGAAGGTTTTCCGACTGCCTCTTCATTCTTCCAACCAGTTAATGCTTCTGCAACCTTATTCAAAAAGACAACGTTGCCCAATGTATCGGTTGCAATTACTCCATCACCGATGGATCGTAGAGTAACAGCAAGATGTTCTTGTTTAGAAGCTAGCTTTTCTTCAGTTTCTTTTTTTGTTGTGATGTCCTGCACGGTTGAATAAATCGCTTTTCGCCCGCCATATAGAATTTTTTTCAGGCTAACCTCAACCAAAAAGGTGGAGTCATCGTTGGGACGACGGACGATCCATTCAAATTGCTGCGGATTTCCGGCATTGACTTCTTCCCAGAAAATAGAGAGCATCTCCATAGGGTTTTCGGGAGAGGAGTAATCATCGATAATGGACAGAGTGAGCGCTTCTTTCTTATTGACTTTGAACATTTCCAGCATGGTCTGATTCAGGTCAATGATGGTTCCATCCATGCCATGGATAAAGATGGCGGCAGGAGAGGAATCAAAGACGGTTTGGAGATCTTTTGTTTTTATTGAGACCTGTTTTTTCAGTATCAAAGAAATGAGAAAAATAAGAAGGAGCAGACCTCCACCTGCGAGCAGAGTGGGCTTGATCCATTGAGGGAGTCCAGTTGTATGATTCTGGCCAAACCATTTCTCAAGTGATTGGTGATAAACAGAATGTTTGTCATTACGGAGAAGTTTGAGGTGGTGGTCTATGGCTTGCAAAACATCTGCATTTTTCCCTTTTGGTGCGGCATAACGAAGTTCAATGGGATTGAACATTATCGGTGTTGCTTTGACATCAAAAAGATGTGCATTGTTCGTGGCATACATACGACTGACTGCCCCCAGATCAACCTGGCCGGTCTCCACCTGTTTAAGCACTTCATCGTAACTTTGCAGATAGACGGCTTGTATACTGATGTTGAATTTTTCCATAAGCTCGGTTAAGGCTTCGGCATGGATATCTTTTTCGCCCAATGCGATACTTTTTCCGTCAAGGTCAAGAATAGAATTGGCAATGGTCTTGGGGGTGCGATACAGTATGCCCCAGGACGTGATTAATGTTTCATGCGGGAAACTGAAAACTTGTGAGCGGGCAGGAGAAAATGCAATGGCAACCTGCAAGTCTATTGTTCCCTGCTCAAGTCGCTGTAAACATTCCGACCAACTGCCGGCAACAAATTCCAGGTTCCAGCCTTCTGCCACAGCAATATTGCGGAGGACATCGATGGTAAACCCCTGAAATTCACCCTGTTCATCCTGGAAAACAAGAGGATTATTGTTGTACACACCAACTTTTAACTGTTTTGTGAAACCCTGTCCTGAGAGTAGTAGAGACAGGATAAAACTGCTCAGGAGAACGACGCAGAAGTTGTTGAAAGATCTTTTCGGGAAGAGCAGAGACATGAGAAAGGGTAACCAAGTTTAAATACTGTTAAAAGAATTTGCACGGCCTGTGGGCAGAAGCTATTCGGTATCAGTAACCGACAACTCATATAGAAACAATTCCCCCAGAAACCTTAATTTTCCAATACATTAAAAGAGCTGACCATTGTTGTCAGGAACAGGAGTGGAGATTTTTTGTACCTGACTAATGGGCATAAAAATCCTTTTTTCTAATTTTACGTGAGAAACAGGTTCTTTGTCAAGGAATACAATGTGATCTGGAAAATGAAAAGATGATAAGGTTGACATACTTCAGCATAGCAGTACCCTATAGATTCTTTCGAAGTCATGCTTATCTTGGTTTTTTGAGATAAGCGTAGACTTCGAGCCGAATCAGACGAAGATGGTGTGCTAGCCGAATATTTACGAGGAGAGGAGAGTATGGAATTTATATTAACGAACCAGAAATGTGAGGCCTGTAACGCAAAAGCGTCTCTGGCAACAGGAGATCAGATTGTTTCTCTTAAGCTCCAGATTCCTGAATGGGATATTGTTGAGAGCGATGGCGTGAAGCAGTTAAGGCGTAGTTTTACTTTTAGAAATTTTAAACAAGCACTGGCTTTTACCATTGAGGTTGGTGAAATGGCAGAGGTTGAGGGGCATCATCCGCTTCTGCTTACCGAGTGGGGGAAGGTTGAGGTTCTCTGGTGGTCTCATATCATCGGGGGGTTGCATGTAAATGATTTTGTTGCTGCTGCCAAGACCGATGCTCTTTTTATGAAAAAGAGTTGAGTAAACATTTCATGTTTTGATATGCACTGTAGTGGGGTGACTAGTCTCCCTTTTGACCAAGGCCAAAGATATTTGAGGAACGTTTGGGGTTGTTGGGGCTTTTCTTGGTATTTCCTGCCTGGCGTTTTTGTTGTTTTCCAGGGCGGTGCGAACCTGCTTTATTTCTCGGTCTCTGGTTTTGTTTTCGTGGGCGTCCAGTTTGCTTTGTTTGCAGTTCTCCAGTCTCTTCCATGGCAAAACCGTCAACTGTAATCCGTTCAATGGTTTTTTTCTGAAGCCGTTCAATGGCTTTAACCATTACCTGATCATCATAGCACATAAAGCTAATGGCACGTCCGCTGCGTTCGGCACGTCCGGTGCGACCAATTCGATGGGTATAGGCCTCAGCAGTTGAGGGAAGATCAAAGTTTACAACCTGTGCTACTCTTGACACATCAATGCCGCGTGCGGCAATGTCTGTTGCCACAAGCATTTTGAATTTTCCATCCCGAAACCCGGAGAGTGCATTTTGACGCTGATTTTGTGACATATTTCCCTGCAGTGCAGAAACTGAAAACCCAGCATAGGCCAGTTTTTTAGCTAGGTTTTTGGCACCATATTTTGTGCGGGTAAAGATCAGGGTCGATCCCTCCGTTGGCTCTTCCTTGAGGAGATGGAGCAAGAGAGCTGTTTTTTGTCTCTTCGATACCGGATAGATTGCCTGAGTGATCAAGTCCAGAGGCTGCTCCAGTTTTATGCGGATCTCCTGTGGATTGGTGAGTGTTTCATCGGCAAGCTTTCTGATATCAGCAGGCATTGTAGCAGAAAAAAGCAGGGTCTGGCGCTTTTTCGGCAAGTGTTTTAAGATGCGTCTGATGTCAGGGACGAATCCCATGTCAAACATCTGATCTGCTTCATCAAGAATCAGAGTTTCTACCTTGTTCAGTTTAAGATTATGGTTGTTCAGGTGGTCAAGAAGACGGCCCGGACATGCGACAAGTATTTCCACTCCACGTCTGAATGCATCCAGTTGTGGTTTTTTGCCAACGCCGCCATATACTGCAATACTGCGCAGCCCGGTACCCGCGGCCAACTCTTTGAAACTTGTATTAATCTGTTCAGCAAGTTCCCTGGTGGGAGCAAGTACAAGAACGCAAACTTTACCACGTGGCCCCTTTGACAACCGTTGGATGACGGGGAGGGCAAAGGCCGCAGTTTTTCCTGTTCCTGTTTGGGCAAGGCCCAGAATGTCTTTCCCACTCATTACTTCCGGAATAGCTTTTTCCTGAATGGGTGTCGGGTGTTCATAGCCGCAATTACTGATGTTGGTGTTTATCTGTGCTATGAATTGAAACTGTTCGAAACTCATCTGAACTCCTTGTTTGTATCTATTGTATATTTTGTATTTATTGAAAAATAGAAAGACACTATCAGGAAAAGCGATTAGCTACCACTCTTTTCTCTAAGGTAAGCTGGAATAAAATGGTTTCTAAAATTGGTGCAGAGGTGTGAGAAGGCAGGAAACTCATTTGTTTGAGCTTCCTGCCTTCTATTTTGCGGGGGGATGATCTGCTTTTAGCAGCCTTCTATGGGCGCTGGATCAGCTTTGACTTTTTTCACTTTTAGCTTTACTTTGTCACCGACAGAAAGAGTTTCCGCTTTGTCACCACAATTCATGGTTACGATGTCTCCTTCTACTTTCTCAACTGTACATCTAAGTGTAGCTGCCTGCGCACTGAAGCTGATTATTGCGGTGAGGGCCAGGGCTGTTATCAAGGTGGTTGTTGTTCTCATGTTAATTCTCCATTGTTGAGTTTTCTGTTGCGGGCACCATGCCCTTTCTTTGTCTTTAATGTAAATCGTTTTTCTTGGAGAAAAAACCCGATATCTGGCGATGTCGGGCTTTGTGACGTGGACAATGACATAATGTCAGTGAGTTAAGTGGGGCGTATGTCGGCTGTTGTTCTCCTGCTGTATGCAAAAGAGAGTTGTAAAATATGGAAAAATGCGTAAGTTAAGAGATTACTAAAAAACAAATTCAGCAATGTCAAATAAGGAACTGTCCAAGTTAATTCGTGTACGTTCCTTAATCAGTCAGGACACAAAGGAATGAAATCAGGAATAGCCATGGTTCGTGTCAGCGGTGTCAAGATACGTTCTCTTCGTGAAGAACAGAACCTGACACAGCTCTATCTGGCTACTGCAGTAGGTGTGACTACCGAGACTATTTCCCGTTGGGAACGAAAAGGGGCGCCGACCATAAAAGAAGAAAATGGTTTGAAACTGGCTGAGTCCTTAGCTGTTTCTTTGCAGGATATTCTTGCACCAGACGATCAAGTCACAAAGAAAGAAGAGACGCTTGTCGATGTTCTCCCTCAGAATAACACTCTGAGAAATGTGATTATTGGTATGCTGGTGGCCGGAGTTCTTTTGTTTTCCTATCTTTTTTTGCAAAAGAGTACCGATGTGAATTTCTCAGCGAAAAGGCTTATGCCCGCCCATGGTACTGCCGGTCATCCTTTTCCAGTGCTTATCATTGTCGATTTTTTATCCGATAAAAGCTCATCACTGCTTTTAAAAGAGCAACTGCCACCGGGCTGTCAGGTTTTACGAACCACACCCGTTGCCACAGTGGCTGACAGCGGATTTATTAAATGGATAGATAAAAAAGCATCGGGCAAAAGAAGTTTTTCATATATGGCAAGCTGTATTACCAAAGAGGAAGGGCAAGATACCTTTTCTTTTGAGGGTACCCTGCTTGTTCGCCAGTCCAGCAGACAGGAAAGCCTGGTGAATGGGCGAAATCGGTATAAACTATCGGTTTATCATTGGGCTGACAGTAATAAGGATAACAGTATTGATGATGAGGAACTGCTTGCTGTTTATGATGATTTTGGCAATGTAGAAGGGCTTTTAGAGGATATGGAGGAGGTTGAATCTATCTGGATGGGTTCTGCTTATCGCTGGAATGTGCAACGATCAGTTTTTGATATTATTCCCTGATTATGTTTAGAACAGGAGTATCCATATGCAAAGAATCATGAGTGATAATCGGAGTTACTGTTTTTTGTTAGTACTGTTTTGTTGTCTGCTTTTACCTGCCTTATCGAAGGCCGAATCCTTAACTGCGAGGTATCTGGAAAATAGCGGAACTGTTAGTGTTTTGGAACTCATCATCGGGAATCCCGCACCAAGTTCTGTCATTATTAAGCAATATATTCCTCCGAAAACCCGTATTGCAAAAGCCACTCCTTCTGTTACAAAGTTTTCCGCCGGCAAGGGAGAGCTAACGTGGTTGTTAAAGGCTCCGCGCCCAGGTGTGCAACACATCCATCTCCAGTATGAAAAACCGCTTTCGGGCAGGAAGGCTACTGCTGTCATTCGTTGTAAGAGTCCGCGAGATGGTAAGCTCATGACAATTCACGTTCAGTAGAATCTTTGGCCGTTTTCTTGTAAACTCGGCTCGAGAGCTTGTTCCAGCGGAAGAATTCTACCCGCACAGCTCGAAAGGTTTTGGCTTGTTTGGTAGAATACGGCGAAACCTTGTAATTATACTGATATATTGCTCGTTTGTGAATTCTGAAAGAGATTCCTGGGAGAAGTGATGTGGGAAAACAAATAACCATTCTGGTGGTGGACGATGAGCAGGTGCATCGCTATATGCTCTGTTCCATGTTTAAAGAGTGGGGCTGGAAATGTGTCGAGGCCGATGATGGTAAAACTGCGGTGGATGCTGTTGCAAAGTTTTCCTATGATGCAGTACTTATGGATGTGCGCATGGCCAGAATGGATGGAATGGAGGCTTTTGGAAAAATTCATATAATGCACCCTGCCTTACCCGTAATTATTATGACAGCGTATTCTTCCGTGGATGCCGCAGTGGAAGCTATCAAACATGGTGCCTATGATTACCTGACTAAGCCCCTTGATTTTGATCGCCTGCGTCTGACCCTCGAAAGAGCAGTGGATAAGAAACAGGTTGAAGAAAAGAAACAGGTGGTCCGGGAAAGTACGCCTGCACCTAAATCCTCAAGTATCCTGGGGGATTCTTCTGTAATACAGGAACTTCTGGAAATGATCTCCTATGTGGCACCGACTGAGGCCACAGTCCTTATTAACGGTGAATCAGGGACAGGTAAAGAGCTAGTGGCTGCCGAATTACACCGAAACAGCGATAGAAGTGAAAAACCTTTTGTAAAAGTGAACTGTGCAGCATTGGCTGAAAGTTTGCTCGAATCCGAGCTTTTTGGTCATGAAAAGGGTGCCTATACCGGTGCTGATAAAAAGCGTGAAGGAAAGTTTGTCCAGGCAGAAGGCGGCACCCTGTTTCTGGATGAAATTGGTGAGACTTCTCAAGCCATGCAGGTAAAAATGCTTCGTGTGTTGCAGGAACATGAATTGCAGCGGGTGGGCGGCGAAGAGACTATCTATACCGATGTCAGAATTATTGCCGCCACAAACAGGGATCTTGAGCAGGAGGTTCGGGACGGAAACTTTCGTGAAGATCTTTATTACAGGCTCAATGTTGTGACTGTCACTGTCCCGCCGCTTCGGGAGCGCAGTGATGATATTTCCCTGTTGGTGAATCATTTTGTTCGTAAATTTGCTGAGAAGAACAGGCGTGAGGTTGCGGGTGTTACTCCTGAATGCATGGAACTTCTCTGTTCATACGGTTGGCCCGGAAATGTAAGGGAGCTTGAAAATGCCATTGAACGTGGAGTAATCCTTATGCGTGGAGAGTATCTTACTGAAAAAAGTTTGCCTCTGCCCATTCAGAAACAGCAAGTGGAGAAAAACACAGAAGATGGGGCGGAGAAGCCTTCATCTCTTCAGGCTCAGGAAAAGGTGTTGATATTAAAAACCCTTGAAGAGACCGACGGCAACAAAAGTGAAGCCGCTAGGAGGCTTGGGATTACACGCAAGACCCTACAAAATAAGTTACATAAATATGACGAATGATGAAAGAACATGATGCCCTGCGGGCAGTAGGTGTTAGGTGTCCGGTATTAGGTTTTCGGAAACAGACATAGGAACAACTCCCACAGAAACTTTGATTTTCCGATACATTTAAATGCTAGTTATGGTAATGAGATAGGTTGAAGACCGAAAGCTGAAGGGAGAAAATCAGTTTTCAGCCTGAAAGCATTCAGTCTATAAAATTAACGGAGTAGATGTAATGAGGACAGATATAGTCCATATTGGTGCAGGTGAACTGACATACGAAATTCGTAACATTGTGAATGTTGGGATGAAACTGCAAAAGATGGGGCTTAGTACCAACTGGGAAAACATAGGCGATCCTATCGCAAAGGGAGAGCAGATTCCCCTTTGGATGAAAGAAATTGTTGCAGATGCTGTTATGCAGGATAGTACCTATGGCTACTGCCCGACCAGGGGTGTGTTAAGTACCCGTGAGTTTATTGCTGCTGAAACCAATAAACGGGGCGGCGCACAGATTACCCCCGAAGATATTCTTTTCTTCAATGGTCTGGGGGATGCCATTTTCAAAATTTTTGGTTTTCTGAAAAGGACAGCTCGGGTTCTGGTGCCAACACCAAGTTACACAACCCACTCCTCGGCAGAAGCGGCCCATGCAGAGGATAAACCTCTTACCTACATTCTCGATCCCAATCATCACTGGTATCCTGATCTGGATGATCTGGAAAAATCCATCAAATACAATCCTGCCGTGGCTGGTATATTGATTATAAATCCCGACAATCCAACGGGAGCAGTGTACCCTACTCATATTTTGGAAGCCATTGTTGAAATTGCCAGTCGTTATGATCTTTTTATCATCTGTGATGAAGTCTACCATAATATTGTTTATAATGGAACTTCCACACCTGCTCTTTCCAGCGTGATTGGTGATGTACCGGCAATTGCCATGCGTGGCATTTCAAAAGAGATGCCCTGGCCCGGTTCACGTTGTGGTTGGATTGAAGTGTATAACGGGGATAAAGATCCCATGTTTGCCAAATATATCCAGTCGATCTTGAACTCCAAAATGGTTGAAGTCTGTTCCACTACTTTACCTCAGGTCGTGTTCCCCAAGGTGGTTCAGCACCCAAAGTACCAGGGATATCTCGAAGAGCGTATTGCTCGTTACGAGAAGTTTTCCAACATTGCCTACGACTGCTTAAAGGATGTGAAGGGTGTGTTAGTGAATCGTCCCAACGGCGCTTTTTATATGAGTGTCTGCTTTGAGAATGGTGCCTTGACTCATGACCAGATACTGCCCATTGAAAATGCTGAAGTCAATGAAATGGTAAGGAAACTGGTAAGCCCTGAGGGGACATCATTGGATAAGCGTTTTGTGTATTATCTGCTTGGTGCCACTGGTATCTGTGTGGTTCCTTTAACGTCTTTTGCCACAGATCTTCAGGGATTTCGGGTGACTCTGCTTGAGCGTGATGAAGCGGTTTTCCGAAAAGTGTTTGAAACTATCGCGATATCTATTGAACAATACCTGAAGAGCTAAATCCATGGTCCAGTTAGAAAAACCCAGTTTAGTTCTCGGTTACACCCTTAGCGTTGACACATGTTGGTATTTTATTTATGGCACTTGTTAGTGGCAACACAAGCGGATTAAAAAAGAATCAGCTGAAACTGCTGGAACGTCTTGCCGGAAAACGGGGAAGCAGGGATGATATTGTAGGGCCTGAGATGGCACGTACACTCTGCCGGCTTTCTTTCGATTTGAATAGACAGATTGGTTTACTTTTGCAACGTTCCGGCAAAGTGGAAGCAGTTATCGTAGGTGATTTTAGAGGGATTATGATTCCTCAACTTTCACATATCCGTAGTCGTGGTCGTTTGAAAGGTCTCCGTCTGGTTCATACCCATTTGGCTGGCGAAGATATAAGTGATGAAGATCTGATGGATCTTCTTTTTCTACGCCTTGATTTGCTGTCTGTTCTGAAAGTGGCTTCGGATGGTCTGCCAGAGCGGCTCTACTCAGTACATCTTCTTCCAGATTCCCGTGATGGAAAAAACTGGGCATTTCTTCCGCCTGTTCATCCGGCTAATCAAAAAGATTCCTTTGAAGAATTTATTCATGCACTCGAAAGTGAGTTCACCAGAAAATCCAGTAGTGAAGAAATCACAAGTGGCAAGGATCTGGCCATTCTTGTCAGTGTAAGCAGCCTGCCGAAGATTCATGCTGAAGAGTCGATGCGTGAGCTGTCTGAACTTGCCGGATCAGATGATATTGTTGTGTTGGCCAAGGTTATGCAACATAGACGTAAAATCAATCCCCGTCTTATTCTTGGTAAAGGTAAACTTGCAGATATCATGATTCAGGCATTACAGTTAAATGCCAATCTGCTTATTTTTGATCAGGAACTTAATCCCTCTCAGATCCGTTCCATAACCGATTACACTGATCTACGGGTAATAGATAGGACGCAGCTTATTCTGGATATTTTCGCTCACAGGGCGCTCAGTCGTGAGGGGAAGCTCCAGGTGGAGATGGCACAGTTGAAATATATGCTGCCAAGACTCTCTTCCCGCGACGATGCCTTGTCCCGCCTAACCGGAGGCATTGGTGCAAGGGGACCTGGTGAAACGAAACTTGAGATCGACAAGAGACGAATCAACGATCGGCTGGCAAGGCTTGCAAAAGAGCTTAAAAAGGTTAGCAGAGAACGCTACCAGAGAAGATCCAGACGCAGGAAAAAAGAGTTACCGGTACTTTCGCTTGTGGGCTACACCAATGCTGGAAAATCCACCCTGTTAAATACTCTGACTCAAAGTAATATTGTGGCTGAAGATAAACTCTTTGCCACACTTGATCCCACAAGCCGGCGCCTTCGTTTTCCACGTGATATGGAAGTAGTCATCACTGACACCGTTGGTTTTATAAGGAATCTGCCTGCTGACTTGCTTCAGGCATTCAAGGCAACCCTGGAAGAACTGGAAGAGGCGGACCTCCTCGTTCATGTGGTAGATCTTTCAAATCCCTGCTTTCGTGAACAGATGAAGGTGGTGGATGATTTATTACAAGATCTTGGTCTTGGTGCAATTCCGTGTATGAAGCTCTTTAATAAGTTTGATCAAGTGGGTAATGATGCGATGCTGTTAGCGGATGTGGCACGTGAGGGGATTGTGGTCAGTGCACTGAATATTGAAACTCTGGCACCATTTTTGAAAAAGGCTCAGAAAGTTATGGGGAAGATTCTACAGAATTGATATATGAGATAGGTTTTCAGGGTCGGAGATAAAACCCTAAGTCTTTGCCAATCTGGTTCTGATTAATAAATTCACAGCCCACCGCATTTTGCTGGATATTTTTGATCACTACTTTTTTGGTAAGCTCAGTCTGTTTTTTGTCGTCGATTCTGAAGTTAAGGAGTGCTTTCTGGCCAGTTTTTATATTGTGTGTACCAGATACGGAGAATCCAACGCCACTACGTGAAATATTGTTGACCTGCATTTGTCCACCACCTGAACAATCTTCACCAATAAGTGAATATACACCGATTGCTTTTGTTGGTTTTCGGTAGTGCCTGCGGAAATCAAGGGCAACAAGGAAGATAGCTCCACAGCTGCAACGGGTTTTGAGAGTGTGTCTGCTGTTACGAAATTTCCCCACAGCAATGTTTTTTACAAGCGCACAATCTGGACATCGGATTGAAGCGGTATCATTTGTTTTCACAAACGTCTTTTGTATCTTCATTCCATGTTGTTGGTCTCTTAACATTGCCAGTTACCTTGCTTTCTGGGTATAGAAAATTCCTTTCTCCTATGTTATCATGAGAAAAAAAAATTACTATAGGTAAAAATACTGAAATTTTTATAGAATGTGGTACTTATAGTATGTTAGTCATCTGGAAATACACACAAAAACGTGTGTTTGATCAAAAAACATTTATTTTAAATAAATGAGATAAATAATTCTCTTATTGATAATCAGTCATAAATAAGAACGGTGTAACGCTCTAAAATAGCTTCTGTTTCAGGATCCAAGTCACTCGCCACTTCATGAATCGTATATTCATGCTTGCATCCTGTGCAACGTAAACGGATACGGCGACACTGGCGAAGAACCTCAAGCTTCTCTGAACATTTTCGACATTTCATGATTAGCTCAGGAGTTGTTCGCGAGTGAAGAGCGACTCAAGTTTGTAACCGGCTTCAGCGAGAACTTCTACTCCACCTTCCTGACGTTCAACAACTGTGATGACCTGTCCCACGACAAAACCTGCATCTTCCACACGTTTGATCACCTGAACCAGCGTACCACCGGTGGTTACCACGTCTTCAAGGAGAGTAACTGTACAGCCGGCAGGCATATTGGAGAGTCCTTCTATATAGTTTCCGGTACCGTGCCCTTTTGCCTCTTTGCGAACAATAAAAGCAGGAACAGGATGTCCTTCCAGGTGACTGACAACCGATACGGCCGACACCAGCGGGTCAGCACCAAGTGTCATTCCTCCCACTGCCTGAATGGGAGTGTCGGCTGCAAGCATTAAATCAAGAATCAGTTTTCCACATAAATAGCTTCCCTCTGCTGATAGGGAGGTTTGTTTAACATCGATATAAAAATCGGATGTTTTTCCTGATGTGAGAGTGAACTCACCTTTACGGTATGATTTTTCGAGAAGAATTTCTTTTAATCGCTGTTTGTTGTTCATGGTAGTACCTGACTGGTTGATTGTTTTATAGAAAAATAGAATTTTTATGACACCATTCTCTGTAAAAGTACTCATTTTTTTTTAAGGAACAAGAAAAAACTCGCATTAATGAAAATTTGCATGTTATTCTATAATACTATTTGTTTGATTGGTGATAGAAAAATCGTTATCCTGATAAAAAACGAGGAATATATATGTGTGGAATTGTAGGATATGTGGGAAGAAGACGCTTGGTTCCAGTGATACTGGAAGGTCTGAAGCGTCTGGAATATCGAGGCTATGATTCTGCTGGGATTGTGTATCTTCAGGATGAAAAGCTCATAAAATACAGAAGTGAAGGAAAGCTCCAGAATCTTGAAAATATCATGGAAGAGGCAATAGGAGCTCCCGCTCATATAGGGCTTGGTCATACCCGCTGGGCAACCCATGGTGCTCCCACAACAGAAAATGCACATCCTCACAGTGATTGTAGCGGCGAGATTGTTGTGGTTCACAATGGAATTATCGAAAATTATCATTCATTGCGTGATGAACTTATCGAAAAGGGACATCGTTTTGCTTCTGAAACTGATACCGAGGTTCTTGCCCATCTTATAGAAGAATATCTTGATGGTGATCTTCGTGCAGCTATTACTAAAGCGCTCACCAGAGTTGAGGGTTCCTATGCCCTTGGTGTTCTCTGGACAGGCATGCCAGACACCCTGATTGCTGCCCGAAATCATAGCCCATTGGTACTTGGTGTCCATGAAGAGGAAGGTGGCTTTATGGCTTCTGACATTCCTCCTCTTCTTCCCTATACCAATCAAATTATCTTTCTTGATGATCAGGAACTTGTCGTTCTTAAATCCGATAGCCAGACCATATATTCTCTCGTCACCGGCGAAGTAGTTGAAAAGGAAGTGCAAACCATTTCCTGGAACGCAGGCATGGCTGAAAAGGGTGGTTATAAGCATTTTATGCTGAAAGAAATCTACGAGCAGCCCCAGGCTATCATAGATACGGTAAGTGGTCGCATTAATCCTGAAAATGGAAGCGTCACGCTACCGGAAATGAATTTAAGTGATGACGATCTTGCTGGAATAGAGCGTATTTTTCTGGTGGCCTGTGGTACTTCGTGGCATGCAGCTCTGGTTGCCAAATACTGGATTGAACGTTGGGCCGGAGTACCCGTTGAGGTGGATATAGCCTCTGAATTCAGGTATCGAACACTTCTGATTGATGAAAAAGTCCTTACCGTTGCGATCTCCCAATCCGGAGAAACTGCGGACACTTTAGCAGGAATCCGGCTCGCCAAAGAACTTGGCTCCAAGATCGTTATTATTTGTAACGTAGTTGGTTCCACCATGACCCGCGAGGCTCATGGAACGGTTTATACCCACGCAGGCCCTGAAATCGGAGTGGCTTCCACCAAGGCCTTTACTTCTCAGCTTGCAGCACTGTTTTTGTTTACCCTCTTTCTTGCAGAGAAAAAAGGAAGTATGGAAGCTGCGCAACGCATGAAACTAGGCAAAGAGCTGATTGCTCTTCCCAGGGTGATTGAACAATTATTGCCGGTTTTGCAGGCTGAAATAAAAGAGTTGATTGAAGACTATTATGATTCCCGTGATTTCCTTTTTGTGGGCAGGGGGCTTAACTTCCCCATAGCTCTGGAAGGTGCACTGAAGTTGAAGGAAATCTCCTATATTCATGCTGAGGGCTATGCTTCAGGGGAGCTTAAACATGGCCCCATCGCACTTATTGATAAGGACATGCCGATTCTAGGGTTAACTCCAAAAGACGCTGTCTACCAAAAATCCATTTCCAATGTAGAAGAGATAAAAGCCCGTCAGGGACGTTTAATTCTGATTGGTACGGAAGGTGATACCCATTTAAAAAGTATTACAGAGGATGTTATCTATCTTCCTGAAGTCCATGAAGAATTAAATCCAATTCTGTATACGATTCCCGCCCAGTTGCTTGCCTATGAGATTGCTTCCAGGCGTGGCTGTGATGTTGATCAGCCTCGAAATCTTGCCAAAAGTGTGACCGTGGAATAATGATTTCAATCGGCCTTGAAAATCTGGCAGGTTTAGATGATTCCCTCAAAGGGAAACGAATCGGCTTACTCTGCAATCAAGCTTCCACCGATCGAAATCTGCGCCATAGCAGAGATGTGATTCTGGATCGTTATGGTGAGCAGCTGCGCTGTCTTTTTTCTCCCCAGCACGGTTTTTTCTCTGAAAAACAGGATAATATGATTGAGTCGGATCATGCTAAAGATCCTGTAAGCGGCCTGCCTGTTTTCAGTTTGTATGGAGAAACCAGAAAACCAACTGCTGATATGTTTGAACATCTCGATGTGCTACTCATCGATATCGTTGATGTGGGAACCAGAGTGTATACCTTCCTCTATACCATGGCCTACTGTATGGAGGCTGCTGCAGAATACGGAAAACAGATTGTGGTACTGGATAGGCCAAATCCTGTTGGTTGCGCGGTCGAGGGAAATATTTTGCAGGATGATTGCAGCTCTTTTGTCGGCTTATATCCCATCCCCATGCGACACGGTATGACACTCGGTGAACTGGCTCTGTATATTAATAAAGAGTTGGGGATTGGAGCTGATTTGCAGGTGATCCCCATGCAGGGATACAAATCTTCCATGTTGTTTCGTGATACCGGTTTTCCATGGGTGGCACCATCGCCTAATATGCCTACTCCTGAAACAGCGCTTGTTTATCCCGGTCAGGTGATATGGGAAGGAACAAACTGTTCTGAAGGTCGAGGAACAACATTACCGTTTGAATTTGTGGGAGCACCTTTCTGGGAACACGAGCCAATCATGGAAAGACTGGCTGCAACTGATCTGCCTGGATGCTATCTCAGACCCCTTGTTTTTCAACCCACTTCAGGAAAATGGGCAGAACAGCCCTGTGTCGGGTTTCAAATCCACGTAACCGATGCAGTAACATTTCTGCCATATCGAACAAGTCTTGCACTGCTTCAGGCTGTGATGCTCTGTTACAAAGAAGAATTTGCTTACAAGGAACCACCCTATGAGTATGAGTTTGAACGTCTTCCCATGGATCTGATTTTGGGAGATAAGGGGCTGCGTAAAGATCTGGAGCGTGGTGATGCCATCAGGAATCTTGAAAAAAAATGGCAGCCTGCGCTCGACAACTATCTGGAACAACGTGAAAAATATCTATTGTATGATGTGTGAAATAGTATGGAGAAAATGTGAGCAATAAGGAATTCAGCCTGGAAGAATTGGCAATAGTCGCAGATGGGGTATTATCAGGGGATGCAAGTCTTCGGATAAATGGTTTTGCCCCGCTGGACAAGGCCGCAACAGGTGATATAAGTTTTCTGGTGAAGGCCGGTCAGGTGAATAAACTTGACGATTTTTCAGGAAGTGCGGTGATTGTACCCATGGCCATAGAAACTGCAAATGTTCCGCTAATTCGTGTAGATGACCCTTATCTGGCGTCTGCCAAAATACATACGCTTTTTTTGCAAAAAACATTTGTGGCCAAAGGTATTCATAAGCATGTTTGCCTTGGAGAAGATGTCACAGTACCGGATCAGGTAAGCATTGCTGCCTTTGTCTCCATTGGTGATCGGGTAAAACTTGGGGAAAGGGTTAGCATAGAATCCGGGGTTGTGCTCGGTGATGATGTTTGTATCGGAAGCGATACTACTTTAAAAGCAAATGTCACAATTGCTGAAGGCTGTAAAATCGGAAGTCATGTAACCATTTTTTCCGGAGCGGTGATAGGCAGTGATGGTTTTGGTTATGCCACTGATAAACAGGGTTTTCATACCAAACGCCCCCAGGTGGGTATTGTGCAGGTCGATGATGATGTGGAAATCGGTGCCAATAGTTGTGTGGACAGAGCAGCGTATGGAGTAACTCACATTAAATCAGGAGCCAAAATTGATAATCTGGTTCAGATTGCCCATAACGTGGTTGTTGGTGAAAACAGCCTCATTGTTTCTCAAGTCGGAATTGCCGGCTCAACCACTCTTGGTCGTAACGTCGTGCTTGGTGGTCAGGTTGCAGTGATTGATCATGTTACTTTGGGAGATGGTGTGATGGCGGCTGCGCGGAGCGGAATACATAATTCGCAGAAAGCCGGAGCGCAACTGGGCGGGGCGCCAGCCATTCCCATAAAACAGTTTGTTCGTGCTGCCACTCAGTTTGGTAAACTGCCGGAGATGGGGCGTGATATCAGGAAACTCAAAAAAGAAATGGCGAAACTTACAGCCGTTGAAGAAGAATAATCAAGGAGCATAAAGTGAGTGAGAATACACTTCTGGAAAATATAGATATTTTAGAGATTTTACGTCTGTTGCCACACAGGTACCCATTTATCATGATTGACAAAGTTCACTCAGTGGAACCGGGCAATACCATAACAGCTCTTAAAAATGTGACAATCAATGAACCGTTTTTTCAGGGACATTTTCCCACAAAACCTGTAATGCCCGGAGTACTGATGCTTGAAGGTATGGCACAGGCTGGCGGCATTCTGGCGTACTATACAGAACCTGAAAATATTGGAGTAAAATTGCTCTATTTTGCAGGAATTGATAAAGCACGTTTCCGTAAACCTGTGGGTCCTGGGGATCAGTTGATTTATAAAGTAGATCTTCTCAAACAGAAACGGGGCATCTGGAAAATGGCGGGTAAGGCTTTTGTTGATGATACACTAGTTGGTGAAGCAGAGCTTCTGGCATCATTTGGCTGAGAGTGAATATATGAATATCCATCCCACAGCCATAGTTTCAGAAAATGCTGCATTACATGAAAGTGTGACAGTAGGTGCCTTTAGCGTGATAGAAGCTGGCGTGAAGATTGCCAGGGGTACAACTGTTGCTACCCATGTAAGGATTTCCGGGCCCACCCTTATCGGGAAGAATAATAGTATTGATTCTTTTGCTGCTCTTGGTGGAGCACCTCAGGATTTTGGATATAAAGGGGAGCCGACCAAACTGATCATCGGCAATGAAAATATCATTCGTGAATATGTTTCCATCCATCGTGGCACCATAAAGGGCGGCGAACAGACAGTAATAGGCAATAATTGTATGATCATGGCTTATGTTCATATCGGACACGATTGTATAATAGGTAATCATGTGATCATTGTTAATGCCGCAAACCTTAGTGGTCATACAGAAGTCGCCGAGAGGGCAACAATTGGCGGACTTACTGGAACACATCAATTTACCAGGATTGGCCGTTATGCTTTTATTGGCGGCAGCTCTGCTGTGGGGAAAGATGTGCCTCCGTATGCCATGGTGACAGGTGAAAGAGGACAAATGCGTATTTCCGGTCTTAATAAAGTGGGACTACGCAGAAACGGAGTTACTCGTGAAACTATTGCAAAAATTGATGCTGCTTATCGTATTCTTTTTCACTCACCCGATCTTCTTCATAATGAAGCCCTTGATAAAACAGATAAAGAATTAGGCGGATGCAAAGAAGTAGATGACTTGGTGGCATTTATCCGAAGTTCCAAGCGTGGTGTGGTGAAGCGCACCAAAAGAAGTTGAATATATGAGTATTGATCCAAAAAAAATTGGAATCATTTCAGGTTCCGGTCAGTTCCCTCTTCTTTTTATCAAAGCAGCTAGGGAGGCTGGGCGAAAGACTGTGCTTATTGCTCACCGCAATGAAACTTCCGATGCAGTAGCTGCTGCTGCCGATGAAGTTTGCTGGTTAAAACTTGGGCAGCTCGGAAAACTGCTCAAATTCTTCCATTCCAAAGGAGTGGGAGAGACTGTTTTTGTCGGAGCCATTACCAAAACCCGGATATTCCGTGATATTCTTCCTGACCTGAAGGGGCTGACCCTTTGGAATAAGATTGATCGTAAACAGGATGATGCCATTCTTAGAGCTGTAGCCGGAGTGATTGAGAAAGAAGGAATTAAGGTTTTGGAATCCACCTGTTATCTTCAGCATTTACTCTTTCCTCACGGAATAGTAACAAAAAAGAAACCTGATAAAAATCAGCGTCTTGATATTGCTTTTGGCTGGGAGAATGCGCGTGCCATTGGCGCCATGGATATTGGCCAATGTGTGGTTGTCCGGAATCGTTCAGTGGTAGCTGTCGAGGCCATTGAGGGGACGGATGCATGCATTGCAAGAGGCGGTGCTCTGGCAAAGGAACAGGCAGTGGTGGTAAAAGTTAGAAAACCGGGACAGGATTTTCGCTTTGATCTCCCTGCAACCGGTGTGAAAACTATTGAAACTCTGGCATCTGTGCAGGGAGCAGTACTGGCAGTAGAGGCTGGTCAGGCTCTGCTTTTTGATCCAGAGGCAATGATTCAGGCTGCCGATGCTGCTGGTATTGTTGTGGTCGGCATAAAAGAAAATCCTGATGGAAGTCTTGATTATTGAAGCAATCGTGTCAGAAATGCTTAGAGTAGTTTTCGCACTGTCTACAACCTCAAAGAGTAGTTGGCGTCACGTCACACTTCAAGAGTGTTGTTGACTGTCTTTCGTGCCACCTCCCTTCCAAAAAAACAAACTCCCATCAACAAACAAGAAGCAGCCTGTAATAAATATTTACTATCATGCTGTGATACCATTGTTTATGCTTTTCTTGCATATTTTTTTCAGGCCAAGCTGATAGAATATAAAGAAACTGTAAACAATAAATGAACTGTTGCCAAGATGACACATTCCGTCTAGTGTGGTTTACATAACGGCAGGTATGAATATAAAAGATTGACAATTCGACTCTTCTTGAGAGATTTTTTTTACATACTAAAAATATTATGGATAGATGAACCCGTGTGAATTCAAACTGGAGTTTTACATTGATTACTCAGTATTATCACTTGCTTGGAGGGAGGAATGACAACTGTCGGATATGTTTTTCTTGATGTAAATCGTGATACTTTAACACCCCTTGCAGAACAGCGACAACTACTTGAAAAATATGCACAAAAACTCAATTTATTCTGCGACGAGCTGCTTGTTGAGGAATCCTTTGCTTCTGACGTGCCATTGCTGGAGAGAATCGAAGGCAGGAGGATGATAGAAAATGTTCAAAAAGGTGATACAATATTAGTCATGCAGGCAAAATGGGTTTTGGGAACTCCTCAAAATGCTCTTTCACTTATTAAAATACTGAAAGATCAAGAAGTCTCTCTCTTCTGTGCAGATCTTGACGGAAATATTTCCATGCCAACGCAAAGAAAACTGCAAAGCACACAGGGAATAGCATCAATAGTATATCAACTCTGTGAAGCGTTATCCTGCGGGGAGAGGGGAAACCATGGCTCTGCCATTCGTGCAGGCAAGGCACGATTGAAACGGGAAGGGAAATATATGGGCGGGCCGGTTCCGTTTGGTTGGGTTGTCGGTGAAGATGGGAGATTGACAGAGGATTCAAAACAGCAGGAACTTATTGCAGAAATGATATTATTGAAGGCTGATCGCTGGTCTTATCGGGATATAGCAGGTAAAATGCAGAAGAAGCAAGGTCTGAAACTGTCCCACGAGGGGATAAGACGTATTATACTCAAAAATGCTAACAAAAAGTAATTGGTATGTTTTGTGATCGTAACCGTTCACCACAAATGCTGATTTACAGTAAACCTGCTTAAATTTGCTGGTATGTTATAAAAAAGGTGAAGAACGATATGAATATTTTAAAATATAACGGCTATGAAGGAACCTCAGAAGTAGACATGGAACAAATGGTATGCAGAGGAACGATTCTGTTTATCGACGATGTTATTACTTATAAAGCTGATTCTCCTAAAAAACTACAACAAGAGTTTGAGGACGCAGTAAATGACTATTTGGAGACATGCGAACATCTGAATAGAGAGCCTCAAAAACCATTAAAAGGAAAGTTTAACGTTAGGATAGCCCCTCTTTTACATAAGGCAGCCACAATTAAAGCCCTAGAAGAAAATACGTCTCTCAATGAAATAGTAAGTAAATCTATCGATGCGTATCTAAATGGAACTAAAGACATTAAATACTTGACACTCACACCATAAACAAAAGTACAGACTGAGAGTACAAAGCACATTATGGATGAACAAAAATTAATAGATAAATTACGGTTAATTGAACGATTGGCATCAGGGGCATCCACTGAAGGAGAAGCAGTTGCCGCAGAACTTGCCAAAGAATGAATTCTTGAATGGCTGCGTAGTCTTGAAAAAGAAGATCCTCCTGTTGAGTATCAGTGTACCATGAAAGACATGTCGTCATATGTGAGCCAGCCCGATCGTGCGAAGATGAAGTCATGCCGAATATTTACTTTACCCCTTGCTTGACTTTAGGTCTTGGTTTGACTAGTGTTACCTTATAAAGGTCAGAAAAAAGGCTGTAATCACAACTTTCTTGTAACAATATTCTTTTTGAGGGCTGTTATGAATTATTACTTTATGACAGATAAGGCAATAATGGCGGAAATAGGAGTTCGCTTGAAGGGCTTGCGCTTACGTCGAAATCGAACTCAACAACAGCTGGCAGACAGCACAGATCTGTCTCTTAATGTGATAAAGGGGCTTGAGGCTGGGCGGGGAAAACTCTCGTCTTTAATTGCGGTCTTGCGGGAACTTGATGGTCTCGACGCTCTGGATCTGTTCATTCGGGAGGAACAGATCAGTCCGTTACAATTAGCAAAACAACAAGGAAAAAAACGCCAAAGGGCTACTGGCAGCCGCAGGAAGAAAGATGAGGGGCAGGCAGAGTGGTAGGAAAAGTTGATACAGCCCGGGTACTTCTTTGGGGTGACGATATTGGTGCTGTCAGCTGGTTAGCAGATCGTGGCTATGGATTATTTGAATATGATCCTTCTTTTTTGCACAAGGGCTTGGATGTTTCTCCTATTCATATGGGGCTTGCCAGTGCCCGCCAAGGTGATGGGCTGTTCTCTTTTCCGAGTCTTAATAGAGAGACTTTCCTTGGTCTGCCTGGTTTGTTGGCTGATGCCCTGCCAGACAAATTTGGTAACGCTATTATAAATGCCTGGCTGGCTCGTAATGGGCGGGAGAATGCGGATTTCAGTCCAGTTGAGCGCCTTTGTTATACTGGTAAGCGTTCCATAGGCGCACTGGAATTCTTACCATCAGTAAGCCGTGATCTTGATAGTGCCGTCCCTGTAGAGATTAGTGAGCTTGCGATGCTGGCTCAGGAAATTACGGCTCAGCGTTTTAACCTTGATACTCACATCGGTCAGATGGCAAGCAATGACGCTATCATGGATATCCTTCGGGTCGGTACCTCTGCCGGTGGAGCCAGACCTAAAGCGGTTATTGCTATGAATGACCAGGGACATGTTATCTCCGGTCAGGCAGAAGTACCGAAGGGATATACTTATTGGATTCTCAAGTTTGATGGGGTGAACGATCTTGAGTTTGGAGCACCGAAGGGCTATGGTCGTATCGAGTATGGATATTATCTGATGGCTAAGGCGGCTGGTCTTGTTATGACTGAGTGCCGCCTCCTGGAAGAGCATGGTCGTGCCCATTTTATGACCCGCCGTTTTGATCGCCAGAAGGGTGAAAAATTGCACATGCTGTCATTATGCGGGATGGCTCATTATGATTTTAACATGGCTGGAGCCTACGGCTATGAACAAGCCTTTGCGGTGATGCGAACATTGAAGCTAAGCAAAACAGAGGCTCTTCAGCAGTTTCGGCGAATGGTCTTTAATGTGATCGCCCGAAATCAGGATGACCACACCAAGAATATTGCTTTTCTTATGGAACCAGATGGTAAGTGGAGTCTTTCCCCTGCTTTTGATATGACTTATTCCCATAATCCGGCCGGTCAGTGGACCAATCAGCATCAGATGACCATTAATGGTAAGCGGGATCATTTCCTGCTGAGTGATCTTGTAAGCGTCGGCGATTCTATCAGTCTGTCAAAGCCTCTGGAAGTAGTGCAGGAAATAATAGATACCGTTGCACGCTGGCCAGTATTTGCCAGGCAGGCAGGGGTGGCTCAAGATAGATGCACAGAAATTGGTCAATACCATCGCCTGAACTTGAAATAATACTAAGGAACGTACACTAAATAACTTGAACATCTTTCAGGAGTGACACAGCTCGGGTGATCCCGCAGGTGCTGCATAAGGATAGCTCCGAGGCAGATGTTGTGGATAAACAAAAAATGATTCCTCGTTAGGTATACTCAACAATGACAAACAAGCCTTTATTCCGGGCAGTGCAAGCTGTCCTGCTACCAGACGGCACACTTCAGCTTGAGGATGACTCCAAGAGCAGTAAACAAACGAAGAGCAGTACACTGTTACAACAGGAAATATTCTCCGCTTACAAAAAAGATCGAAGGAACTGGCTGCTCTTTCTCGGCTTTTCCGATCCTGGGGTTTTTCTCCCTGATTCCCTTGATTTCTGGCGTCGCCTCAGTGCTCTCTTTGTTCTCCATCTGCGACTGACTCCGGATCTGGAAGAACTCCGCCATCGGGTGGAGATCCCTTTGCCCGAACACGAAGTTTCCGGGCTGCTGGAAACACTTCCGGCAATGATTGGCGGGGAATATATCAACTCCCGGCTTATGGCGACATCTTGGTCTGCTCTGACCACTTCCTTTACCACGTCCATCGAGAAGTTTTCCGGCTCTGTTGCCGAATTTATCCATCATTATTCACCCAACAGTCACCTGCTTGGACGAATTTATTTCCATCTTGTCGAAAACAAAGATGATGATGCACCCTTTGCCTTTCTGGCTACCTATTCGACCCGGATGGGCGGGCAAGGACAATCAAAGCACCTGCCTCTGAAGTATGCCCTCCAGGAATACCAGGATGATAACAGTAAACTGCTGGAGTTATTGGCCACTGTACATAAGGCCGCAAAAGAGAGTACGTTGATCACAGAACTGCTGGAAAGCAATGATCTCTTTTCTCCTCTACTCTGGACCAGCCGGGATGCGCACATATTTTTACAGGAGGTTCCGCTCTATGAGGAGGCTGGTATTCTCTGCCGTATTCCAGATTGGTGGAAGAGTAAAGGTACAAGCATTGCTCTGAAGATCAGCCTGGGCGAACAGAGCCCGACCATGGTGGGCATGGCGGCTCTGCTTGATTTTTCACCTCGGATTATGCTTGGAGAAGATGAACTATCCATGGATGAAGTAAGGCGTCTTCTCGATGAAGTTGAGGGACTGGCCTTTATCAAAAACAAATGGGTGGCTGTTGATCGGGAGAAGCTGGAACAAACACTACTCGCCTATGAAGAGGCGCAAAAGCTGGCAGAACATGAAGGATTAACTCTGGCCGAAGCCATGCGCCTACAACTGCAATCCGGCACAGAACTCCTTACGACAAAAGGCGCCGACATACTGGAAATTGAACATGGTCAGTGGCTGCAATCGGTATTTAACAAAATGACTCATCCCGGCAAACTGCCGCCGGTATTCACCGATGATCGTTTTAAGGCGCAATTAAGACCCTATCAGCAGGATGGGCTGCGTTGGCTTGCTGAGCTTGATGGTCTTGGATTTGGAGCCTGTCTGGCCGATGATATGGGGCTGGGCAAGACTGTGCAGATTCTCGCTTTTTTAAATATCCTGTCTGGCAGGAACCGACCCGGAAAAAAAACTGCTGCCTCCCTGCTCATTATCCCAGCCTCTTTGCTTGCCAACTGGGAACAGGAAATCGAAAAATTCTTTCCGGATCTGAGGGTGTTCTTCGCCCATCCGTCCATGCATACACCTCACAGGGTAACACCACCAGCCCAAAAAACCCTGGCTCGTTTGGATCTGGTCATAACCACCTATGCTCTGGCCCAGCGTTATGAATGGCTGAACGAACATAAGTGGAACTATGTTATCCTTGATGAAGCGCAGGCCATAAAGAATCCGGGCACCAAACAGACCAGAGCTGTAAAAAAGATTCCTGCTGCAAACCGTATCGCCATGACCGGCACACCCGTGGAAAATCGTTTAAGTGATTTCTGGTCACTGTTTGATTTTGTCAATCCGGGTCTGCTGGGTACGAGCAAAGAGTTTGCCACATTCAGCAAAGGACTGGCCGATCAACCAGGCGGGTATGGACGTCTGCGCAGGATGACTGCCCCCTTTATCCTGCGACGCCTGAAAACGGACAGCTCAATTATCAGCGACCTGCCCGACAAAATCGAAGTGAAGAGCTGGGCAGATCTCAGCCAAAAACAGACAGTTATTTACCAGCAGCTTGTTGATAATATGGCTGAACAGCTGGAGTCTGCCGATGGTATTCAACGCAAAGGCATGATCCTTGCGGCACTGACCAAATTCAAACAAATCTGCAATCACCCTGATCAATATGCCGGGGTTACCGGCTACAATGAAAAAGAGAGCGGAAAGTTTGCAAGACTGCGTGAAATAAGCACAACAATCCATGAAAAACGGGAACAGATGCTGGTCTTTACCCAGTTCAAGGAGATGACTGAACCACTGGCAAATTTCTTAGAAACACTCTTTGGCCGTCCCGGACTCATTATTCATGGAAGCGTGCCCGTGGGGAAACGAAAGAAAATCATCGAACAGTTTCAATCGGATGAATATGTTCCTTTTATGGTACTTTCACTCAAGGCAGGCGGTGTGGGACTGAATCTGACCCGTGCCAATCATGTGGTTCATTTTGACCGCTGGTGGAATCCTGCCGTGGAAAATCAGGCTACCGACCGTGTTTTTCGTATTGGTCAGAAAAAAAAGGTTATGGTGCATAAATTCATTACCAGGGGTACCATAGAAGAAAAAATTGATGCGATGCTGGAGCAAAAGGCACAACTTTCAGCTGACGTGTTGGCTCCAAGTGGAGAGAGTTGGTTGACAGAAATGAAAAATGATGCGTTGGCCGATCTGTTCAGGCTGCACTAGAGGATTCGGAAAAAACTATATCGCCGTTGCCGAAAAAGGAACCAAGACCGAAACAAGATAAACCAACCAGGAAAGAAAACCCCTGACATCCACCCGTTAATTTTTGAATAGACTGTTATCTTAAGAGAAAAGAATCTTTTTTTATCGTTAATGAGACAGAATAGAATGGAAAATATCGAACAACTTGAGCGAAGACTCTGGGAGGCAGCAGATCAACTGCGAGCCAACTCAAAGCTCACCTCCACCGAATATTACATGCCGGTACTTGGGCTCATCTTCCTCCGTCATGCCTACAACCGCTTCCTGATGGTTGAAAAAGAGGTCAAAACGAACCTGCCCAGCCGGGGAGGCCTTGCCCGGCCTGTTATAAAAGAAGACTTCGATCAAAAGAACGCACTCTTTCTGGCAGAGAAAGCCCAGTACGAATATCTGCTGAACCTGCCGTCAGGACAGGACAGGGGCAAGGCCATTATCGAAGCCATGGATGGCATTGAGGACGATTACCCCGCTCTGGGTGGCGTACTGCCTAAAGAATATCATATCTTTGATCCTGCTCTTCTTGGCCGTCTTCTCAAGATTTTTAATGATGAGGCGCTGCAAAATGGCAGCGGTGATGTCTTTGGCCAGATTTATGAACTTCCTGATGAAGTTTGCCATGGCCGGGGCGCAGGATCAGGGTGAATTCTTCACCCCGGTCTCTCTGGTGCAGACCATTGTTAATGTTATTGAACCGGATCACGGCACCATTCTTGATCCTGCCTGCGGTTCAGGCGGTATGTTTGTCCAAACCAGTCATTTTCTGGAGCGGACAGGCAGGTCTATTCCCCCAGACACTCGTTATGAACGATATGTGATTTCTAATAAACAAATGCGTGTCCGATTAGATCCAACAAAAGCAAACTCTTTATTATTGGCTCTCCTGCAAGCGAATGACTCGATATTTGATAGGTATGAATAATGGGGGGGCTGTACCTCTTCTGAATTTAGGTATTATTAGGAGGGTTCCGATCCCTCATCCGAAATTAGAAATTCAGAAGCGCATCATCTCCATCCTCTCCGCCTATGACGACCTGATTGAAAACAACCTGCGGCGAATCAAACTGCTGGAGGAGTCGGCCCGGCTTTTGTACCGAGAGTGGTTTGTCAACCTGCGCTTCCCCGGCCATGAACATACCCGCATTGTTGAGGGTGTTCCTGAGGGGTGGGAGAGAAAAAGTATTCCTGAAATCATAGAAATAAATCCAAAAGAAAAGATAGGACGTGGCAAAGAAGTATGGGCAATTCCAATGGCTTGTCTTTCCCAAGATTCTACTATGATTTCAACAGAGCCTATGCAGAGAAAGACTAAGCACAGTGGGGCAAAATTTAGAAATGGAGATGTGATTCTGCCAAGAATAACGCCATGTCTTGAAAATGGAAAAACTGCTCTTGTACAATTTCTGAAAGACAGTAAGGAAGTTGCATGTGGGTCAACTGAGTATATTATATTACGGGGTAATAAAGTTAGTTCGGTATTTACTTACTATTTAGCAAGAAGTCATAACTTCAGAGGAAATGCCATTAAAAGTATGGTTGGATCTTCAGGCAGACAACGAGTGCAAGTTAGCTGCTTCAATGATTTTTATGTTCCTGTGCCACCAACTGTTTTATTAAAGCAGTTTGATCAGTTTGCACTTCCTAACTTTCAACAAATCAGAATTTTTGAGTCTAAAAACCAAAAACTAAAAGCCGCCCGCGACCTCCTTCTCCCCCGACTAATGAGCGGAGAACTAACCGTATGAGTCACGAAAATCAAAACACCGACCAAAAATCCCTACGGGTCATTACCGGTAAAACAGCAGACTGGGAAGAACTAGCCAAAGACTGTGTCTGCTTTGCCAACAGTCAGGGTGGCAGACTCCTTATCGGTATTGAAGACAACGATCATCTACCACCTGCCGGTCAGACAATCCCTGCTGACCTGCTTGACCGTCTGCGCAAGCGAATCGGTGAATTAACTGTAAACGTGCAGGTCTTGCCCCAAATCATGACAGCAGAGAACAGCAGCCAGTATATCGAGCTGACCATCTCCCTGGCCATAGGTGTTGCCTCCACTTCGGATGGCCGTTATTACCTTCGGGTTGCCGATAGTTGCCAGCCCGTGCTGGGCGATGATGTTTTACAATTGGCCAACGAACGACCGGGATTGCCGTGGGAAGCAATGGCCAATACAGGTGTCGTCCGTGACGCTGTTGATGAACAAAAGTTCAATCACTTTGTTACAGCCATTCGTGCTTCTGATCGGGTCAAGAACTCGGTAAAAGATAAGAGTCCAGACGAACTTCTCAGTCACTATCATCTTGCCAATGGCGACAACCTGACCCATCTGGGGATACTCCTCTTGGGAACGACAGGAGACCGCACCCGGCTTGGTACTGCGCCGGTGGTACAGTTTTTGAAGTATGACGAGCAGCGGCAGAAGGTCAATAAGCTTTTATGGGATGATTACAGCCTTTCACCCATAGAACTGATCGATGCTGTCTGGCGTGAGGTGCCGGATTTCCGCGAAAGTTACGAACTGCCGGAGGGCATGTTTCGCCGGACGGTTCCGGCCTTTGATGAAAAGGTTATCCGTGAATTGCTGGTCAATGCCCTGGTTCACCGTCCTTATACTCAACGTGGCGATATCTTTCTCAACCTTCACCCGGATTGTCTGGAGATGGTTAACCCTGGTCGCTTGCCCCTTGGTGTGACTCCACAAAACATCCTCCACGCCAGTCGCAGACGAAACGATGGCCTGGCTAGGATCTTTCATGATCTGAAGCTGATGGAGCGGGAAGGCAGCGGATTTGATCTTCTGTACGACAGGATGCTTTCTTCCGGACGATCGGTACCGATTCTGGCTGAAGGGCCGGATTCAGTAAGCGTCACTATCCAGCGGCGGATTATCCGTCCCCAGATTATTCGTCTTATGGAAAAGGCCAACACCAGGTTTCAGCTATCTCAGCGGGAAAGGATCACCATGGGTATTCTGGCACAGTCTGAAGGCTTGACTGCAAAAGAATTAGCTAGGCAACTGGAACTTGACAAGGTAGATGAAACAAAAGCATGGTTTGGTCGCTTGCAACTGCTTGGCCTGGTTCAGAGTACAGGGCGATCGCAGGGAACTCGCTATTTCTTAAACCCGGATTTGCTACGTGATGCAGGTCTCGATCTCTCCACTACGCTTACCCGTATTGAACCGCATCGACTCGAAGCGCTGATTATTGAAGATTTGCACCGTTACCCCGGTTCCAGAATCGGAGCAATTCACAAGCGTATTGGTGCAGAAATTAAACGTTCCCACCTAAAAAGAACGCTAGCAAGCTTAGTCAAGAATGAAAGTATAATCATGGATGGAATATTGAAAGGGGCAAGCTACCATCTGCCCGAATGATTTAAGTGATTTATGTAACCGTTGTCCTGTAAGCGTTTACCAGCACCCCATATTTGCACAAGCAGGCTGGCGAACTATAGTAGTCCTATGTGAGTCAGCCTGATCGTGTGAAGATGGGGTGCTGGTGAACGCTTACTGATTTATATTGGCTCATTCAGGTGCTTATCGAACCAATAAATTTGGCTCAAACGAGCCAAATACTGGTATGGTGTTGATTTTACTAACACTTTATTTGGTTCTTTATTGGCCAATGGGATGATAGAGAACCAAATAGCTGTCGATAGAATGTAAAAACAAAAAACCAGAACTGCATTTAAGGAAGAGGCAATACCTATATGTCGGGTGAAATGAGTGAAGATAGACTGGTGCAGCAAACCACGGCTGACTATTTCCGAGATACACTGGGATGGGAATCTGTCTACGCCTATAACGACGAAGTGTTGGGTCGCAATGGTACTCTGGGACGTAAAAGTCAGAAAGAGATCGTGCTGATTCGTTATCTGCGTCAAGCCCTTGTCTCGCTCAATCCTGACCTGCCGGATGCTGCCTGTGATGCAGCAGTCAAAAAGATCACAGAAACATCCATTGCCAAGTCCACATTACAGATCAACCGGGAAAAATATACTCTGTTCAAAGATGGCGTACCTGTCTCGTTTCGTAACAGGCAGGGACAGATTGAAAAGAAACGACTGAAGGTCTTTGACTTCGAGGAGCCTGATAACAATCATTTCCTGGTTAAAAACGATGAGATCACCAGGCGTATTTTCGGGGACTACGTCTCAACCTATGATTTTAAGCGAGCCGTGGATGACAAGGCTACTGTGCCGATTTTCTATGACAATCGGGGCGAAAAATTAAAACTCACAACCACAGAGATCAACGAAAAACTTGCCGAAAAACTGGAACAGCTGGAAGAGGAGTTAGACCAAAATCAGTTAGCCAGACTGGAGGCCGACCTGTCGAAGAACTATCATATCATTACTGCCGGAAAACGACTGGACGCCATCGCCCGTGATTTTGTCCAGCACTACACAACTCGTTGGGAGACAGGCAAGGCCATGATGGTTTCAATCGACAAGCTAACAGCAGTGCGGATGTTTAATCTTGTACAGTTCTATTGGCAGGAAGAGACCAAAGCTGTGCGGGCTGCAATGAAGAAGGCAGTGGATGAACAGGAAGAGATACTGTTGCGTCGTAAAGTTGCCTGGATGGAAGAAACAGAAATGGCCGTGGTGGTGAGCGAGGAACAGGGTGAGGTTGCCAGATTCAAGACATGGGATATTGATATTCTCCCGCACCGGGCGCGGATGAAAACCGGATATGAGATTGTGGTTGCTGGCGGTCAGAAGACAACCATCGGTCTTGATATTGCCTTTAAAAATGAAGATCATCCGTTCAGAATAGTTTTTGTCTGCGCCATGTGGTTAACTGGCTTTGATGTGCCAAATCTTGCTACTCTATACTTGGATAAACCATTGAAGGCACATACTCTCATGCAGGCCATCGCCAGAGCAAACCGGGTATACGAAGGGAAGAACAATGGTCTGATTGTTGACTATTGCGGCATTTTGAAAAATCTGCGTGAGGCCCTGGCTACTTTTGCCGGTGGTGAAACCGGAGATGGTGGAGGCGAAGGTGGCCCTGTTCTACCGGTAAAACCTGAGGAAGATTTGTTGGATGAACTTGCCGAGGCAATTATCTTGACAAAAAACTTTGTTACAGACCGGGGATTCAAGTTGGATGCCATAAATGAAAAGAGTGGTTTTGAAAAAATTGCTGCAATCAGAGATGCAAAAGAGGTTATCAACCAGAGTGAGGAAACTCGAAAATGTTTTGAAATTTTGGCCAGAACAGTGTTTGTTAAATTCAAAGGATGTTTGACAATAAAGGCAGTCCATGCTTACAAACAGGAACACGCTGTTATAAATATCGTCTACCAAAAGTTGCAGGAAGACCGGGCAAGGGCTGACATATCGGAAATAATACGGGAACTGCATACAGTCGTTGATGAAGCAATCGGTCTTGAAAGTAGGGAAACAGCCGGCGACTACGATAACTTATATGACATCAGTAAGATTGATTTCGATAAACTGAAAGAAGAGTTCCAGAAAAGTCCTACTAAAAATACCACCGTACAAAGTCTCAAAAACCAGGTAGAGAAAAAGTTACAAAAAATGATGGCCAGGAATCCTCTCAGGACTGATTTCAATACCAGGTATCAGGAAATTATTGCCGGATATAATCTGGAAAAGGATCGTGTTACCATAGAAGAAACCTTTGCGAAACTGATGAAGTTCGTTGGAGAACTTGACGAGGAAGATACCAGATCTGTTCGGGAAGGGTTGAATGAAGAGTATCTGGCCTTGTTTGACCTGTTAATGAAAAAAGATATTTCAAAAAAAGGTCGGGAACGAATAAAAAGTGTGGCTAGGGAGCTTCTTGATAAGTTAAAGGCAGAAAAACTCAATGTCGATCAGTGGCGCGAGAAAGAGCGTACCAGGGCGGCTGTGAAGCTGGAAATTTACAATTTTCTCTATGACGACCACACTGGTTTGCCTGTTGAATCATATACACCAGAAGAAGTAGAAGAAAAGACCGAACTGGTCTTTGGGCATATTGTCATGCAGTATGAGGATGCGATGCACAATGTCTATACATAAATATATCAAATTTACCGTGGTAAACATGTGGTCACGAAAAACTTTTGTGACTTAACTCCGCCGATACGAAACCAAACTCGAGTAAGAGGTGAAAAAATAAAATATGAGTTATGGCTATTACCCGAAATATGTCACCGTTGCTGAAAAAAGAGCTAAGGCCAAAAAAAAGATTAAGCAGATACGAAAGAAAAATCCCAACATCCGCCCTATAATCATTGAAGGAAAGGCTCTGGCGAAAACATGGTGGGGAAAAGCATGGAATACTAACCTTGAGAGTTATGCCGATTACGAAAACCGTATCGGCCGTGGTCGCAGTTATGTCCGGAATATGGCGGTGGTTGATCTCAAGATTGCTCTCGGCAAGGTAACGTCTCTTGTCCAAGGCTCCATGGGCGCACCCTATGAGGTCGTGATCTCCTTCAAAAAGATGAAAAAGCAAAACTGGCAAAACATCAAAAAAGAGTGCCAGTCCCGTCTTTCTTCCCTGCCCGATCTGCTGGCCGGAAAAATCCCCAAGGAGCTGCAGGAGATTTTTATGGTTCAGGGTCGGGGACTTTTTCCAACTCCTTTGGAAATAACATTTGACTGTAGCTGCCCGGATTGGGCATCCATGTGTAAACATGTTGCCGCTACTCTGTATGGTGTGGGGGCTCGCCTTGACGAAGACCCCGCTCTCTTTTTCACATTGCGACAGGCGGAAATTGATGATCTGGTCAGCCAGGCAGTGCAGAGTAAGGCCTCGTCAATAATTGAAAAAACCACAACTGGAAGCAGCAGGGTTATTGCCGACGATAAACTCTCTGATCTGTTTGGGCTTGATATGGATGATCTTGTCCCCGTCAAACCTATCAAACCTGTCAAAAAAACGACGGCAAAGACGAAAAAGCAAAAAGTAACGCCCCAATATGACTTGCAGGGCTATCCAACCGCCATCGCCTTAGTTGCACATTACATTGAAGAGAGCGGAAAAGGACTTAGCATCGAGGTGTTGCAGAAGAGTACCGGTTTTCCGGCAAAAAAGTTACATGGAATACTGTTTCGTCTGAAACAGCAGGGCAGGGTGAAGTGTCCTGCATATGGTGTCTATGAAAAGACCCTCAACAAATAACCGTCCACCTATGTCCGTGGAAAGTACTACTCTGGTGCTCGAAGAGAATTCTTACGTGTGTCAAAACAACCATACCATCTAAAATGGAACAATTTCTGATGGATAATGGTTTGCCTGCCCTTTTTCTCTTGAGTTTCCTCGCCGCCACAGTTCTTCCTTTGGGTTCCGAGTGGCTGTTGATCGCCTTGATTCTCAATCTTTTTGATCCAAGAATTGTGGTGCTTACGGCAACAATAGGGAATTTTCTCGGAGCCTGCACCACCTATGGGATCGGCTTTTGGGGAGCAGCTTTTTTACTAAAGAAGTTTCTGCGAATAGATACAGAGCAGACAGAGAGAGCCACGGCTCTTTTCTGCAGGTATGGATCTTGGACACTCCTACTCTCCTGGTTGCCAATAATTGGCGACTCGCTCTGTCTGGTAGCGGGATATTTACGATTCAACTTTCTTCTTTTTTCCTTTCTGGTTCTCATCGGAAAACTTGGTCGCTATGCGGTCATTGCTGCTGTCACAACTGGTAGTATAAGCTGAGTTGGACAATGATCAGGAAGGATATTTACGTTACCCCCCCTCAGACATTACTGTTCCAGTTGAGCTTTTTCCGGTCGGCAAGGAGCTTGATTGCTGAGCGGTACCCCTCCGATTTCAAGACTGATTGCATTGAAATTGCAAGCCTTACTACAGGAAAGACAGGAGATGCATTCCATATCGTCAGGTGATTCATTAAAGTGTACACCCATGGGACAAACAGCATGGCAGGCTTCACACTGAGTACATCTTTCAGTATCAAGACGCAGCTTAACCAATTTTATTTTGTTAAACAGCGCATAGAAAGCTCCAAGAGGACATGCCGTTCGACAAAAAGGACGACTGGCAAAAACCGCCCAGACAATGAAAAAAGAGAGGATAAAAAGCTTGTTCAGGAAAAGCAGCCCCAAACTTTCCCGAAGCCCTGGCTGTAGAATAATCAGTGGTAATCCTGCCTGTAATGTGCCTGCCGGACAGATATACTTGCAAAACCATGTCTGGCCAAAGCCAAATGCATCAACTGCGAAAAGAGGCAGAAGGATAACCATAAAAAGTAATAGTACATATTTTATAAAACGTAACGGTCGCCAGACACCAAACTTAGGGGAGGGAATCTTATGGAGAAGTTCCTGGAAAAGACCAAATGGACAGGCCCAGCCACAAACCATGCGGCCAACAAAGCTCCCAATTACGCCCATGCTTCCAATAACATAAAATCCGACGTAGATCTGACCATTTTCAAGAGCCAGACGAATCCCGGCCATAAGTTGCTGCAGAGCACCAATGGGACAATAGCTTGTGGCGGCAGGACAGGAATAACAGTTCAGTCCCGGCGAACAGATTACTTTGAGCGGCCCTTGGTATATTCCCCTGGTCACCGGAAAATACCAGTACCCGTTAGTTATCAGGAAAAAGAGAACCTGTACCCATTTACGTACAAAATCCATCAGCCTATTCCTATACAGGAGAGACAGATTTGCTTTGCCTGTTCAAGGACCCGTGATGGCTCCCCTAAGCTGATTCCCACAGCTCCGAGAACAAGAAATACAAATATTGCCACAAATGGCGCTTTCCGAACTTTTAATGGCTGAGATTTCTTTTTCTTTTTCATCACTGGTCAATAAATTTCTTCAACATTTTCGTGAATCGAGGAGCGTTCCATTGAGCAGTGCCAAGGTATTTTCTCACAATTATTCCGTTTTTGTTAATGATAAAGGTTTCCGGAATTCCGGTGAGGCCATATTTCACACCCACTGTATTGGCCTGGTCATCAAGAATTGGCATGGTAAGATCAAGTTTTGTAGCAAAACTATTTACCAGAGCCGGATCATCACTGTTGAATATGGCCAGCATTTTAAATGTATCCTTTGGCATTTTTTCATAAAGTCTCTGCATTGAAGGCATCTCCTCACGACATGGAGCACACCAGGTAGCCCAGAAATTAACAAAGACGACCTGTCCTTTTAATGCAGAGAGTGTCCAATTTTTACCATGCCTGTCAACAAGAGTAAAATCAGGAGCAGGTTTGCCAACCCTGGCGACATCGGGATCAGAACCACAGGCCGCAAGGAGCATAAGAGAGCTGCATATTATGAACAGCATTGTCAAAAGTGAAAGTTTCTTCATAATAATTTTTAAAAGGTATACTCCAAGTTTTGTTCTCATTTTTGACGTGGATCCCTGCCCGTCTCAAACATCTCAAAAAGATCATAGAATAACCTGGCCACCGCACTGAAATGGGTGGCAGAACCGGAACTGGCATAAGCTTTTGTGAGTTCCATGGCTCGTACAAAGCTTTCCTGACACTCTGATTCTTCAGGGTTCTTCAACACCTGCACAAGGCGTTCTCCGACTTGGCTTTTTATGTATTCTTCCTCAGACATTTTCTATTTCCTTTAACATATTTTCAATAACAAGCAATCCACCCTGCCAGAAGGAGGGTGCGTTCAGGTCAATATTAAACGGGATCAGTAATTCGTAAGGGGACTTACTTCCACCTTGCGAGAGGAGGTGGAGGTACTTTGGTATGAAATCGGCCCCTTCTTTTTCATAAAGCCCATACAGTGCAAGAACCAGGAGCTCGCCGAAGGCATAGGAGTAGACATATCCAGGGGTGTGGAGAAAGTGCGGGATATATGACCACCAGATTCGGTAATGTTCCCCAAGTGTGACCGAATCACCAAACATTGCCTCCTGACTGCTCATCCACAGTGTTGAGAGATCCTCAGTGGAAACTTCTCCCTTTTCCCTTCTCTGTGTGTGAATCATGTCTTCAAAGCGGTTCATGGAGATCTGCCTGAAAACAGTTGCAAAAATGGATTCCAGCTTCTGACAGATAAAGGCATGCTTTTCTGCCGGGTTGGTAAGCGTTTCCAGTTGCTTATGGAAGATCAAAAGTTCGGCAAAAACCGATGCTGTTTCAGCAAGAACAAGAGGCGTGTCACTGTTGAAATACCCTTTATCCCTCGCCAGGTATTGATGGATTCCGTGACCAAGCTCATGAGCCACTGTTGACACATCACGAAGGGTACCGGTGTAGTTGACTAAAATATAGGGATTAGCGTCCGGGACTGCCGGATGGGCAAATGCTCCGCCCCGTTTTCCGTCAAGTAGTGGTGCATGAATCCAGTTTTTCTCAAAAAAGAGGGCGGCAATATCTGCCATTTCAGGAGAAAAGGCGCGGAAACCACTCAATACCATTTCTTTGCACTCTTCCCAGGGAATTAAGCGGTTCGGGAGAGAAGGGAGTGGTGCGTACCGGTCGTAATCGTACAGTTCATCAAGACCCAGAATCTCTTTTTTGATTGTATAATAACGCTGCACGATATCGTACCGGGCCGTGGTACTATCGATCAGAGCTTTAACGGTTTTGTCATCCAGTTCATTGGAAAGATTTCTGGCACTTACCCAGGATGGATAGTTGCGCAGCCTGTCGTCGATCATTTTTTCCGCAAGAATGGTGTTGAAAATGTGGCTGAGGATGTGCATTTGACTCTGTAAGCCCTCTGTTAATTCAAGAGCCGCTTTGTGGCGCACTTCACGGCTCGCATCATACAGATCGGACAAAACCTCTTCTTCGCTTCTTTTACTGTCTCCAAACTCCAGGTGGCCCATGAGCTTTTCAAAAAGAATCAGCCAGGAGTCATTACCCACAGGAGAGAGCTCAACAAGAAGTGACTCTTCTGCCCGAGAAAGGAGATGGTCAGCATACCTGCGCAGATTCAAAAGATAGTGGCGATAGGGGGCAACATCGTCATGTGCAAGGAAAATATCAGCAGACACCTGATTCATTTTAGCCCATTCCAGATTAAAAAAGACAAGTTCACGGTTTACCCGGCTGGCATCTTCTTTGCTTTTCTGGAGGAAAGCGCAGGCTTTAGCGTTTTTGACACTGGTTACAAAGTTCAGAAAGGCGTAAGTGTCAATTCGTCCAAGGTTCACTTGGATACGTTCAAGGCGCCTAAGAGATCTTGCAAAGAATGCTGGCTCAAGTTCGGCTAGTTTCCCGCTGCACTCTTCACGAAGCATTTCTGCTTCCTGTATACAAAGATCCAGATCGTCCTGAAGGAGTTCGTCCTGTAAAGAATCGTAGAGGGCATCAAGATTCCATAGTACATTTGTGCTGCCGAGATCGTTATTTAAAGAGGCTGACATAAAATATCCTATATAAAAGAAAAGAGCTGTTTCTTGGAGTTTGGTGCCTATTGTTCAATAAATTCGACAACGGTAAAAGAGGAAAAGAGCCAATCGCCATTTGTTTTTTCAACGTGAATGCTTAGTTCATAGGCATCAGTGAAGCGTTTGTCCTTTGTCTTTCCGTCCAAACGCAGAGTGCTTACCAGTTCAGCTCGGCCATCCACGGGAAAGTCAATAATAGTATCATGGAATGAAAAGCGTGTGTTCTGTGTCATCTTTTTAAGCATAAGAACGTGGTCAGTAAACTCTTTTTTAGTGAAATCCCTGTTAATGTTGAAGGATTCCACCTGAACACGGCATGGATAAGTGCAAAGTTTGCCGGCCAGCATAACGTTTTTTAATGCGGCAATAGGAGCCTCTTCGCCAGATGATGAACAATACTCCGCCAGAGAGTTCAGGTTTTTAAGGATTTTTTTCTCATCACTTGGCAGTAAGAGAAAGAAAGATGCGACAGCAAGGAGAAGAAAGAGGATTATTATTTTTGTATTCATTTGAAAGGTGTTACCTCTAAGGGTTGATTAAAACAGAACTCCACCAATAATTCGCTCAATTTTTACCTGTCCAAAACGATGCTCTGCCATTGAAGTACTGCGGTTATCACCCACAACATAAACATAACCGGGTTTTACCTTGCGTGCTGGAAGATTCCAAGACGAGTGATACTGCACATAGGACTCATCAATTTGTTCTTCGTTAATATACAGTGTTCCCTCTCTAAATTCCAGAATGTCTCCGGGAAGGGCAAGCACACGTTTCAGCAGCATGATACTTTGTCCGGTGAAGCGTACAGTTACAATATCAAACCTTTCTATTTTTGAAAAGAGGTACTGTGGGCGCAGGCAAAAAGCGTATGATCCATTCTGATAGGTTGGTTCCATGCTGTGGCCTTGAATACGCAGAGGGATAAGAACATACGAGAAGAACAGGAAGCAACTTAATCCTAGAAGAATAAGGCGGGTAAGGTAGCTTTTAGTAAGGGGAGGGAAGATAAATTTGCGAATTGTATTAGAGATATTCATCCATTTCCCTTTGGGATTCACCTGGCGTTGGGAGTAAAAAGAATATTCTCTGAGCTATCCCTGAATGCACCAATAGCACTCTGACCGGCAGGAGAGGTTAGCCAGATAACAAAGTTCATGGCTGATTGATAATTAATATGCTTGTGATTTTTTGGGTTTACAATCATAACACCATACTGATTGAACAGGTCGGGATCTTCCTCAAGGATAATGCTGAGTCCAATTTTGTCTTTGTCTTCCATGGAGTACCAGGTAGCTCTGTCTGTTAAAGTGTAGGCCTGTTTTTGCGCTGCAGTACGAATGGTTGTATCCATCTTTTGGTTCAAAGCAAGGTACCATGTATCGTTTCTTTCAGGCATTGATCCAGTCATTGCCCATATTCTGTTTTCCCGCATGTTGGTATCTGAGTTATCTCCGCGTGAGACAAAGTTTGCTTTTGCTGTGCGGATATTTTTGAAAGCATCAAGGACTTTTTCTGTTCTTTTTACACCTGCGGGATCATTGGAGGGGCCAAGAATAACATAATCGTTGTACATGATTTCTTCCCGATCGATAAAATACCCTTCATCCACTAGCTGTATCTCAAGGTCTTTTGCGTGAGTGAGTACAACATCCACTTCCCCTTTTTTTCCCAATTCCAAGGCTTCAGCATTTTCCATTGTAACCACCTGGACATCAATGCCAGTGGCTTGTTTGAAAATCGGAAAGAGATAATCAAGCATTCCCGAATGTTGCGTTGCAGTGGTGGAGGCACATTTGATGGTTTCTCCAGCATGCAGGAGAGAAGGAATGAAGGTAATGACTAAAAGAAGCAGGATGAGTTTTTTATACATGGCTCGCTCTGGATTATTTTTTACTGTCAGGAAGAGTTATTCGAATATCGATGGTTTTTGCATTGCTGCTGCGAAGTTTAAGGGAATTAACAAATCCGTTGATGGTTCCAGCAAGTGCATCCTGAACAAAAGACTTCATTGGAATACGATTGCCATTGATAAGAAGGGTGGTGTGATCGGCTCTCTTGGTGGCACCCTGAAGGAATCGGTTTTCGATAAAAGAGGCAATCTCAGCGGTTTCATTCAGGCGGAAGATATGGTCACCGCTGATTGGCTCATCACTTGCCACGGCAATAACGCCGCTCACACTGTTACGCAAAAGTTCATTTGTTTCACTGTTACGGAAGACTTCAATTTTGGAGACATGGCGGGCTTTTTTAAATCCTTCTCCAATGACAATGTCAGCTTCCGGGAAATAGCGGTGCACCAGACTTGTGAGAGATTCGCTCCTGTTGTCTGTCATTAAAACCATCTGATCTGGAGCCACCAGCATTACAGAATCTGCTCCTGCACTGCGATGGGTATGGGTGTCTGTACCCGGTGTATCAAAGACGATACCAGTTTCTTTGGTGGATTTGATAACTGCCACCTGGTAGCCAAGCTGTTTCAAATGATGAACAACCCGGGAGGCCAGGGTAGTTTTGCCGCTATCGTGCCAGCCGATAAAGGTTACAATCGGGGGCATGGAGAAACCTCAAAAGAGAAAATAGTCATAGTTTAATAGGGAATGATGATTAGTATCTTAGAAAGATTACAGTATTATTGTTGGGATTTCAAGAGAGCCATGTCCATTTTTCTCATGTTTCTATTTGTAGTGGTAAGGGGGGGAATGACAAGGTTGTGAATAGTGGTGGATATTTTTTGATATTCTTTATATATCATTTATATAGTTTTACTGAAAGACGAAAACAATACTGAAATGATCTTTAAACATGCTGGTTTATATTCAGCATATTTAAGGAGTTTAAGACTTGGGGGTGCTGGGTTTACCAGCTGAGAATAAACTCCTGGAACCTGACACTTGTAATCAAGTCGTAGGGAAAGTCATGGTGAGTGAAACACATCCCCTTGTGCCGAATCCGGCACACTTTCCCCTTTTTGTACACCCTGTAAACTTGAGTATACTCACCTGTTGTGCGACCGGCATGGTCACGAACTAGCAGGTGAAAGTCCAGTCATAATCCCGAAAGGAGGGAATATGTAGACTTGCCTATAAAGGGTGGAATATTCAAGAATATAATCTAAAAAAGGAATCATTCCAATATGGAAAGAAAAGAAAAACTACCCAGCGCGAAAACTATTACCCGTCGCCCCTTTACCAACTCAAAAAAAGTGTATGTACCTGGGAGACTTCATGATATTAAGGTTGGTATGCGGGAAGTAAGTGTGGATGATGCAGCAATTAAAGGGCCTGGTAATTGTGGCTCTGTTGTAACTATCTATGATACAAGTGGCCCCTATTCCGATCCTGATGTGAAACTTGATGTTCGTAAAGGCTTGCCAAGGCTTCGTGAAAAATGGATCATGGATCGGGGAGACGTGGAGCTGCTTGATGATTTGACTTCCTCGTTTGGAAAAGAGCGACTGTATAATTCAGACTTGGATCATCTTCGGTTTAAGGATGTGAAAAAACCGCTGAGAGCCAAGGCGGGAAAGAATGTTTCCCAGCTCTACTATGCCCGGCAGGGGATGATTACGCAAGAGATGGAGTATGTTGCGATCCGTGAGAATCAGCGAATTGATGAGTTACAGGAAGAACTGTCTCAGCATCCCGGTGAGAGTTTTGGTGCAAATACTCCCAAGACTCACATAACACCCGAATTTGTGCGGGATGAAATTGCGGCAAGACGTGCGGTCTTACCTTGCTCCATTAACCACCCTGAGAGCGAGCCCATGATTATTGGTCGCAACTTTCTGGTGAAAATTAATGCTAATATTGGAAATTCATCTATTACATCGAGCATCGAAGAGGAAGTTGAGAAAATGGTATGGGCCACCCGTTGGGGTGCCGATACCGTCATGGATCTTTCCACTGGAAATAATATTCATGAAACCAGAGAGTGGATTTTGCGTAACTCTCCTGTGCCAATTGGTACCGTTCCCATTTATCAGGCCCTTGAAAAGGTTGACGGGAAGGCCGAAGAACTTACCTGGGAGATGTTCAGAGATACATTGGTTGAACAGTGTGAACAGGGAGTGAGTTATTTCACCATCCATGCAGGGCTTCGGCTTCATCATGTCCCCATGACAGCAAATCGTACCACCGGGATAGTAAGCCGTGGCGGAAGTATCATGGCTAAATGGTGTCTGGCACATCATCAAGAGAGTTTTCTCTACACTCATTTTGAAGAAACCTGTGAGCTGCTTAAACAGTATGATGTCGGGTTCTCGCTTGGTGACGGTTTACGTCCGGGATGTCTACAAGACGCCAACGATGCCGCACAGTTTGCTGAGCTTGAGACACTGGGAGAGTTAACAAAACTTGCCTGGAAGCATGATGTCCAGACCTTTATTGAGGGACCCGGTCATGTTCCAATGCATATGATCAAGGAAAATATGGATAGACAACTTAAGGCCTGCGGGGAAGCACCTTTTTACACCCTTGGACCTTTAGTTACCGATATTGCTCCTGGCTATGATCACATAACCAGTGCCATTGGGGCAGCCATGATTGGTTGGTACGGAACAGCCATGCTCTGTTATGTAACTCCCAAGGAACACCTTGGACTTCCTGATCGTGAAGATGTACGTGAAGGGGTGGTAACCTTTAAGCTTGCAGCACATGCAGCAGATTTGGCAAAAGGTCATCCCGGAGCACAGTATCGTGATAATGCGTTGTCGCGGGCACGTTTTGAGTTCCGCTGGCAGGATCATTTCAATCTTTCCCTTGATCCGGAAAAGGCTGTAGAATTTCATGACAAAACACTACCTCATTCCAATGCAAAAGTTGCCCATTTTTGTTCCATGTGCGGTCCTAAGTTCTGTTCCATGAAGATTTCACATGAAGTGCGAGAGTACGCAAAAGGATTGAAGATGAAAGAAGATGCAGCACTGACCGAGGGTATGAAAGAAAAAGCTGAGGAATTTACTCAGTCCGGCTGCCAAGTGTACCATGAGACAGAAGATGGAAGAAAGAAGAAAGAATAGTTTGTAGCCTTCGGCTTGAATTCACTACGGTTACGATTCTTTTGGCGTCCTTTTCTCGGGAATGATTCCAGCAGAAACTATAATTTCCCGATATATGAGCAGGACAGCCATATATTATTCGAGCCAGTTTTCTACAGGCAAATCGGGAATACGGGTAAAGTTGCAATCTTTCGAGCTGTGCGGGTAGGATTCTTCCTTGGGTCTATCAATTACGAAAGTACATAGTTATAGCACGATAACGACAATATCCTTAATGAATATGGAACAAACAGCAACTTGTGATTTCAAGTACTTATATGTATTGGCATCCTACCCGCACAGCTCGCTATTTTTTAGTTAAGCATTTAGTGCGTAACTACAATTTCCCAATAAGCTCTTGACCGAGCATCAATAATACCAGAGGGAGCAGTGTCTAATGCTTCTCTGAATTGTTGCTGTGAAAAATATTTTTTAACAATAGCAAAGTCCTTAGCTTGGCAATATTGCATGAAGTAGCACAAAAATCGATTTGAATTATTTAACAAAGTCTCAGGATTGTCAAACCAATTTACACGTTTAGCGACTTCTATCAATTCTGAATTCATAATCTCATTCCTTGGTCTATGTCTTCTCCAATAATACAAGAACACGTTATTGTCGGGATGTTTTCCATGCTTACACTCCCTATTGCTTGAATAAGGTCAGTTTGGATTGTTGCGGGAAGTTCAGCGACATTACCTTCTCTAAAATAAGAAAGTGCTTTTAATGTGATAGCTGGGTTATATTGGCTACCGTAAATTGCTTGCGCTGCAGCAAGGCCATCCTGGAGATCAAAACTGGTGTTTTTTATAATTGCATGGATATCGAGATAATCTTTTTTTTCAGCTCGTTGACTTACAGTTGCGCATTTCATCCCAAATAAATCTTTTAATGACGCTATATAAATATCATTTTCTGCGAGGTCTGGAGAGTTAATCTGGCCAAGATTCAAGTCGCCAAAGAATGATATTTTGACTGGATCTGAAGAATCTGTAGCAGAAACAAGGACTGTTACCGTATTTGGTTTTTCTTGAATTTTTACACCATTTTTGAGAAAACCTATTTCTCGAAAAAGATCATCCGGTAAAAATGTTTCACTCGTGAAAAAATCAAAATCAATCGATTTACGATGTCCCAAACGAAGTGAGACAGCAGTCCCCCCGTATAAAATGAAATTTTCTGGCGTTTGACTTAACATGGGCCATATTTTTTGTTGGGGTGGGTCTAGAATTTTATCGATAAAGTGAACATCCAATTCGCCGGATAGTATTTTTTTTTGCATATTGGAATTTGTCTTATAGGTCGGTGTAGCGTTATCTTTTCTTGGGTTTTTGATTTATCGCTTTCTCAATTATTATAATCGATGCCAGTAAAACTGACAAGTACACGCCTCATACTTGGAGGGAGCATAAGGGTCAGGTCTTGGTTTATACGTTTTTTGGGGATGCGTGAGGCCATACTCAAGTTGACAGACTCATCCACTGATCTTGCTTCCAATCATCCAGAGAACCTGGAGGCAGATCAGTGCATAGATCCCTGCAATAACATCATCCATCATAATGCCAAAGCCGCCATGGATATGCTGGTCAAACCATGAGCATGGAAAGGGTTTCAGGATATCAAAGAGTCTAAAGAGAAGAAATCCAAGAATCCATGCTGCCGGGTGATTCGGGGCGGCAGTGAGGGTGATGAACATGCCCAGAAATTCGTCAATCACAATTGGCCCTGCATCGGGCTGATCAAGGATTTTTTCTGCAGAGCCTGAGATAATACAGCCCACGATAAAAACTAATCCCATCATTCCAAGATAGGACGGCAATGGTAGGTCACGCATAAAAAACCAGGGAACAAGGGCTGCTAAGGAACCCCAGGTTCCAGGGCATTTTGGAAGGTTACCACTGTAAAAACCTGTGGCAAAAAACATGATTATTTTGTCCATTTTTTTTCTCGTATTTGATTAATCCAGCTTGCTGATCCTGTAGATAGTTTGTATTAAGGAAATGCTTCCAGAGACATATCATCGGGTACCTTTGTACCGGAGATAGCTTTTTTATTATGCTACTTTTCTGTGCTTGAAACGGCACGATAGACTCGCGCAAGTGGAATTTTGTGTTCTTCAGCAACCTGCCTGCAGGCGTCATATTCCGGATAGATAACCGTGCCTTTTGGAGTTTGCACCTGTTTTGCCACAATCTCTCCCCAAGGTGTGGATACCGTAATCGTATCTCGTTTAAGGGTCATTCGTTCTTCTTTTCTAAAACGCAGGCCGATTGCCGTTGTTTCGGAGAGGATAGTCTGCTTAAGTTCAAGTGCATGGGCAGAATTTGCAATCACCCGTAATAATAGGCCGGGTCGTCCTTTTTTCATGATTAAAGGGCTGAGCGATACATCAAGTGCTCCCTGTTTGAAGAGAAGATCACAGAGATATGGAAAACCTTCACTATTCCAATCATCAAGGTTTGTTTCAATAACCTCAACCGTTACATTTCCTTCTACAGCGTGAGCCTCTCCGATGATAAGTCTGAGCAGGTTGGGCTGCTCATTGTTCAGTGTATGGCTTCCTGCTCCGTATCCGATCTTTTTTACAGTCATGGCAGGCATACTGCCAAAATCATCAGCCAGTCCCACTGCCAAAACAGCACCCGTTGGGGTTACTAGTTCTTTGTTTTGTTCAACGCCGTATATGGGTACGCCGCTCAGTAATTCACAGACAGCAGGAGCTGGCAGGGGAAGCGTTCCATGGGCACATTGAACAAATCCACGTCCCATGGGGATAGGGGAACAGATTACTCTGGCCACTCCCATATGTTTAAGTCCAACTATTGCTCCAACAATATCAACAATGGTGTCAATTGCACCTACTTCATGGAAATGAATTTTATCTGATGTGGTTTGATGTACCTTGGCCTCAGCTTTAGCAAGGCGGGTAAAGAGCTGAGATGCTTTTGTAATGATGTGCGGATCCAGATTTGATTCTTCTAAAAGATCAAGAATATTTTCGAGATGTCGGAGTTGTTGTTGGGATGGTGAATGAATGGAGACCTGTTTACATCCTATTCCAGAGCGGAGCTGGTCTTCCACGTTAAGCTGAAAATCAAGTCCTTTAATTTTTGAAAGTTCATCGAAAAGCAGCTCTTTTTCCAGGCCTGCGTGCAACAGTGCAGCAAGAAGCATGTCACCACTGATTCCTGAGAAACAATCTAAATAGGCAGTGGTGGAAGGGGAACCGGTCATGGATACCTTATTGTTTTTGGATGAATTGTTGTCCAGACTCAAGGGCTTGCCCACAGAGGTAGGCCATAACAGTCATTCGTTTTTTGCCTTCAGGTTGGATTTCACGGACGTTGAGTACACCACCTCCTGTGGCAATAAGAAGCCCATTTTTATCAGCTTGTATAATCGTTCCTGGGGGCTGGTCAGAAGAAATATTGCTGCGAACAGGTACGAAAAATCGAAATCGTTTTCCATCCAGAAAACTATAGGCCGTGGGCCAGGGATCCATTCCACGAATAAAACAATGAAGCTCAGATGCTGATTTTGCCCAGTCAATGGAACCATGCTCTTTTTTCAGAGGAGGTGCTTCGGTTGCAATGCTATGATCCTGTTCAATGGGAAGAAGTTTATCTTTTCGTAAAATATCCAGGGCTTCCAGAAGAGTTGTACCGCCCAGATTTGAGAGTTTGGTGAAGAGGCTCCCTGCTGTATCTTCATCTGTTACAGGAACAGAGGCTGGCAGCAGTATGGCACCGGTATCCATACCCACATCTATTTGCATGATGGTAACTCCTGCAACCGTGTCACCTGCAAGAATCGCCCGCTGAATGGGAGCAGCACCACGATGACGCGGCAGGAGTGAGCCGTGGATATTGATACAGCCAAGTGGTGGCAGATCAAGGATGCTTGAAGGGAGAATTCGACCGTATGCCACAACAATGATTAAGTCCGGCTGAAAAGAACGCAATGTATCTGCAAATTCCTCTGTCCTGATCTTTGTAGGTTGAAAAACCGGAATCCCTGCTGATTCAGCCAAAATCTTTACGGGCGGCGGGGTTAATTTTTTACCGCGCCCCTTAGGACGATCCGGTTGAGTGATAACGGCTAGCACCTGATCCGGACTGTCAATCAGCCTCTGCAGTGCCGGTACGGAAAAATCCGGAGTGCCCATAAAGATAATTCGAAAGGTTTTTTGCGTATCCGCCATAAATATTCTCCTTATTCCTTTGCCGCCAGCATTTTCTTAATCTTTTTCTTATAGAGTGCCCGTTTCAGTGTGCTGAGATGGTCTATAAACAGAATACCATTGAGATGGTCAATCTCATGCTGTAACACGACGGCAAACAAATCCTCTACTGTCAGCTCCTGGTTCTCTCCTGTTATATCCTGATACGAAACCGTAACCTTCTGACTTCTTTTAACAGTAGCAGTGAGATCAAGAACTGAAAGACAGCCTTCCTCGTCAATCTGACTGCCCTCTTTTGCAGTAATCTCAGGATTGATCATAACCATGGAGTCCTTTACATCCTCATCCCAGGATGTATTGACAACGATGAGTTGGATGGATTCTCCAATTTGAGGTGCAGCTAGGCCCACACCTGGAGCATCGTACATGGTCTCGGTCATATCATTGACGAGATTTTGCAGGAAATTGTCAAAAGTGGAGACTGTTTTGGCTTTTTGACGGAGAATAGGGTCGGGAAACTTTAAGATAGTTAGCAGGCTCATGGGATAGGTATATTTTTTGGGATCAATTGGAATCAAGAATAATAAAAAAAAAAAGATGAAGAGAATATACCATAGTGGTGGCTTTCCTGCATCAAAGTTGTGTTTCCATAGGATATGCGCTAAAGTCGTATCAGTCAATATATACGCTTAAATCAACATTCTATGAGATAAAAAAAAACATGACCATAACGCTGATTGTAGCACTTTCTCTAAGTTATCTGATAGGTGCCATTCCCTTTGGCCTCCTTTTCAGCCGCATGGCTGGTAAAGATGTGCGTGAAGAAGGTAGTGGGAATATCGGGGCTACTAATGTGAATCGGGTGCTTGGTAAAAAACTTGGTATTCTCACTTTGCTTTGTGATGTGGTCAAGGGGTTTCTCCCTGTTTTTGTGGCTTCCATCGTACTTCCCGTTGGAGAAAACCGGGCGCTTTTCGTCGGGTTGTGTGGGCTTGCAGCCGTGCTTGGTCATATGTTCTCAATTTATATTGGCTTTAAGGGTGGGAAGGGCGTTGCCACGGCTCTTGGTGTCTTTCTCTTCTTTTCACCTTGGTCCATTGCTCTTGCCCTTGTGGTTTTTGTAGCTGTTGTTGGCGTTTCCGGTTTTGTATCTGCAGGGTCGCTGGCGGCTGCCGGTCTGATTCCCTTCTTTATTCTGTTTCTCGGTGGCAGTTCTTCAACCTTTCTTTGCAGCGCTGTTATTGCAATCCTGATCTGGATAAAGCACAGCTCTAATATTGGTAGATTACGAAGAGGCGAAGAGACGAGCTGGAAGACAAAGGACTCAGCATGACTAAAACAGATTGGGAGAATATTTTTGAGGCCAAGGAGCTGTTGGGCCTGGGGGAGCGTGCCACTTTAGGCGAAATAAAGCGCAGCTATCGCAATAAATGCAAAGCTAATCACCCTGATATTGTGGGCGATGACAGGGCAAGAGGGGATTTGATGCGTAAGCTGACCAGAGCTTATGATGTACTCATGAATTATTACAATCAGTTTAAGATTCCTCTTGTTCCACTGGATGGAGAAGCACTTGATCCAGATGACTGGTGGATGGACAGGTTTGGACAGGATCCTCTTTGGGGAAAGAAATAAGTAACTGCTCACAGGGCTACCTGATATTTTGTTGATCCGATCCCCGTAAGCAGTTACTGTAAAGCCCCCTGTACCGGCACTGTACAAGCCGGTACAGAGGGGTTCGGAAAACATGAGAACTCTCAGTGCTGATTGGCTGCTGTGAATAAAGGAACAATTTTTCTGGCATCCCGGATGGTAATCCAGCCATCGCCATCAAGGTCGCATTCGGGAAATACCGAAGCCGATTGCCGGAGGTAAAGTCTGATAACCGCTATATCCATCCGATTAACAATCCCGTCATTGTTGAGGTCTCCCGGCGCAAGTTCGGAAAGGTTACTGGTATCGATTGAAAAAAGACTTGTGGTGCCGCTTACCTCATTAGCAACGGCCAGCAAGGGCTTACCGGTGGGGCTATCCAGTGACGAAATAACAGTCAGGCCTTCAGGCCCTAGGTCGCCGGCCGTACCAGCTTCTGCATCTCCACTGAAATCACGGTTATTTATATATTGAACAAAAGCAGGTGTCGTTGGATTACTTACATCAAATACCATAACTCCACCGATCCGTTCAAGCCCGATAAAGGCAAAATGACGACCATGTATAATAGCATGGGCAATGCCTTCCGGCTCTGCACCTTTGTTGTCGCTACGTTTATCCATTGAATTGTTGTCATCATTATTACTGTTGAAATCTTCAGGATAAACAGCCGCAGTTATTTTTCCGAGAAGATTCCCGCTGTCATATACCTGCTCCAGGCCATGTTCGTTTTGCCGGTAGATGGAAAATGAACGTCCACCAAAGCTGAACAATTTGTTATAGAGACCATCTCCATCGGGGTCACCCATGGTTGTTGTCACCTGCAGGCGTCCAAGCTGCATTTTATCTTGAAGAGCCTCAGCATCAGGGAAGGCGAGGGGATCAAGGTTCAGTTTGGAAACCCGCTTGTCCTCTTCAAAACCGTCATAGTCCCTGGCGTCACCTTCGTTAGCTGTGATAATGTAGTTTTCTCCGTCAACAACAAAGGTAGCCAAGGAATCAGGCTGGTACATGCCGTAAAGATTGTCCCAGGTGCTGAAATGGATAGCCTTATCTTTGTCAGATGCATCAAGGCTATTTCCTTCAGCGCCGTGATCCTTATACCCAAGAGACATTATTTCGGTAATTGTATTTCTTTTCAGATCCAGCCTGGCAACGGCGTTGTTTTCCTGCAAACTGATCCAGGCTGTTTTAGAGTCGGGCGAAACAGCTATGTATTCTGGCTCAAGATCCATGGCTACAGTAGCTCCGGGGCCAAAGATGCGTATGCCTTCCTCTCGAAGCTGCTGGATATCAGCATTGAAATGAGTAAAATCGGCAGTGTGAACCCTGGCTCTTCCCACTCCTCTACTGATGTCAATAATCGAAACAGACCCCTCGGGATCCACTGTGTAGTCATCATTAGGTTCGCCCTCATTGGCAACCAGCACTTTACGACCATCCGGTGTGAATACAAGCATATCAGGCAATGATCCGACCACTACATCATTGAGATAAGACCCATCAGTGGAAAAGAAAACCACAGTCCCTGGAGATTGTTTGTTTTCAGCTTCTACCGCCACAGCCACCACACTGTCTTTCACTGCCACACTGTTGGGTGCAGCACCGTAGCTTGCGAGATCAATGCTTGAATTGATGAAAATATTTTCAGGATCACTCATGTCAAGAATATCGATACTGTTATCGTTCCCGTTCACGACAAAGAGCTGTTGGGTCACTGGATCATGGGCAACGATTTCTGCAGTTCCCTCATCAAAAACATTGGTGGCATAGGTTGCAAGATGACTTAGAGCAATGGAGGCATAGGGCGGTGGTGTAAGAGGAGCGGGTAAGGCTGCCTCTTTAGGGGGCGAAGCTGTTTCTGTCTGCTGTAAATCAGTGGAACCATCTGTTACAAACCAGGCGGCACCAAAATTTTCAACGGAAGATTGTTCAAGAAGTGTATCTGTGTAGTAGTATTCCGCTTGAACTTTTTGCTGGCTGAAATCCACCAGCATATACCCATGCTGGTCAATATTCATATATTTCATATGAGGATTGTACTGTCCGGCGGCCTGCTCCACCTGGAGAGTAATGGGATGACGTTCCGGAAGATTCATGGCCAGAGGATTAATGACTGTTCCGTCCGGAAGAGTGAATGCTTCCTGCTCATTAAAGTTTGCCGAGGTAATACTGGGAGTGGTGAATTCAAATCCCACGCTTCCCATCCCGGTCTCAGCATATTGCTGATAACTATTCAGCGGTACGAGATTCGAGGCAAATCCGGTATGGTAATCACCGGAAATTGAGCCAAAGTTACTGACGCCCGATTGTGCGACTGTGGCAAACAGAGTCTCCCGCTCAACAGGATAGCCATCCCATGAATCCATGTTTCCATACTGGTCGGCCATAAAAAGCTGGCTCATCATAACACTTGTGCCGACAATCTTCCATTTGGCCGTAGAACTTGTAAGGCCACTCACCAACCAATTAAACTGTTCCTCTCCAAGAAGGGTTCTATCGGGATCATAGAGTTCCGATTCATCTATTTCTCTGGTTCCACCTTTCCCCCGAAGCTGCTCATCACGACCGACAATACGGGATTCGGTCATAAACAGATCAAGTAGATTTCCATAAGAAAAGCTGCGATAAATATTTCTGTCCTCAGGGCTATCCATTCGGACCGGCATCCATTCGCTGTATGCCTGCACGGAGGCCGCCAGCCGTTCGTCCCAATCACCCTGAGTTTCAGGGTTATGATTTTCAGCTCCGTCCACCCAGCTGTCGTTGGCATGTTCATGGTCATCCCACTGGGCAATCATAGGCAGCTGCTGATGCAGCCTCATCAAGTCACTGTCAAGTCGATATTGGGAGAATCGCAGTCGATAATCATCAAGCTCAAGAAGTTCTTTATCAGGGAAATGGTCGCGCCCCTGTAAATTAGGATGAGCATAGCGGCCGGATTCATACTCATAAAAATAATCGCCGGTGTGAATAAATGCATCAAGATCATTGCGTTTGGCAAGGTTTGCGTAGCCGTTAAACCTGCCCCATTGATAGTTGGAGCCGGTGACCACTCCGAGCCTCACCCTGTCGGTCTCTCCAATAGGTGTTGTTTTTGTTCGGCCGGTAAGTGAATTGGCCATTAAAGATGAAAAACCGTAATAATAAATGGTGTCTGGCTCCAGGCCATCCACATCAATCTTCACAGTGTAGTCCTGATCTGCATCAGTTACGTAACTACCTGACTGAACAATGTTAATAAGGTAGGGGTCAGTGGACACTTTCCAGTTGACCTCAATCGAATCCTGGTTTTGCGGTGTTACCCTGGTCCAGATTATGACACGGTCGTATAAAGGATCTCCTGAAGCAACACCGTGGTAAAATGGTTGAAGGTTCTCGTCATGGAATATCCCAAAACGAGCATCCGATAATGGTGCAGGTATAACTGCATTTGCTGATGTCGTAGAAACAGCAATGAGCAGGGTCAAAACGCTTGCGACAGCATATCTTTTTTTCATGGTATTCCTCTCAATAAGGAGTTGTTTAGTGCAGGTTTTTTACACTGAAGAATTGTTTTCATCAGTATCCATCCTTTTTCGTATAAACCAAGTACTGCCATAGATTTATATTGGGAAGTATTAAAGACGATGAATGTTAGCGTGAGGTTTGTTTTTGATTTTAATATTGTTTTTGAGGGTAGGTTTGAGACTTTTTTCGAAAATTCCCGTTTCAAACTAACGTGATCTGAACTGCATGATTTAGGAGTCTCGTTTGTATCGCCAATCACATTGTCTAATAATGTTTCTCTAACCTTTCCGTAATAAAACCCATATCAACTTTTAATGTCTTTCTAACTTCTCCTAAATTAATTCAGGCTAAATAGAACACTGTTAGCTATTTCTGGGAAATGCCAAACTCATCGTAAGGTGAGGACGGAAAGCCACGGGTCCTTGTGAGAGGTCAGCCGGGTTGCATGTTTGCAACTCGGCTTTTTTTTATTTCATGAAGGCAGGGTCTACCAGGAATCATTTAAGAGGCTCACACAAAAGAGTCCTACAGGAGAAGAAAACATGAAGAAGAAGCAAAACTTTGTCAGGAAAGTCATCTTCCTGGCTGCTACCGGTTTATTTCTTACCGGTGGTTCACAGAGTGCTCTGGCGGAGGCGGATAAGTATCGCCTTGTCTGGAATCACGATCCGGCAACCACTATGACTATTGGTTGGAGCCAAAGCAATACCAACACCCATTATCTTCGTTACGGCGAAACGGACGTTCCATCAACGTGGGTAAGAGCCGATGTGGAAACTATTACAGATTACAGCAATGATGTACGTGGTTCTTCTAATATTCTAACCAGTTACTTTGTGGATCTTGAAGGATTGACTCCTGATGCTGCCTATTATTTCCAAGTCTGCGAGGAAGGAGGCGCGTGTGGAGATTCGAGTTGGTTCAAAACCGCCCCAGACACCCCGCAACCCTTTACTTTTATTGCCGGTGGCGACTCTCGTACCAATGAAGTGCCCCGTCAAGAAGGAAATATTCTCGTCTCAAAGCTCAGACCGCTCTTTATTGCCCATGGCGGTGATTATCTGGACGATGGAACGTATGATGAATGGGTACAGTGGCTTGATGAATGGCAGTTGGCCAGAAGTTCTGACGGTCGTATGTATCCTATTATTCCTGCCCATGGAAACCATGAAAATGATGTCATCGATATGGTTTCTTTTATTTTTAACACACCTAATATTTATGCCTACAGTGCATTGTCCATTGGTGGGAATTTGTTCCGTTTATACACACTGAATACAGAGATTGAGCCCGGTGTGGGATACAGTGCCTTCAGTGGACAGGATGACAGTGCCTGGAATGCACAAAACAACTGGCTTGCCACAGACCTTAGTATACATGCAGCGGCCAGTACCTGGGTAGTTGCTAGCTACCATCGTCCTTTGCGACCACATCAGATTGGTAAAGCTGAGGGGATTGGCCGCTACAGTGAATGGACACCGCTTTTTGACCAGTACGGGTTTGATCTTGCTATTGAATGTGATTCACATCTTGCCAAATACACCTATCCGGTTCGGCCGAGTAGTGGCCCTGGAAGTTTTGAGGGATTTATTCGAGATGATGCAAATGGAACTGCCTACATTGGTGAAGGATCATGGGGGGCGCCTCATCGTGCAAATAACGATGATAAACCTTGGACTCTGGCCTCCGATACTTTCTGGCAGTTTAATCTCATTCAGGTTGACACCAGCAACATCCAAGTTCGCAAGGTAAAATTTGGATCTTTCAGTGAGGCTTATAACTCTTCAGAAGTTCCCGAGTTAACGCAGGTCCAGCAAGATGCTAACGCCTTTGCCATGCCAACAGGGCTTGATCTCTGGAAGCCTCTGGCAGGGGAAATATTTTCCCTGCCTTTCACCGGTGCCAAAGTGGAAAATATCCGACTGGTACCAACAAATGCAAGCTGGAGCTATCTTGACAACGGCCAGGATCTTGGGACTGATTGGCAAGCACCTGCTTTTGACGATTCCGATTGGCAAGTTGGTAATGGACAGCTCGGTTACGGAGATGGTGATGAATCCACTGTTATCTCTTTTGGCAGCGATGAAAACGATAAACATATCACTTCCTACTTCCGTAAACACTTCACAGTTACTGATCCCGACTCTGTAATCCGACTCACTCTAAGACTACTGCGTGATGATGGCGCCGTTGTTTACATTAACGGTGTAGAAGCGATCCGTTCCAATATGCCTGAAGGAGCCATTAGTGCTTCCACCCTAGCCCACGCAGCAATAGGCGGGTCAGCGGAAAAAAGGTATAATGAAATTGCAATTGACCCGGATCTTCTGGTGGCCGGAAACAATGTCATCGCAGTTGCAATCCATCAAGCTGGTTCTACCAGTTCCGATGTAAGCTTTGATCTTGATCTCACCGCGGTTCAGTCCATGGTTTCCGGATCAACTCCTGCAGCACCTTCAAACCTTATTGCAACCCCACTTGGAGCAAACGATATCGAGCTTGATTGGGATGACAACGCAACTGATGAAACCAAGTATGAGTTGCAGAGAAAAGTCGGCGAGGGTACATGGCAAATTCTGGAAACACAACTTGCTGTTGATAGCAACCATTATACCAACAACCTTCTTGCAGAGGGACAGGAATATTCCTATAGGGTTCGTGCGTATAATGCTTCCGGCAGATCAGCTTATTCCAACGAGGTGACAGTTACCACCCTGTTCAACCCTGTTGCAGCTATTGCAGGCTATGGCTGGGATTTTGAGGAGAACACCTTTGGTTCACTGTCAACAGTCAATATAAGCAGTGATCACAACTGGCAAGTATCAGAATACCAGGGACAACACTTTGCCAGGATGAACGGCTATGGAGCAGATGAAGCCTCTGACGACTGGCTGATCACTCCGGCTCTTCCTCTTTCGTACTTTACTGATGCATCCATCTCTTTTGATTCAGCATATAATTTTAACGGTCCGGAATTAGAGATACATGTATCCACTGACTATGACCCTGACAATGGAATCGGCACATGGACACAACTGCAATCAGGTGTTGATTTCCAGTTACCTCAGATTGGCAGTTACACCTCAGTCGGTTCCGGTGACATTGATCTTTCCCCATACAGTTCCGAACATACCTATTTCGGAATACGTTATGTATCAACCGGCACAGGAGGCGGCGATGGAAGAATCTGGATAATCGATAACATCATACTTCGCGGTGCTCCTGTCCGTCTTCTTGAAATAGAGACTTTTGATGACGCACTTGGTACCTGGTCAAGCTACAGTCGAAGTTCCACAGCCGACTGGCAGAATGAGACCCGGAAGGATCAACAGGGCGCTTTCAGTAATGGCTACGGCGCAGATGCAGCAAGCGATGACTGGCTCATTTCTCCTGCCTTCTCCATTGCCGATGGCGACTCTGCCATGCTCCACTTCGACTACTATGGAAGATACGGTGGTCCTATGCTGGAAGTGTATATCTCCACCGATTACTCAGGTGTTGGTGATCCTCTGGCAGATAATGCTACTTGGCAGCCGTTAGCCGTACCACTTAACGCAGCTATTAATGATACATGGGAAAATATAGCAGGGTACGACATTTCATCCTTTAGCGGCGGTTCCATACACATTGCTTTTCGCTATCTGTCAACCGGAACCGGTCCAGGTGATGGCAGGCGATGGGGTGTGGATAATATAGGTGTCAGCTTGATGCCACCACAGCCTCTTGCAATAGGTATCAATGTCACCCCCCATGAGGAATTTTTTACCACAGCTGAAACAATCTCTTTTCTCTCGAACATCAGCGGCGGAGACGCTCCCTATAGCTACTTCTGGGATTTTGGTAATGGCGACTCATCTTCGGACACTGAACCGGTATATATGTATCCTGTAGCAGGGGATTATACTGTAACTCTTACCGTTGAGGACTCAAGCGGTGAATACAAAGAGAGAACTTTTGATGTAAGCATAGTCGAAGCAACTGAAAACCCGGTTCCTGAAAAAATCGGTGATTTGCGTGTGGCTACATTTAATATACTTATGGCCTGGGGCGAACACGCTCAAGGAAGGTTGATAGAGAACCTGGCCACCCCTGATTGGAACCATGCACAAAAGGTTGCTGAGATCATTCAGCTTGTTAATCCTGATGTGATTCTATTGAACGAATTTGATTATGATGCAGAGGGCGCAGCTCTTGCAAACTTTCAGAGCAACTATCTCGGTGTAAGCCAAGGTGGCGCAGCAACGGTCAATTATCCGTACACCTTTATTGCCCCTTCAAATACAGGTATTCCATCCGGCGTTGATTTTAATGGTGATGGTGACACCACAGATCCTGAAGATGCCTTCGGCTATGGCTGGTATCCCGGCGCATACGGCATGGTTGTACTCTCAAAGTACCCCATTGCGGAAGAGGCAATTCGTACTTTCCAGAAATTCCTCTGGAAGGATATGCCAAACAATATGCTGCCTGAAACCTATTACAGTGAAGAGGCTCAAAATGTGTTTCGTCTATCCTCAAAAAGCCACTGGGATATTCCGGTTGAGGTAAACGGCAGCCTGGTACATATCCTGGGCAGCCATCCGACACCCCCTGTTTTTGATGGACCTGAGGATCGAAACGGCCGGAGAAACCATGATGAAATCCGCTTCTGGGCCGATTATGTCAGCTCTGCAGACAGCAGCTACATCTACGATGATCAAGGGATCAGTGGTGGGCTGAGCACAGGATCTTCTTTTGTCATCATGGGAGATCAGAACGCAGACCCTGATGAGGGAGATTCCACAGGAAATGCAATCCTGCAGTTGCTTGAACACGCCAATGTCAACACCATGATAATTCCGGAAAGTGAGGGTAGTCTGGCTGCAACCGGCGATGCTGATGATACGGCATCCTGGGGACTTCGTGCTGACTATGTTCTGCCATCCGTCGATGGATTGGTTCCGCAGCAGGGGCAGGTGTTCTGGCCCAGCCGTACCGATGTTAATTATCATTTAGTAAGAAATGATGTCAGTTCCGATCATCGTCTAGTCTGGCTTGACCTTCTAGTGGAACGTTTAGTTGGTCTACAGGGCGACTTGGATAACGATGGTGATGTGGATCGTAATGACCTAAGAATTATCAGAAATCATATCGGGCAATCGGCAGCAGACTTTGCTGCCTATGACCTTGACAATGATGGTCGAATCACCATCCGTGATGCACGTAAAGCAGTAACTATGTGTACAAGACCAAGATGTGCAACAGACCAAGATGTGCAACCCCGTTAAAGTATAAGAAGTATCACAAATCAAAAAAAGGAAAATGAGAAAATGCAAAAAACAATAAACACAAAATTGGCAATCTGCGCTGTAACTATTGCAATTGGTAGCTTTGCTGCAACTAGTAGTAACGCTGCGGCTTTTCTACAGTTTGACCCTACACTCAATGAGGTAACTGTGGGCGAAATGTTTGAAGTAGACGTACGCTATAACTTCTTCGATGCTGGATACGGGGCTCAAGATCTGGCAGCTTTTGACATTGATGTCACCTTTGATACAGATATGCTTAGTTTCAACAGTTACAGCCTGACAGATAATCTTGGATCGCTTAGTGCTGGTGATGCTGATGATTGGAGTTACGGCCATGATGGCCATGGAACCGTTAACTTGGCCGAGTTGTCTTATCTCTATGATTTTTCTTTTCAATCCGATAACTTCGTCCTGGCAACACTTTCCTTCACCGCTCTGGAGATTGGTCAATCTTCCCTTGACTTTACTTATATC